>JALEGE010000194.1 GCA_022760335.1 Hyphomonadaceae bacterium
GGTTGCCTGCTACACAACGTGCTTCGCGACTTGAGCGAGCACGCAGTTGTGGAACTCTCCAACCATGTGCGTTCACGTCAATCTGCGAGCCATATAAGGTTGGTCTACCATCAAGCGTAGTGCTTTTTTGACAAAAGCGATCACGATTAGAATTTCGCACAGTTTCCACATAGCCAGGTCGTTCTGGCATATTGTCTGAAAATCCAACGCACTGGCTTCATTTTAACGCCATTTCTGTAACGCCTACAGGAAAACGGGCTTCAGATCTGCGATTGAGAATTCATCTGAACACGATAGGCTTGGGAGGCTCAGGAGGCTGCAATCATGTCCCGTTCTCACATTTTTGCTCTGGCGCTGATCTTGGCGACCCCAGGGTCCGCCTCGGCCAAGGAGGGCATGTTCACACCGGACCAACTGCCGGAAATTGCCGCAGATCTTACAGAAACCGGGTTGGAGCTTGAGCCTGAGAGCCTCACTGAATTGACCGCTTTTCCGATGGGGGCGGTGATTTCGCTCGGCAATTGCACTGCCTCCTTCGTCTCTGGGCAGGGGCTGGCGGTCACAAATCACCACTGTGCGCGCGGCTCCATACAGTACAATTCCACCGCCGAGCAGAACTATCTTGAAGACGGGTTTCTTGCGGAAAGCCTGGCTGAGGAGTTGCCCGCCGCGCCCGGCTCTCGGGTCTATGTTACCCAGTCTGTTCAGGATGTGACGAGCCGGATGCGGATCGGACTGGGCGCTTTCACCCGGGGCCGCGATGTGCATGCAGAGATAGAAGCGCGCCGCAAGGCCATCATTGCCGAATGTGAAGCGCGTGATGGCCATCGCTGCCAGGTAGCGTCATTCTATGGTGGGGCAGAGTACAAGCTGATCGACAGGCTGGAGATCCGCGATGTGCGTCTTGTCTATGCGCCAGCGGATTCGATCGGCAAATATGGCGGGGATGTCGATAACTGGATGTGGCCGCGCCATACCGGGGACTTTGCCTTTTACCGCGCCTATGTCGGCCCGGATGGCAGTCCCGCAGACTATAGCGAAGCCAATATTCCCTACCAGCCAGCACATTCCCTGACAGTCTCGGGCGGCGGCCTGAACGAAGGCGACTTCGTCATGGTGCTCGGCTATCCTGGCCGCACCTCGCGCTATGCTCGTCTGGCTGAAGTGCGCAATACCTTTTCCTGGACCTATCCGGCCTGGCAGGGGCTTCTGGAAGACTGGATTGCCGTCATAGAAGAGACCGCGCCGGAAGGCAGCGATGCGCGCATCAAATATGAGGCCCGGCTCGCCAGCCTGAACAATTTCATGAAGAATCTCGGTGGTCAGATTGAAGGCGCCGAACGTGTCGGCCTCCTGGACCGTCGTGCCGAGCGCGAGCAAGCGCTGGCCAGTTGGATCATCGAGCAAGGTGATGCAGATACGGCCCAGGCAATCACCCTGCTGGACATGCTAAGCGAGCAGATCGCGGCGGCAGACCGCCGGGCCTTCTGGTATGATCATGTCCGCCGGCCACAGCTCTTGAGTGCTGCGCGCAAGCTCTATCGCCTGGCGAGAGAACGCGAGTTGCCCGATGCGGAACGCGAGCCAGGCTTTCAGGAGCGTGACATGGCCTTCTTCCGCCAGTCCATGGAGGCGATTGAAAGACGCTTCGATCCGGTTGTCGACAAGGCGGAATGGCTCTTGTTCCTGGACCGCTACATGCACCAGCCAAGCGCGGCGCGTGTCCCGGCCTATGATGGCTTCATGGGGCTGAACAGCGCGCCGGATATGCGCTCTCTCGCGGCCCGGCTGGATGGGTTTTACGCCATTAGCGAACTTGACGATCTCGACACACGCCTTGCGCTGATGGAAGCGGATGCCGCCACACTGGAAGCCAGCGAGGATCCCTTCATGCGCCTTGCCGTTGCCCTGTATGACAACGATCGGGCGATGGAAGAGGCTGAAGAAGAGCTGAAAGGCCGTATGCTGCGTCTGCGACCAGCCTATATGCAGGCGATTCGCATCTGGCAGGCAGATCAGGGCTCGACGGCCTATCCCGATGCCAACTCTACCTTGCGGGCCTCCTATGGCACGATCATGCCTCCTGCCAGTGGTGAGGGATTGCCCTTCACCACGCTGGAAGAGATCGCTGAGAAAGATACCGGTGAAGCGCCATTCAATGCCCCACAGGCGCAGCTGAAAGCAATCGCCACGCGCGACCATGGCCGCTATGGAGATGAGCAGCTTGGCACTGTGGCGGTGAACTTTCTGTCGGACCTGGATGTCACCGGCGGCAATTCCGGCTCTGCCACGCTGAATGCGCGCGGGGAACTGGTTGGGCTTTTGTTCGATGGCACGCTCGACAGCGTCAATTCAGACTGGGATTTCGACCCGCAGACCACACGCGCGATCCATGTCGACACGCGGTACATGATGTGGGTGATGGACAAGGTGGACGGGGCCCAGCGCATCCTGGACGAAATAACAATTGTCGGATTGCCGGAAGAGCCTGTCGTGGAATTAGAGCCGTCGCCCATGTTGGAAAACACCGTGTCGAATGAAGAGGACATGGTCATAAGTCCGGTCGAGGGGGGCCGCGAGGACGTCGAAGCCGCGCCGACGCCCTAAGTGGCTGCAGGCCAGGTGGCCATCACAAACAGTAGGGGAAGGTGGAGGCTTCTGTTGCCAGGCGCCTCCGGGCCCCGCCTAAGGCGCTGATGCCCTAGGAGTTAAGTGCGGTAATCCACGCACTGCTTACGCAGCGAGCAGTTCACCTTCAGCAAAGTTGTCATTGGCAACTATGTGAAATGAGCTTCTAACGCGGCTCATGCGGGCGAAGGCATCGTCTTTACACGTCCGTCGATCCTGTTTCGGCCCCATGCCAACCGCCCAATGACCAGCATGAATGGTGGAGCCGCCGGGTACCGCCCCCGGGTCCGAACCGCTTATTACACGCGCGTTTATCGCCATAGTCCCGAAGGACAACCCGAATATAGACTGCCCCGCCCTCAACTTAAAGAGGGCGGGGCAGCTGGGGAGTTCCCGAATTAGCGCGTGATGCGCAGGCGGGAGAGGTCCGAGCCAATTTGCTCGAATGTGTTGGCCAGAGCATCGCTGTCTGGCGCATACCAGTATTTACCGGGATCAGAGGCGCATTCCTCGTACATTGTCCGTGTGTCCGTGCCGACGCTGGAGGTGAAGACAACTGTATAAACAATAATCCCCATATCCTTCGCCTGTTGGCACAATGAGGCGATATTGGTGTTGATCTCCGAACGCGATGCCGAGCTGCCATATAGCTCGAATGCAACGCCGGTACCCTCTCGACCATACCCGGTAATATCGGAGTCATGATCATCTGAGTGATAGCCATCATAGAACTGGCTCTCACCATCGGTCATCAGCACGATGGCCTTACGCCAGCGCGAGCTATCCCACAGCGATGTCGGTGTATCGCTGCCTGTCGTGATGGGGTCGATTTCCGCGCTTTCATTGAAAGGGTTACCCGGTGTCATGACGCGGATACCCCAGGCCATGCCGATATCGGTCAGTGTGCCGCCGCGGTTCCAATGCTTCATGTTGGCGATCGCAGCATCCAGCGTCCCCTTGCTGTTGGTCAGCGGAACGATCGGAGTAGGGCAACCAAGATTTGGTCCGGTGCCGGAGTTGCTCTGATAGCTCTCGTTCGCAGAGTCCTCATCACCCCAATTGAAGTTATTGTCCGGGCCTGGCGGATAGATATAGGGTGTCCAGTAGCCACCAAGGACGCTCGGAGCAAGATCGGTCAGGGTGCTCAACAGCCCGGAACGTTCGAACACACAGCCATGCCAGCCCAGTGCGTTGTCCAGGTCGAGCACGGACAGATCGAATGGGCTGAGTAGATATTCGGCTTCCGAGCCGGGATTCACTGAAGCGGCATAGGGCACGATACCGACGCGAAGATCTTCTGTATTGTTCTCCTCACTGAACAACTCGTTGACCAGCGCCTGGGATGACTCGCGCAAACTGGCGATGCGTGAGCCCGCCATCGAGCCGGTATTGTCCAGCACCATCGTGACCAGCAGGCCGCCTCCGGCGCGTTTCACTTCGGTCGCATTGCTCACATCGAGTGTGCCGCGCTCGATCAGCCCCATGAAATAGGTATTCATGGTGAAATTGCCGGACAGGGTCAGTTCCTGACCATTGTCGATCAGTCGGATTCTGTTGATTGTCGTCCCTTCGACAATGAAGTTCTTGCGAACATAGGCCTGCGCCATGGTCTCCAGTTCGTCATGCGGTTTGTATGTACTGCCCACAGCCAAGGCTGCTGCGTCCAGGGCGGTCTGGAAATGATAGCGCACCAGGCTGGCGCGCGAAGCATCAATGGCCAGTCCCACAACCAGGAAGATCGGCAGGGCAATCAGCGCAAACATCATGGCGACATTGCCACGCTGGTTCTGCGCGAAGTCGGAACGACGGGCCGCCAGTGCAGACTTGAGTTTAGACATCAACATTTTCTCGTCCTGAAATTTGGGCAGAGATGGTCTGACAGTGTGAACAAATCTCTCAAACGGGCTCTGTGAGGGCAGCATTACCAGCACCACCAAAGGAAGCAGGTCTGGCCACGACCGCCACCGCCACCGCCGCCGCGATCATTACAATTCCAGAAGTTACAACGAACTTCCTCCTCCTCTTCTTCCTCTTCTTCTTCTTCAACATCATCGTTGCCGCGGCGGCCTTCATACTCGTCATCGTCGTCATCATCGTTGCCACGGCCGCGATCATTGTCATCGTCGTCATCATCGTTGCCGCGACCGCGATCATTGTCATCGTCGTCATCGTCGTTGCCACGGCCGCGATCATTGTCATCGTCGTCATCGTCGTTGCCACGGCCACGATCATCGTCATCGTCGTCATCATCGTTGCCACGGCCACGATCATCGTCATCGTCGTCATCATCGTTGCCGCGACCGCGATCATTGTCATCGTCGTCATCATCGTTGCCACGACCGCGATCATTGTCATCGTCGTCGTCATCGTTGCCCGAATTATCATTGCCGCCGCCGACGCCATCGCTATTGCCGGGATTGCTCTCGTCGTAGCCATCCTCATCATTTCCGTGACCATTGTCATGATCACCATCATCACCGCCGTCTTCATCCTCTTCAGAACCACTGGAGATATCGTCCCAGTCATCGCCATTTTCCGAAACAGCTTCATCCATTGAAATCACACGGGTTGTGCGCGGGCGGTAATAGATCTTGCGGTTCAGCTCGACATCGCTGAAGCCAAAACTTGTTGAGATCGCGGAGCTGTAAAAGAACCGCGCATCAGTCCGCACCACCGTGTCGCCAGGATAGCCCAACCCGACAGCATCACTTGCACTCACAGGCAAGTGCGCCCGCCCATCTGGCTCGGTCCGCTGCCAGAGAATTTTCGGTGTGCCCGTCGAGTCAAAACCAATGCTGGTCACAGTCAGCGTCAAGTCATCGCCAACACGGATCGGATTCATCATCTTTGAAGCGGACTGATGAATATCGCGAACATCCTCGGACTCCAGGGTGTTGGTGCGCGAGAGCAGGTCGCCCGCCTGGCTGACATAGCGGTGGAATTTTTCCACGCCCTGATAGCGCAAGGTCAGCTCCGCCAAGCCGAGAGTCATCATCGCCAGGATCGGCAGGATGAAGGCAAATTCCAGTGCCGCCAGCCCACGCTCATCGAAGCGGGTTTTAAGCTTTGAAAGGTAAGTCATGACCATCATCAGAAGGGCTCGTTCTTCGCAATTGAGTGGCCCACGATGAGCGCCGGGTCTTCCGTGGGCTGAAAGTATTTGCGCATCAGCGGTGTAATGAACTGATGCGGGATGGAAGCGCGCATGGCGGTGATCTGCTCTCCCGAGCCGGGCTGGAACACGAAATTCTGGGGATTGCCGGCATCGTCATAGACCGGCGCCGGGAAGCTTACGGCAGCGACTGAGTCGAAGCTGCGCACATCGAATGAAATCTCGTTACACCGCAGAAAGCCTGGCGAATCTGCACAGTACTCATCGATGAAGGTCTGCTGTGGATTTGCACTCGACTGGATCTCGCCAGTCTGGATGTTCCGGCTGGCCTCATACAGGACATGCGAGACGAGATTCTTCTTGAGAAAGTAGAGCCCGAACTCGATAATGCCGATGGTAAACAAGAGAAAAAGTGGGCCGATCAGGGCGAATTCAATCGCACTAACTCCCTTGTCATCTTTGCAGAGTCTCTTCACAGGCATATGCCGTCTCCCACTATGGGACGGAGATAGCATTTGAGGCTTTAGATCGGTTAAAACAGGCCTATGAAGTCTTCCGTGCCGCCTTAAGGTTTCGGCAGGATTTGCAAGGAGGTTCCCGTCAATGCAGGCCTATCTCACTCTGCTTCGTGACGCCCTTGAGAATGGCGTTGATCGGGATGACCGCACCGGCGTGGGGACGCGTGCGGTGTTTGGCCGGCAGCTGAGATTTGATCTCGCAGAGCGGTTTCCGGTTCTTACAACGAAGAAACTCCATCTTCGTTCCATCATTGTCGAACTTTTATGGTTCTTGCGCGGGGATACCAATGTCCGCTGGCTGCAGGAGCGCAAGGTTTCCATCTGGGATGAATGGGCGGATGCTGAAGGCGAGCTTGGCCCGGTCTACGGCAAACAGTGGCGCAGCTGGGCGGCGCCCGATGGCCGCGTGATCGACCAGATCACCTGGGTGCGCGATGAGATCCTCACCAATCCCAATTCCCGCCGCCTTGTTGTCTCGGCCTGGAATCCGGCGGATATCGAGAGCATGGCCCTGCCGCCATGCCACTGCCTGTTTCAGTTTAACGTGCTGGACGGGCGTCTGAACTGCCAGCTTTACCAACGCTCGGCCGATATCTTCCTCGGCGTCCCCTTCAATATCGCTTCATATGCCTTGCTGACGCTGATGATGGCGCGCGCTACGGGGCTGAGGCCCGGCGAATTCGTCCACACCTTTGGCGATGCGCATCTTTACGCCAACCATTTCGAGCAGGCGCGTTTGCAGCTTTCGCGCGAGCCGCGTCCGCTGCCACGCATAATCCTGAACCCGGAAAAGAAAGACCTTTTCGACTGGGAGTATGAAGACTTCACGCTCGTGGATTATGAGCCCCACCCGCATATCAAGGCGCCGGTGGCGGTGTGATCGAATTTCTTGCCGGTTTCTGGACGGATCGGTTCGTCGGACAAGCGCATGTCACGCTTGCAGCTCTTGCGCTGGTGCTGGGCCCGATTGTGTTCTGGAGACGCAAGGGAACTCGCTTTCACAAGCAGGCCGGTTATGCCTATGTCGCGGCGATGCTGGTCACCAACTGCACTGCATTGACCATGTATGACATCGACGGCGGAATAAACATGTTCCATGTCTTTGCAGTCATGTCCCTGTCCACACTCATTCCCGGCATGATTGCAATTTGGCGCAAATCGATCCTCTTGCACTATCACTGCATGTCCTGGTCCTATTTTGGACTGTTTGCAGCGTTCGCTTCTCAAGTGGCCACGCAAACTAGCACTATTGGCCAGTTTGCCCGCTTAACCGGAATAGGCAGTCACTTCCTTGTCCTGGGCATCTGCGTGGCTATTGCGACCGCGCTGACCTGGGTGTTTGTCAATGCTATGGCGCGTAAAGTTCTACCCCGCTATCTTCGCGGGCCTGCCTAGACTTTTGCTCAGTCATCAGCCGGCTTTCAGCTGGGCCCATGCCGTCCATGCGTCAGCGGCATACATCAGGGCCGGGCCGCCGCCCATATAGACGCACATGCCCAGGGCTTCAGCGACTTCCTCGTCAGTCGCGCCGAGTTTTTGCAGGGCCTTGGTGTGGAAGCCGATACAGCCATCGCATTGCTTGGACACGCCAATGGCGAGCGCAATGAGTTCCTTGGTCTTCTTGTCCAGCGCGCCGTCTGCTGTGGCCGCTTTCGACAGGCCGCTAAACGCTGCCAATGTCTCTCCGGCGCTCCCACGCAGCCCTGCCAGACCTTCATTGATCGAGCCGGTGATCTGCGCAAAATCCTTACTGCCCTGTGCCATGCAAATGCCTCCTGATGGATTGATTTGCGATGGATCTGACTTTGGGGCCAAACGGCAACAATCAGGGATTCTACGTAGAGACGCTCACAGCGCGGCAGGATCGATCTCACCGCTCATTTCACGCTTGCGAACGGCATAGGAAACAATCACAGCGCCGACCATTTTGCCGATCACGAAAACCACCCAGTTTGCGGCATGAAGCATCGTGCCCGCGGGCTCATCCAACTGCATCTGCACGGCAATATCGGCGCCATACAGGAACAAGGTCGTGTCGATCGGCGAGGCCACAGCACTGGACAGTAAAATACGGGTGGATAGGCGGTATTTGGTGTAGGTGAAGAAAACCCAGTCCACGGTTTCGGAGATTGCAAAGGCAATTCCCGATGCCAGCGCGATCACCGGCCAAGCATAATAGAAGCTCCAGGCTATCGCGAGCGCCATCACCAGGAGCACTTTCTGCCCCATCTGGCGTTGCACGAAATCCCGAAACACGAAGACCAGGCCTGTTACCAGGGTCAGCGGATGCAAAGCCACGCCTTGCTGAAACAGTTCATTGGGCGCGATGATGTCGATATTCGGCACCACTCCGAAGGACCAGTTCAAGAAGGGGATGGTGAGAAAATAGACAAAGGCCCAGGCGCGCCCCCCGGCATAATAGATCATGCCCAGAGTGCAACTCAGCCCAACCAGAACGAGCCAAAGGTCTCCCGGACGCCCACCGGTAATCAGGCTTACACACTGTTCGAGGATCATATCCACGCTGTAACTCCCCCTCTGCGAGCAAGGGTTTGCCCCGCCCGCGACTCTCGGGAAGACTGTCACCACTCTTACCGCCCGCTAGTCAAGAAATGTCGATAATGCCAGACCCAAAGCTGTCTCTCATCGTGGCGCGTGCCCGAAACGGCATCATCGGTGTGGAAGGCGATCTGCCCTGGCGGTTGCGTGATGACCTCAGGCACTTCAAGAGCGTTACACAGGGTGCACCGGTGATCATGGGCCGCAAAACCTGGCAGAGCCTGCCACGTCGTCCCTTGCCGGGCCGGGCCAATCTCGTGGTCAGCCGTGACTGGGCCTATGTCGCTCCAGGCGCGCGCATATATTCAAGTCTCAATGCGGCGCTCGCCGTGGCGCGCGCGCTTGCCGTTTCGCAGAAGCTCGAAGAATATTTCGTCATCGGCGGCGCGACATTGTATGAAGCGGCCCTTCCCATGGCGGAGCGGATCTATCTCACCGAGGTCGATGCTGCTCCCAAGGGGGACGTGCATTTCCCGGATCTGTCAGAAGCCGACTGGGCCGAATCTTCACGCGTTTCCCATGATGCCGGCGAACAGAACGACCATGCCTTTGATGTGGTCGTCCTGGAGCGTCGCGAAAGCATGGAAAGCGCGGCTTAGAGCGCGGCCTTCACCAGCGCTGCCAGTTTCGCCGTGACCGGATCTTCTGCGCTGCCTTCACCTGAGAGGACCGGCTTAAGGCGCCCGGCCATGGTCTTGCCGCGCTCCACCCCCCACTGGTCGAAACTGTTCACGCCCCACAATACGCCTGCCAGATAGGTGCGGTGCTCATACAAGGCGATCAGCGCGCCCAGCGCGTGCGGACCGAAATCTTCATGCAGCATGAACGTAGATGGCCGCTCGCCACCATGCACCTTTTGCGCGGCAACAGTTTCACTCAGTCCTGGTTCCTCGGTCTTTACCGTCTCCAGGCTGCGGCCATTGGCGAGCACTTCGGCCTGGGCGAGGGCATGTGCGGCAAGCGCCTTGCGGCCTTCGACATCGCCATCGCGCGTCAGCGGCAGGATGAATTCGGTTGGGACGATCTGTGTGCCCTGGTGCAGCCATTGGTGATAGGAGTGCTGACCGATCGAGCCCTCACCGCCCCACAGCGCCGGCGCGGTCGGCCCGTCAATCGCCACGCCCTCGGGCGAGACCGACTTGCCATTTGATTCCATTTCCAGCTGCTGGAGATATGTCGGCAGCATGCGCAGCCGCCGGGCATAACCCAGAACCACGCGTTGGGAATGTCCCAGGATTGAGGTGTTCCAGTAATCCAGAAGGGCGAGCTGCACGGCGAGGTTCGTCGCCAGCGGGGTGGTGCGCACATGTTCATCCATCGCCGCCGCACCGGCGCGAAAGGCTTGCAAGGGCTCAAGGCCCAGAACGCAGGCGCATGACAGGCTCGCGGCCGACCAAAGTGAGAACCGCCCGCCCACGCTTAGTGGCAGATCGAAGATGTGTGCATCGCCGCCCTCAAGCCATGTCGTGGCCCGTTCCGGATTGGCCGTCACCAGCGCCATATGCTTCGTCCAGCCTTCGCCGAGCGTGGCTTTCAGCCAGTCGCGGGCGCGCGAGAGATTATAGAGCGTTTCCTCGGTGCCGAAGGATTTCGAAACGCCGACCACAAGGGTTGTCGCCGGATCGAGCCCTGCCAGCGCGCTGTCGAGATCATGCGGGTCGAGATTGGCGCAAAAGCGCAGGTCGATCTTGGTGCCGTCTATCCCGGTCAGACTGTCGGCAATCAGGCGCGGCCCGAAATCCGATCCCCCAATGCCTATATGGACAAGACTGGTGAATGCGGCGCCGGTGGAAGAAAGCGGTGCGCCGCTATAGACTTGCGCGGCGAATGCATCGGCCGCGCTCAGGGACTGGCGCACCGATTCGGCTTCGGCACCGTCCAGCGGGGCTTGCGCACGCAGCGCCCAGTGAAGGGCAGGGCGGTCCTCGGAGGGATTGACATGCGCGGCGCCAAACAGCGCTTCCAGAGCCGTGCCAAGGGCGCGCGCTTCTGCAAACCCGTTCAGCGCCTCAAGCGCTGCGCCATCCAGGCGATGGCGACTGAGATCCACGCGCCAGCCAGCCGCTTCGACAAATGGCAATCCGGCATTGGCCGCGGCCAGATCAGACAGAGCGACGGAGGCAAGGCGGTCAGCATGTATTTGAAGGCCAGGCGTCATGGGTGGCATCTCCTGAAAGGTCGGCAAGCATTAAACTCTTGCCATGCGCGTTTACCCTGTGTGAGCGCGCATGCAAGTCTCCGTGCTGCCTTGCGATGTGATGGAATTGCGAACAATGCTTGAAAGCCGCGAGGCAGGGTTGTATGTCGCGCGATCATTGGAAATTCGGCATCCGCCGGATTGTCCAGGTCGCTTGATGAGTGCCCGCTTTCGCGGGTCGCCCCACGAAGATGAGGAGAGGCCCCGATGGGCAAGGCAAAGTTTGAGCGTAACAAGCCGCATGTGAATATTGGCACGATTGGTCATGTTGATCATGGCAAGACGACGCTGACGGCGGCGATCACGATGGTTCTGGCCGATGTTACGGGCGCGGAGAAGCGCTCTTATGAGGACATTGACTCCGCGCCGGAAGAAAAGGCGCGCGGCATCACGATCAACACCGCGCATGTGGAATATGAGACGGAAAACCGTCACTATGCCCACGTGGATTGCCCCGGCCATGCCGACTATGTGAAGAATATGATCACCGGCGCGGCGCAGATGGATGGCGCGATCCTGGTGGTCAACGCCGCCGACGGCCCGATGCCGCAGACCCGCGAGCACATTCTGCTCGCCCGCCAGGTCGGCGTGCCGGCCCTGGTTGTGTTCCTCAACAAGGTCGACCAGGTCGATGATGAGGAACTGCTTGAGCTGGTGGAAATGGAAGTGCGCGA
>JALEGE010000195.1 GCA_022760335.1 Hyphomonadaceae bacterium
TGCGCAAATATTTTATCGAAATTTCAGCCATCTAAATAAATAAAGTTATGACACACTCACAAATTGGTTTCGCGCGACAGGCTAATTTTCAAGACTGATATTTGAACTACATTATGCCGCGCTGTGTAGCGTTATGCCTGAATACGCCGCCTTCGGCCTCCATTGGTCGCCAATCCCACTCCCGCAAATTCATATGCTCTGCAAAGCTTCAATCACTCGCAAACGCCAAGTGACAGGAGCAAAATCAGATGGGCCAGACCCCGCACCACTCAGAAACAGATGCCCGGCGTACGACAATGCTGCGCACGGCCTTCTGCCCCGTGGTGCGGGAAGCGCTTGAAGCTCCTGACACGATTGAGATCATGGCAAATCCGGATGGATCGGTCTGGATTGAGAAAGCCGGAATCGGCGTCATAATTTCTGAACACACGCTCCAGCCCTCCGACCGCGAGCGCGTCATCCGCCTTGTCGCCTCCGGGGTGGGAGAAGCGGCAGACCGCAATTCCCCCATCATCTCTGCCGAACTCCCTGGCAGTGGCGAGCGGTTTGAAGGGCTTCTCCCACCCGTTTCGACGGCGCCATGCTTCTCGATACGCAAACCTGCCACCACGCCGTTTGAACTTGGTGACTATATTGATCAGGGCGCGCTCGCGCCAGCGCTCGCCGAAGCGTTGAAAGACTCCATTAGAACCCATTCCAACATCCTGATTGCGGGCGGGACATCCTCCGGCAAGACGACCTTCACGAACGCCCTGCTTGCCGAACAGAGCCTCAATGATGACCGTATCGTCATTCTGGAAGATACGCGTGAACTTAGATGCGCTGCGCCCAATACGGTGCAGCTCAGAACCCATCGCGGCAGTACGAGCTTGCAGGACCTTGTCCGTTCAACGCTGCGCCTGCGACCAGACCGGATCGTAGTGGGTGAAGTGCGCGGACCTGAAGCCCTCGATCTCCTGAAAGCCTGGAACACCGGTCATCCCGGCGGCATCACGACATTGCATGCAAATTCTGCACACGGCGCACTCACACGCCTTGAACAGCTAACCCTGGAAGCAACGCCGCGTGCGCCTTTCGATCTGATCGCAGAGGCGATTGATGTGGTCGTGTTCATGAGCCGCGTTGGCGGTCAGCGCCGCGTCGAAGAGGCGCTCAGGGTCACCGGTTTCAATGGGACAAGCTATGACACCGCCCCGCTTGTTTCTCGCTGCCTTTCACTCGTCACAGAAGGAACCTCTTCATGATTGTCTATAATCAAATTCGCGCCGTGAACCGGACGGTTCAGGTCGCTGCCGCCATCGGCATCGGACTGCTAATCGCTGGACCCGCCCATGCAGCTGGCTCAGGTATGCCCTGGGAAGGCCCGCTCGATCAGATCCTGCAGTCGATCGAAGGGCCGGTCGCCCGCATTGTTGCGGTGATCATCATTACCCTGACCGGTCTGACGCTGGCTTTTGGTGAAACGTCTGGTGGCATGCGCAAACTGATCCAGATCGTTTTCGGACTTTCGATTGCCTTTGCCGCAACATCTTTCTTCCTGACATTCTTCAGCTTTGGCGGGGGCGCGCTGATCTGATGGCTGAAGGCTATGAAATCCCCCTCCATCGCTCGCTGACTGAGCCGATCCTTATGGCAGGTGCACCGCGAAGCGCCGCCATTGCCATCGGGACGATGGCCGCCGCCCTCGCGCTCGGTCTCCGGCTCTGGATACCTGGGCTCCTTCTCTGGGTGCTTGGGCATTCAGCCGCCGTGTTCATGGCGCGAAGCGATCCAGATTTCATGGCGGTCGCCTCGCGCTCCACCCGGCACAAGGAGCACCTGACATGCTGAACCTCAAAGAATACGCAGATACGCCCACGCTTCTTGCTGATTATCTGCCCTGGGCCTGTATCGTCGCTCCCGGCGTTGTCCTCAACAAGGATGGCAGCTTCCAGACGACTTTCAAATACAGAGGCCCTGACCTTGAAAGTTCCACTGAAGAAGAACTCGTTTCCGTCATGGCGCGGGTCAATAATGTAGTGCGCCGATCCGGCTCGGGCTGGGCGCTGTTCTTCGAAGCGCAGCGCCATGAGGTTCACGACTATCCGGAAGCAGACTTTCCTGACGCCCTGTCCTGGCTCGTCGATCAGGAACGTGCGCTACAAGCGGAAGAAGCTGGCACCCGCTTCGTAAGTAGTTACTTCCTGACACTTCTCTGGCTACCGCCTGCTGATGCCACGGGGCGAGCCGAGAAGGCCCTGATCCAGCGCGCAGAGACCGAAGACGCCGCGACCTGGCGTCACCGGTTGGAGACCTTCCAGCAACACGCGGACCGCGTCTTCGATCTCCTCTCCACCTGTCTCGCGGAAATCGCAAAACTCTCAGACGATGAAACGCTGACGTATCTCCACTCGACGATCTCGACCAAACGTCATCCGGTCGTAACGCCTGAGCTTCCCGTCTTCCTTGACGCGGTGCTCGCAGACGAGCCCTTCGCTGGTGGGCTTGAGCCGATGATCGGTGACGCGCATTTGCGCACGCTGACTATTCTCGGATTTCCGGCCTCCACCTTGCCTGGCATATTGGATGAGCTGAACCGTCAGGGCTTTGCCTATCGCTGGGCGACACGGTTTATCGCCATGGACAAGGCCGAAGCGGAAAAGGTCCTTGGCAAGAAACGCCGTCACTGGTTCGCCAAGCGCAAATCCATCGGCGCTGTCCTGCGCGAGACCATGTTCAATGAACAGGCAGCGCTCATCGACAATGACGCTGACAACAAGGCCGCAGATGCTGATGCCGCACTGCAAGAGCTTGGCAGTGATCTCGTTTCATACGGGTACGTTACAACAACGATCACTGTCTCAGACCCAGACCGCCGCGCGGTCGATGAGCATATCCGCATCGCAGAGCGCATCGTAAATGGCCGTGGTTTCACAGCGATCAGGGAAACACTGAATGCCGTCGATGCCTGGCTCGGCTCATTGCCCGGTCATCCATATGCCAATGTCCGCCAACCTATCCTGCACACGCTGAATCTGGCCCATATGGTTCCGCTGTCGGCGGTGTGGGCAGGTGAGGAAACAAATCGTCACCTAAATGCCCCTGCGCTCATCCAGGCGCAAACCGATGGCACAACGCCATTCCGGCTGAACCTTCACATCGGCGATGTCGGCCACACGCTCGTCGTCGGCCCGACGGGTGCAGGCAAGTCCGTGCTACTGTCGCTGCTCGCGCTGCAATGGAAACGCTATGACCGCGCTCAGGTCTTCCTTTTTGATAAAGGCCGCTCGGCCCGCGCGGCGACACTTTGCATGGACGGCACGCATATCGACCTTGGCAGCAGCAACGCCCCAAGCCTCCAGCCCCTGAAAGACATCGACACAGAGACCGGCGCTAGCTTTGCTGCCGACTGGCTGGCCTCGCTGTGTATAAATGAA
>JALEGE010000016.1 GCA_022760335.1 Hyphomonadaceae bacterium
AGTCCGCCGACACGCTGATGAAACTCCTGGATACGCTCGACGAGCTTGATGACGTGCAGAATGTCTATGACAATTCTGAATTGAGCGACGAAGAAATGGAACGCCTGGCGAGTTGATCCCCATCGTCATCTCCCCGACATACCGATAAGCTAGGCTCACTCAGCCAGCCGGAAGGGATGATGCCATGGCCGCATTCGACATCATCGAGGCCGTGAATTCCCCCGGCACGCCGGGCAAGACCGGAGATGATCGGTATGGGTTTGATGCCGGCGAGGGCACGGCCTGGGTGCTGGATGGGGCGACCGATGCCACGCCGCTGCAGCCCTTTCCCGGCGTGGAGAGCGGTGCGGCCTGGTTTGCCGAAACCTTGTCAGATGCCCTGCTTGCAAATGCACACAAGGCCGGTGAAACCGCCGAAGTCTACCTTCAGCGTGTACTCGCCACAGTCCGGCAACGTGCCGAAGATGAGAGCGAGACTTCTCTGGAAAGCCTGCCGCCGGAGGCCTGGCCCATTGCCTCTGGCATCTGGCTGCGGCGTTTGGATGAGCATATTGAGCTGTGCTGGCTGGGCGACTGCATGGCGCTGGATCTGGCCACCGGCACGGTGATCGGCACCGAGAACGCCTCAGAAAAGGAAAGCGCGGAGAACCGGGAGATCCTGAAGCGCAGCGAGACGGAAATCTGGGACGCGGTGCGCCAGGCCCGACGCCAGACCTTCGAAACACGCAAGCCAATTTTCAGCTTGCGCCCGGAAGTGGCCGCGCCGCTTAACACCGCGCACCTGCCCGTCGAGAGCACAACGCAGCTGGTGTTGATGTCTGACGGTTTCTACCGCCTCATCCACCCTTACGGCCTGCATGATGGCCCGGCCCTGGCCGAGGCCATCCGCACACACGGCCTGGGCGCGCTAATTACGCAACTGCGCGACCATGAAGCGCGCCACTCACGTGAAGACATGGCTCGGATCAAGCGCGCCGATGATGCCTGCGCGCTCTGGCTTGCCTTCACATAGTTGCCATTTACTTTCCCCAACGACGCAGTGAATATTTGCTCACTCGCCACTTTTTTGCCGCATTTTGCAAGCAAACGCTCACACAACGGAACGCACCCCGCGCACCGATGGAAAGGCATGAAGGAGGTTTCAATGCCGATCACACTGGCCATCACTCTCATAAAGGGAGCGGTTAAAATCCTCGCCGGTTTGTTTCTCGCTGACTTTGTCTCTGGCGTGTTCCACTGGTTTGAGGATCGCTATGGCAATCCGAAATGGCCTATCCTGGGCCACACCATCCGCGCCAACCAGGAACACCACCATCGCCCACGCGCCTTCCTGGCCGGCTCCTTCTTCAAACGCAACAAGGAGGTGCTGATCATTGGTACGGTCTTTTTCGCCCTGTTCTGGGCGCTTGGCTGGCTGAACCTGTTCACCGGCTCGGCCGTGGCCTTTGGAATGTTCGCCAATGAGTTTCACCGCGCGGCCCATCGCAGCCCGGCCGAAAATGGTCGCCTGATCACGGCGGCGCAGAAAACCGGTCTGGCGCAGAGCTTCCGCCACCACGCCGCTCATCACCGCAAGGGTAAGGACACCCATTACTGCGTGATGACGAACTATCTCAATCCCGGCCTGGAACGCATACACTTTTTCCAGACCATCGAGCGCATCATCAAGCGTCTTACAGGAATTGTCCCGCGCCTGGATGACAGTGTGAACCCCCGTTACCGCCGCGCAGTATAAACGGCTTGATCCTCTATCCTTGCCTGCGTCGTCCTTTCGCGAGGACGACGCTTTTTCTTTGCAGAGGCTGGGGCTAAGTTCCGCCCAATCGCAACAATCAAAGGGAGTGCGACACATGGGTATTCTGGACGGCAAAACGGTACTGGTCACCGGCGGCGGCAATGGCATCGGTAAGGAATGCGCTCTTCTGGCTGCACGCGAGGGCGCCAATGTCGTGGTCAACGATCTCGGCGGTGGCCTCTCAGGCGGCGATGCAGGCGATGCCGGCCCGGCCGAACAGGTCGCTCAGGAAATCCGCGCGGCCGGCGGCAAGGCGGTGTCCAATTCCGACAGCGTGACCGATTATGCCGCGGTGGCTGGTATGGTCGAGCAGGCCAAGGATGAATTCGGCGGCCTGCATGCGGTGATGAACCCGGCCGGCATCCTGCGCGACGGCATGTTCCACAAGATGAGCGAATCCGACTGGAAAGCCGTTATCGATGTGCACCTGCATGGCAGTTTCAATGTCACGCGCGCGGCCATCGAGTTGTTCCGCGAACAGGAAGACGGCGCCTTCGTGCTGTTCACCTCCACCTCCGGCCTGATCGGCAATATCGGCCAGGCCAATTATGCCGCCGCCAAGCTCGGTATCATGGGCCTGTCAAGAATCGTCGCCATGGAGGGCGAACGCAAGAATGTCCGCTCGAACATCATCGCGCCCTTCGCCTTCACGCGGATGATTGCCTCCATCCCGGTCAAGGACGAGGCCGGCGCAGAGCGTGTGGAACGCATGCGCCAGGGCATGCGCTCAGACCAGGTCGCTCAGCTGGCGATTGCTCTTTGCGCAGAGAAATCAAAATCTGTGTCGGGCCAGGTCTTCAGTGTGCGCGGCAATGAAGTGGTGTTGTTCAGCCAGCCACGCCCGGTGAAAAGCATTGCCCGGCTGGAAGGTTGGACGCCGGAAACCCTCTGCGAGCAGGCCCTGCCCGCCATGGGGCCAAGCTTCACCGATCTTGGCGCCACGACCAGCGTATTCCCTTACGAGCCGATTTAGAAAATCGTCTGCTGGGGAGCACACATTGTTTTCCAGCCCCCACTAGCCCAACGCTTCCTTCGCGCTTGGCGACACCTCTATATCCACCCGGCCATGCATACAGCCAAACCAGGCATGGCCGGAGAAACGTGACAGCGAAGCAAACCATTGCCCGGTCAAAACCAGATCGTGCGCTGTCGATGCGGCTTTTAGAAATTGACCCACTTTCGGGAAAACAGGGGCCGGAAAGTGTAACCTTTCCGACTCACCCAAGGTATCCGCGTGCGTCCTACGCGTATGGCGTCGTTCCCACCTCGCCATTTGAGCGCATGCTTACGAGCATACTTCTGGCTTGGCATCACCCCTGAGGGTGATAACAAGAAACTGTAATATTTAAAGGGCTCCAGACCAGAGCGCACCCGTTCGGAAGGGAAAAAGGATCTTGAGTATACCTGAAGGTTCAAAACTACTCAGCGCAGTGGAAGCCATTTACCAGACTGCGCTTTCACCGAATGAATATGAGGCCTTTGTCGGCCAGTGGGACTCCTATGTCGCTAAGCTGGAACCGGGCAGTGAAGAAGCCGGCCATTTGCTCGCCCATATTGATCGCGCCAGCGCCATTCTCGATAGGCTACACCCTGCCAGCCGAGAGTCCTTTGAACCTGAGAATCTTGTCGAACGCGAAACCGGCCCAGCAGCCATTGTCAACGGGGCCGGAAACATCCTTGTCTGCAACACCAGCTGGCAACGGGCCATGGGGGCGCATGCAAGACACATCACAGATTTGACGGGAGATTCCGAAGAGCAGGACCAGCTGCTGTCGACCATTCACAGTCTGCACGATGTCGCCAGTCTACACACCGGCTTTACCCGGCTTACAGATAGCAACGGTAATGGCGTAATGGGTGTCACCATCCGGCGGTTGCTGCGCGGCGAGACAGGCATGGAAGACGCGCGCTATTTGGTGCGCACCTCTCACGCAATCTGGTCAGATTCTGTGGGCGATGTGCTGGCTGCAGAGTTCAATCTCACACAGGCTGAACTTTCCTTGCTTGAGCGGATCGTCGTGGGTGACAGTTTTGCAGAGATTTCCGGACGGACAAAACGGTCTCTGGATACACTGAAAACACAGTCCAAGGCGATTTACCGCAAGATGGGAATTGGCGGGCGCGAAGATGCCGTTCGCTTGTCTCTTCAACTACACCACCTCTTGCAAGGTGCAGCACCTCGCCGAGCAATCCGCCCACAAAGTGAAGACCAGGGTCAGGTCACATTGAAAGATGGCCGCCGCATTGCCTGGGTACGTCGCGGGCGTTCAGGTACCCGCCCTTTGCTCTTCCTGCACGGCATGACCCTTGGTCACGGCATGCTGGAAGCCTTCACCTCCGCGCTTGGTGAGCAGGGCCTGCACATGATCTGCGTTGATCGACCTGGATACGGCCTTTCCGATCCACCTGTCGACTGGCGCTGCACTGTAGAGGAATGGGCCAAGCTCTTCCCTCAGCTCCTGGATGGGCTTGGCTTGGAGCGCATTCCGATTGTTACGCACACGAGTGGTATTCTCTATGGCTGCGCCGCCGCCCGCGCCTGGCCAGAGCGCGTGTCCGGGATCTGCGCGCTGGCTGGCGGCGTGCCGATCAATGATCCCGCCATGCTGGCTGATTACCCCCCGATGGTCAGGCTTCTGTCGCGCACAGCCCGCCTGTCGCCACGCGCCTTGCGCTTTGTCCTGAGCAGCTCGGCGGCGTTCTATCGCAGCGAAAGCGGGCGCAACCGCCTGATTGAGCGGACTTATGGAAATAGCGAGACCGACCGGATCGCGCTCACCAATCCTGGCGTGCGCGCCTATGTGCATGAGGGCTTTGGGCTGATCGATGGCGGCGGCTTTGATGGATTTGTCGGCGATGGGCTGCAGGTGTTTGCCGACTGGTCTGACCTGGTCGCAGATCTCATCTGCCCGCTTCACTATGTGATTGGCGATCAGGACCCGATATGCCCGCTCAGCTGGGCGCGCGCCTTTGCCCAAAAACACGCCCATGTAGAGGTCACGCCCATCCAGAATGCCGGTCAGATGCTGCATCACACACACCCGGCCAGAATTGCAGACATGGTCAGCACATTTGCCCGCGGGCTGGACCAGGGTTGACGCTAGGGCGCTCCGCACATCTACCTATAGACGATCGGCTAATATGCATTTCCCTTTATGCCGAGCAGTATGCGAGCATATGCAAAGAACGGATCAGCATGGGTCCGCATAATGGGAGACGCTTGAGGTGAGCTACACCGATGTGTTCGAGACCTGGTCAGCAGACCCGGAAGGCTTCTGGCTGCGCGCGGCACAGGATGTGTCCTGGTTCACCCCGCCCAGGCAAGGTTATGAGGCCGGCAAAGGCTGGTTCCCCGATGGCAAAGTGAATGCCTGCCACGCGGCGCTGGATACCCATGTCGAGGCCGGCTTTGGCGATCAGGTCGCGATTTATTATGACAGCCCGGTCACCGGCACCAAGCGCGCCATCACATATGCTGAGCTTCTGCGCGATACTTCCGCCTTTGCCGCCGGACTAAAGGACCTCGGCGTCGGCCAGAGCAGCCGCGTCCTGATCTATATGCCGATGATCCCCGAGGCGCTGGTCGCCATGCTGGCCACCGCGCGACTTGGGGGCGTGCATTCGGTTGTCTTTGGTGGGTTTGCCGCCAGGGAACTGGCCAAACGGATCGACGATTTCTCACCTGATGTTCTGGTCACCGCCAGCTGCGGGATCGAGCCGAACCGTAAAATCCCCTATCTGCCCCTGGTGGACGAAGCCATTGCGATGTCCGCGCATCCGCCGGCCAGAGTGATCATCAAACAGCGCCCGGAACAATCGGTCGGTTTCAAGCCGGAACGGGATCTGGATTTTGATGAGATCGTCGCGAGAGGCGGAACCGTCCCCTGCACGCCCTGTCCCGCCACCGATCCGCTCTATGTCCTCTACACCTCCGGCACAACAGGCACGCCAAAAGGCGTTGTCCGCGACATCGGCAGCTATCTCACCGCCCTCAAATGGTCGATGGTCAACATTTATGACTCTAAACCAGGCGAGACCTACTGGGCTGCTTCCGATATCGGCTGGGTCGTCGGCCACTCCTATATCGTCTACGGCCCGTTGGTGAACCGTTGCGCCACTGTACTCTATGAGGGCAAGCCGGTCGGCACACCCGATGCCGGCGCAATGTGGCGCGTGATCGAGGAATACAATGTCACTATCGCCTTTACCGCGCCGACCGCAATCCGCGCCATAAAGCGCGAGGACCCCAGCGCGTCCCATGTCGGCAAATACAATATCAACCGGCTGCGCTATTTGTTCCTCGCCGGCGAGCGAGCCGATCCGGACACGGTGGAATGGGTCTCAGACGCACTGAAAGTGCCGGTGATCGACCATTGGTGGCAGACCGAGCTGGGTTGGCCGGCGCTGTCCGCCTTTCCCGGTCTCGGCGATACGCATGTGCATATCGGCGCAGCGGGTCGCTCCGTGCCGGGCTATGCCTTCGATATTCTCGATGAGGATGGCCACTCGGTCCCGCGCGGCGAGTCAGGCGCAATCGTCATCAGGATGCCGCTACCGCCCGGCGCGATGACGGGTCTGTGGAACTCTCCCGGCCGCTTCGAGGAACAGTATCTCAGTCATTTTCCTGGCTATTATCTCACAGGCGATGCTGGCTTCATGGATGATGATGGCTTCATCTTCGTGATGGGCCGCACCGACGATGTGATGAATGTCGCTGGCCATCGCCTCTCCACCGGCGCAATCGAAGAGGTCATAGCCGCCCACCCCGCTGTTGCAGAATGCGCCGTGGTGGGCGCCGCCGACGCGCTGAAAGGCCAGGTGCCCGTCGCCTTTGTCGTTCTGAAAGCCGATGCCACAGTCACCGAAGCCCTGGAGCAGGAACTGATTGCCAGCGTGCGCCAGGAGGTTGGCGCGGTGGCCTCCTTCAAGCGGGTCTACCGCTCCACCAGCTTGCCCAAAACGCGCTCGGGAAAGATCCTGCGCAAGACCATTCGCAGCCTGGTCGATGACAAGCCTTTCGACATGCCAGCCACGATCGACAATGCCGACGCGATCGACGCGGTGCGAGAGGCGATCGGATCAAGTTCCTCCTAGAGCCTAAAAAAGGCTCGACACTTGCGGCCGGGAACTGCCTCCTGGCCGCTTTTTTTCGCTACCGCACTAGCGGTAGAAATCACACAGTGTGTCGATCAGCGTGCGACCGATACCGCCGGCGCAGCGATAATAGATCGTCTGCGCATCGCGGCGGCTTTCCACCAGGCCCGCCGCGCGCAGCTTGGCCAGATGCTGGGACACCGCCGACTGGGACTGATCGGTCAGATCGGCGAGTTGGTTGACCGGCAACTCCCCGGCCGCCAGCGCGCACATGATCTTCAGCCGGGTCTCGCTGGACATGGCCTTGAGCGTGTCAGATGCCTCGCGAATCCGGCTGGACATGACATCGAAGGCATCTTTTGAATTTGGGTGCAGTGCTGGCATCAGGTGGCTGCCTCCATATCTGTGTACGCCCTTTCAGTTTCGACTGCTTCGGGCGCCGGCGTCCAGTCCGGGCCGCGCAGGGCAACATAGATTGCCGGAATAACGAGCACAGTCAGCGCCGTTGATGAAGCAAGTCCGAACAGGAGTGAGATGGCCAGGCCCTGGAAGAT
>JALEGE010000196.1 GCA_022760335.1 Hyphomonadaceae bacterium
AGCCCCCTTTTAGTTGTGCGGTGAAGAGCGCGCCGGGGCCTTTCGGGCACAGCTTCTCCGCGCGTGCCTTGTAGGGTGAGGAGGCAAGACCGGGATAGGTGACGCTGGCCACGGCGGGATGGCCCTCCAGCCACTCGGCCACCGTCTGGGCGTTTTCCACATGCTTGGCCATGCGCAGTGACAGGCTCTCAATGCCCATCAGTGTGTAATGGGCCGCTTGCGGGTTCAGCGTCATGCCTAGGTCGCGCAAGCCGATGGCGATGCCATGGAAGGTGAATGCCAGTGCGCCGAAGGTCTCGTGGAAATTCAGGCCATGATAGGCCGGCTCGGGCGCCGAGAGGGAGGGGAATTTGTCTGAAGCGGACCAATCGAACTTGCCGGAATCCACAATTGCGCCGCCCGTTACCGTGCCATTGCCGGTGAGATACTTGGTTAGCGAATGCACCACCAGCGTGGCGCCATGCTCAATCGGATTGCACAGCCAGGGCGTGGCCGTCGTGTTGTCCACGATCAGCGGCACGCCGGCCGCATCGGCAATCTTCGCGATGGCCGGCAGGTCGGTCACATAGCCGCCAGGATTGGCGATGGTCTCGCAGAACACCGCACGCGTATCTTCGTCAATGGCGGCTTTCACCGCGTCGAGATCGTCGAAATCGACAAATTTGGCTGACCAGCCAAAGCGTTTGAAAGTCTGGCTGAACTGAGTGATCGTGCCGCCATACAGCCGCGTGGAGGCGACCACATTGCGGCCCGGCGCCATAAGCGGGAAGAGCGCCAGGATCTGCGCGGCATGGCCGGAGGAACAACACACCGCGCCGGCCCCGCCCTCCAGTTCGGCGATACGGCTTTGCAGCGCGCCGACCGTCGGGTTGGTCAGGCGCGAATAGATATAGCCGACCTCGCGCAGGCCGAAGAGGGCCGCGGCATGTTCCGCGTCGCGGAAGACATAAGCCGTGGTCTGATAGATCGGCACCTGGCGCGCGCCGGTGGCCGGATCCGGCGCCGTACCCGCATGCACCTGTTTGGTGTCGAACTCGAAATTGGAACCCTCACTCATGCCGCTCTCCCTGTCTTGCCAAATTGGCATAGCCTTCTTCTCACAAGTGTTGTGTGAAGACAGAGCGGATTTGTCCACTCATATGCCGGGTGAGCAGGACTGAAATCTCTGACGAATCTGCGTTGGAAAAGGGCCGTCCATGACTCTTGCCAGAAAGCCTAAGCGGCCAGCCGTTTTCTGAGCACCTTGCCGGCCTCGCCGCCCTTCCCGCAAATGCTGCTCTCCAGGCAGTAGATGATGGCTGTAACATAACGCACAACCACACGATGAGCCTCGCCAGCAAGGGGGCCATTGCGGGCACGCAGGATCATGCACAAGTCTCCGGCGATCTGGCCGGCCAGGTCAAAACCGAACAGAGGAGCCTGGCCCTTGCAGTCATGAATGGTGGGATAAATGTCCTCGACCTGGGTTGGGGTTTCATCCTGCAGCATATCGCGAATTGCGCCGACTTGTTCGCGCGCGGCAAACAGCCATTCATCATGCAATTGACTCATTGGATCCTTGTCATCGAGCGGCGGGAGCGAAGATGCTGGCAGGGCGCTCAGGCAATCTTCCAATCGCTCGGGCAGGGCGGCGGGTTTGGCGGGCCGCAGGCGCGCCAGGGTGCTGATCAACTCGCCCTGGTCGATCGGCTTTCTGACATAGCCGTCTGCACCCTGGGCGAGAAATCGCTCCCGGTCGCCTGACATGGCATCGGCAGTCAGAGCGATGACGGGAATATCCTTCCAGTCCGCATCCGAGGTACGGATTTTGGCCAGTGCCTCCGAGCCGTCCATTACTGGCATATGGATGTCCAGCAGCAGCATGTCGAAGCGTTGAAGGGCGAGTTTGCCCAGTACGTCCTGGCCATTCTCAACCTCGGTTAGCTGGATATCATAAGGCGCAAGGAACAGTTTCACGACTTCGCGGTTGATGCGATTGTCATCTGCCAGCAGGACACGTAGCCCGGAAAGGGAGTGGTTCGGTTGGAACGGCGCCGGCACAGGCCCAGTGCGTAGAGATACTGTGGCCGAAGCGGCGTCAGCCAGGAATGTCAAAGTGAATACTGAGCCTATTCCTGGCGTACTTTCGACAGAAACGTCTCCGCCCATCAGTCGCGCAAGACGACGTGTGATCGCAAGGCCCAGTCCGGTGCCACCATAGCGGCGTGTGGTTGAGGTATCTGCCTGACTGAATTCGGAAAACAGTTTGGCGCGTGCCGTCTCATCCATGCCGATGCCGGTATCGATGACCTTGATGACAACGCGCCAGCGGTTCCCTTCCGGCTCCGTTTTCAGGCACACCGTGACCTCCCCTTCATCGGTGAACTTCACGGCATTCGAGACGAGGTTCGACAGACACTGGCGCACGCGGACAGGGTCGAATTTCAGCGCACTTACTAACTTATCATCAGCATCGAGAATGAGCGATATGCCTTTCTCTTTCGCGCGCGGTTCAAACAGGCGCGTGATACGCCGTGCAGCATGACGCAGATCGCCATCTGTCGGATCGATGGTCAGCTTGCCGGCTTCGATCTTTGACAAGTCCAGCACATCGTCGACCAGGGCGACGAGAGTTTTTCCGGAGTCGAGGATCGTTTCGACCTTTTCGCGCTGACTGGCGTTGAGGCTGACATCCGAAGCCAAGGACTGGGCCATGCCGAGAACGCCGTTCAGCGGTGTGCGGATCTCATGGCTCATCGAGGCCAGAAACTGAGTCTTGGCATGACTGGCTGCCTCGGTTTCGCGCATCTTTTCTTCGGTGATCTTGTATTCGGTAATGTCGAAATTGATGCCGACAATCCCAATTGTGCCATCGGGCATCTTCACCGGCACTTTCTTGGTGATTGCCATGATATCGGGACCGATGCGCTCGGTGTTCATGGACTTTCCGCCGGCCAGGATTTTCTTATCCTCCTCGCGAAAGATCTCATATTGCTCACGCGGGAAGATCTCGCTGTCATCCCGCCCGATAAAATCGGTACAGCCGACATAGTCGCGCATCATATTGTGGAAGGCTTGATTGCCATAGATGATCTGGCAGTCGTGATTTTTTACAAAGACAGGATCGGGTAGGGCATCAAAGAAAGCTCGCATGAGCTGAGCAAGTTCATCTCCTGTCGGGATGAGGCTTTTGTTTGTATCCACGTGTCGCTCCCCGCAACATTTTTTTGTAGACTGTATATATAACTTGCAAATTCTCTGTTAACGATAACTTTATGTGTGTATACAACTTGTCTTCTGTAGTATTTGTTGTTATTTGCGAGGCATGCAAAGACAGCTGACAATTGAAACTCATGGGCCTGGGCTCTACGAATTCACTGCTTTGGCGGATCGATTCGTGTCTGAAGTACGCCCGGACATGGGCCTGCTCACCCTGTTCTGCCAGCACACTTCCTGTTCACTTGTGATCCAGGAAAACGCCGATCCGGATGTGAAGCGTGACCTGAACGCCTTTTTCGCGCGTCTCGTGCCCAATGCCGACGACCCGGCGATGGATTATCTTGTCCACCGGGCGGAGGGGGCCGATGATATGCCAGCTCACATCAAGGCGGCGCTGACCCAGACCAGCCTGTCGATCCCGGTCTCGGATGGGCGGCTCATGCTGGGCACCTGGCAAGGTATCTATTTGTTCGAGCATCGCGCCCGCCCGCACACGCGGCGTGTGGTGGCGCATCTCAGTGCCTAGCGGCCGAGCCGCCGGCGGAACTCGCCATAGCCGAATTCGCTCAACAGCTCGATGCGGCCATCCTCATGGCGCATGGCGAGGTTTGCGAGCGGCGTGCCGTTGAAGGTGTTCGTCTTGACGAAGGAATAGTGCATCTGGTCTGTGAAGATCAGGCGGTTGCCAGGCTGGAGCGGGGTATCGAAACTGTAGGTGCCGATGACATCGCCGGTCATGCAGGTCTTGCCGCCGAGTGTGTAGGTGTGGGCCTTCTCGCCGGCCTCGCCAGCGCCGACAATGTCGGGCCGGTAGGGCACTTCCAGCACGTCGGGCATATGGGTCGAGGCGCTGGCATCGAGAATGGCGAGATCGGTTTCGTTCCAATGGAGCGCGAGCACGCTGGCATGTAGCTCGCCAGTATTGACCACGAGCCCGGCACCTGGCTCCAGCACCGCGTCCACGCCAAAACGCGCCTTGAACGCCTTGATGGCGTCGATCAGAGCGTCGACATCATAGCCAGGTTTGTTGATGAAGTGTCCGCCGCCGAAATTCACCGTGCTGACCTGCTCGATATAAGGCGCGAACTGCTCGGCGACATGCTCGATCAGCCCGACCGAGCCTTCATGGAGGCTCTCGCACAGGGCATGGACATGGAAGATATCCACGCCCGCCCAGTCCACCTCATCCAGTTTCGCCGCCACCTCGCCGAAGCGCGAGCCGGGCGCGCATGGATTGTAGAGGTCCCCGCCGAGCGTGGCGTTGGAGTAGCCCGGGTTTACGCGCAAGCCGACCTTGGCGCCGGCCGCGCGCGCAATCGGCGCGAACCGGGCGAGTTGCTCGGCGGAATTGAAATAGATGTGCTGGGCGACCTGTGTCAGGCGCTGCACCTCATCCTCGGTATAGGCGGGCGAATAGACATGCACCTCCTTGCCGAACGCCTCTGCACCCAGGTTCGCCTCATGCTCGCCCGAGGCCGTGGTGCCGTCGAGATAGTCGCGCATGAAGGGGAAGGCGGCGGGCAGGGCAAAGGCCTTGGTCGCCAGCAGGATCTTGCAGTTCGCCTCGGCGCGGATGCGCGCGGCGGTTTCGAGATTGGTGCGCAGGCGGGCGAGGTCGAGAAGGAAAGTGGGCGTGGGGAGGTCACTAGAGATCATAGCAGGCTTTCAACCTCTTTCACACTTGCGCTGGCGCCGCTCTCGGCGAGCAGCGGCGCGGCGGCCGCGCGGGCCTCGTCGGCCATATAGGCGTCATAGGCCGCGCTGTCCGGGAACCAGATGAGATGGGTTTCTTCCGTGCCATCCGCTGTGCGCACCCGCGCCTCCAGCCGCGCGCCATAGCGTGCCAGCAAGGGCAGGACGGCGGCCTCATAGGCTTCGAACGCGGCGAGGCCGGACGGTGGAATGGAGAGTGTGATGAGCAGATGCATCCCCTGTGTGATCACGCCCTGAGCTCCACCTTAACTTCGGAGAGTCCTCTCATGCAGGCTGCAATGTCCATTGGCAACTCGGGCGACCGCCAACTGTCAGGCAATCCTGCCGGTTCCATTAAAATAGTCTCGCGCGGTGAATTGACGGTGCCGGGTTTGTGCGCATATTTGGGTGAGCAAGGGGGATGGGGAAAATGATTAGATATTGTCTGGGCCTTGTGGCCTGCCTGATGGCGACGGCTTGCGTGACGCCTATAACTGTGGAGCAGCAGACACCCGCACTCGATTTCGGGCTTGCCGCGCCGTCCACCACATCGCCTGTGTCCACATCGTTAGATGCCGCTCCGGCCGAGGTGGCAGCGACGGACGCGCCGAAGATCCTCGTGGCGGTCACGGACGCACGGCTCCGGACGCTTGAGGGGAAGCCGGAAAACATGATCGGCTATCTGAGAGTCTACGGGATTCCCCAGAACTGGACGGTCAAGCAGCTCGGCCAGAAGGATCTGCCCAATGATGCCACCGCGTCGGATCTGCTGGAAAGCCGGATATCGTTGGGGTTGATCAATGCGGGCCTTCAGGCTGCGGCCGCCGATGTCGAGAATATCGAGGATGCTGGCGAGATAGAAGCCCTGCTCGAAGCGGAAGGCGGCGACAGGCTCTTGTTCCTCAAGCTCACCGACTGGCATGTCGATGTGAACACGAGTTGGGTTGGCCGGTTTCAGTTTAATCACGATACCGATCTGGCCGTGCTGGACGCGGCAGGCGTGCTTGTTGAAAAGAATTTCGCCGAGCGGGAAGCCATTCAAGCTGAAGGCGACAAGTCGTGGATGAACATGGTGCTTGAAGCCTTTCGCGACCAGATGCAGGAAATGCTCTCCGATGAGGAGGTTCAGGCCGCGCTGGTGATTGGGCGCGTGGAAGAGTCCGCTCCCGAGCCTGTCGCCGAAATTGTTCAGGACGAGGCGATCGAGGTCGAACCCCAGGAAGAGTCCTTGCCGGAAGAAGAGTTCGAATCTACCGGAACCTGAGCACTTCTTGGAGCTCGCTCAGGTTCGCCTGGCCATTTCTGAACTTTAGGTCTCCACCGCGAACAGGTTCGCCTGATCTTCCTCGCTCACATCCATCACATGCCAGGGCAGGCCGCGTTTGGCGACGTCTTCAAGGAAGGGCTTGGCCGGAAACTGTTCGACATTGAAGACGCCCGCGCCTTTCCATTCGCCGCGGAAGAACATGGCCGCGCCGGAGACCGGGGGCACGCCGGTGGTGTAGGAGACGGCCTGGGCGCTGACTTCCTTGTTGGTCTCGGCATGGTCTGAGACATTGTAGATCATCTTGGTGACCGGTTTGCCGTCCTTGATGCCGCGCAGGATGACGCCGATGCTTGTCTTGCCGGTATAGCCCTCGGCCAGGGTTGAGGGCACGGGCAGAAGATCCTTCAGGAACTCCATCGGGATAATGTCCATGCCCTTGTGCTTGATCGGCTCCAAGCCAATGAGGCCGATGGATTTGAACACGTCCAGGTGCTTGATGTATTCCTCACCAAAGGTCATCCAGAAGCGGATCTGCTTTAACCCCTTGATGTGTTTCACGAGGCTTTCCTCCTCCTCGTGATAGATAAGGTAGGACATTTTCGGGCCGACTTCGGGATAGTCGATCATGGTCTTGATGGAGAGGGCCGGGATCTCGATCCACTCGCCATCTTTCCAGTATTTCCCGTCCTGCGTCACCTCGCGGAGATTGATTTCCGGGTTGAAATTGGTCGCGAATGTCTTGCCATGATCGCCGGCATTGCAGTCGACAATGTCGACATACTCGATCTCGTCGAAGAGGCCTTCCTGCTGGGCGTAGGCGCAATAGATATTGGTCACGCCAGGGTCGAAGCCGCAGCCGAGAATGGCGGTGATGCCAGCCTCCTTGAAGCGCTCCTGATAGGCCCACTGCCAGCTATATTCGAACTTGGCGACCTCGCGCGGCTCATAGTTCGCGGTGTCCATATAGTTCGTGCCGGTCTTCAGGCAGGCATCCATGATCGGCAGGTCTTGGTAAGGAAGCGCCATGTTGATGAGGAGGTCCGGCTTTACCTTCTCGATCAGCGCCACGGTCTCGTCCAGATTGTCGGCATCAACCTGCGCGATCTCGATCGGCGTTGTGCACATCGCCGCCACCTTCTCACAGCTCTCCAGCCGGCGCGAAGCGAGCGTGATATGCGTGAAGGTCTCGCGGTCCATGGCGCATTTTTGCGCCACAACAGAGCCGGCCGCGCCCGCGCCAATGATCAGAACCCGATCCATGCCAATCGCCTTTCTCTCATCTGCTGGAGATATCCCTCATCTGGGGTTGGGATAGCGCAATGCCAGATGCGCCGCCAGCGCGATCTGCCATGTTGCAGCCGCTGACATCTCCGTGATTGCGCTTCGCCTCGCCAGAGGAGGATTTTGCGGGCATGATAGGGCTAACACATGCGGGAGGATTTAAAGATGGTCATTGCAACGCCGTCACGTCGAGATGTTCTTCAGTTCACAGCGGGCGCTGGCGCGCTGCCCTGGTTGGCCGCTTGCGCCAGTGCGACAGGCGATGAGCTTGGCGTGGAGATGCCGGAATTGCGCGCGGTTGGACAGCCCATGCCGCAGGGCGTGCCACTTCCTGAAACGCCTCCCCTGGCGAAAAGCGAAGACAGTGTCGGCTTCGCCATTGTCGGTCTTGGTGATTATGCGCTGCGCCAGATGATGCCGCGCTTTGTGAATGCGCGCCGTGCGCACATCGCGGCGGTTGTCACGGGCAATGCGGAGAAAGGCGATATCATCGGCGCGGCTTATGGCGTGCCAGAAGATGCGCGCTATTCTTATGAGAACTTTGCAGAAATCGCAGAGGATGATCGTGTCGACGCGGTCTACATCGTGTTGCCCAGTGGGCTGCACATGGAATGGACTGAGAAGGCCTTCGCGGCGGGCAAGCATGTATTGTGCGAAAAACCCATGGCGCTCTCAAGTGCCGAGTGTGAGCGCATGATTGCCGCTGCAGAGCAGGCTCACCGCAAGCTTATGATCGCCTACCGGTGCCATTTCGAGCCGTTCAATCTGCGCGCCATGGAACTTATGCGCGCGCAGGCTGTGGGGGATATCCGGGTTATACGGACGGATCAGCATTACAGGGCCGGGCCGGCCACACCGGCGCAAAACTGGCGTCTCAGCCGGGCGCTGGGCGGGCAGGGGCCGCTGGAAGATTACGGCATTTATGGCGTCCAGTCTGCGCTTTATCTCTCCGGAGAGATGCCTGAAAGCATTGTGGCGCGCGCCTATCGACCGAAAGACGATCCACGCTTTTCTGAAATCGCAGCTTATGTCGGCACGCTCATGCAGTTCCCTTCCGGCGCGGTGGCGCAGCTTTCAACCTCTTATGACTCGGCTGGATCGAACCGGGCCGTGGTGCGAGGTACGGGGGGCACGCTGACAATGAGTCCGGCGACCAGTTATACGGGTAACCGCATGACACTCGACACAGGGACGGCAGAGATACTGGAGCCAGGCGACCCCACCGTGCAATTCGCCGGTCAGCTCGATCATCTGGCCGATGCCATCCGGGATGATATCGCGGTTAGAACGTCAGGTGAAATGGGGCTGCGCGACGTGCGCCTGATGGAAGCCATCTATCTTTCAGCTGCCGAAGATCGGATCATCTCGATGAACCCGGATGGGACGATGAAGGGGTAAGCAGGGCCGTCCTTGCCGCCAGATTCCAGGGCAGGCTGCATTCTGTCGCAAAAGTCCATGGACAAGCCTTGAAGGCTTGGCTAGGTACGCGGCTTCCCCATTTGGCCCGCCCGGGTAGCTCAGGGGTAGAGCAGCGGATTGAAAATCCGCGTGTCGGTGGTTCGATTCCGCCCCCGGGCACCATGCACAGAGCAGATAATTTGGCGCTTGGGTCTCGGCATTGCGGCTGCAATGGGGCGTCCAGCTTGGTTCGCTTTTGATCTTGGAAGCCGGGCAAATTCGCTACAAACCAAGTCCACATACCTGCTGCTTGAATTCGCGTAAGAGTTGTGCATTATGCCCTTACCGAGATGGGACTTGAATGGATCTCGGGATGGTTGGGGGCCAAAATGAGATATCTGTTTGCGGCTTGCATGCCGTTTTTCCTTGTTGTTGCGTGCAGTGACGGCGGCTCGGATGACCCGGCGCAGCCGATTGGAAATATGGCACCGCAGGCTGCCTTTACATCGCCGACAACAGCCGACGAGCGCAGTTCCTTTAATGCAAGCGCGGGAGGGTCGTCGGATCCCGATGGAATGATCGTGAGTTATTCATGGTCCATAGTAAACACAGATCAAATTGACATCACTTTGCAAGGTGAAGATACTGAAAATTTAAGTATAAGTGTCGGCGAAATACAGAATTCAGCCGACATTCAAATTATGTTGTCGGTCACCGATGATCTTGGTGAATCGGCCAGCGCTTCCTCTGTGGTTTCTATCAACGAGGTAGATGCGCAATTGTTGCCGCCTATGCCAAATGAGCAGGATAGCCTGGCAACTGTTGCTGGGATTGATACAGATGGCGATGGCGTGCGCGACGATGTAGAGCGCAGTATACTTGGTCTGTATCCGCTGAATACACCGAGGCGCGAAGTTTTGCTTATTGGTGCCAGCGCGATTCAGATGCAGGTGATGGCCGGAAATGATGGCGATCAGGCCGAGAGCGATGCGGCCTCGGAGCGTTCGGCAGACTTTGCGGCCTGTGCGCTGTCGAGCGGCAGTGTTGAGACTGTACGCCAGGATCTCGCCGCCTTGAAACTATTCACGCTCAATACGGATGCGCGACGTCAGGCCTATTTGGATTATGAAGCCTCTCGGGCCGGAACGATACAACGAGCAGTAGATCCGTCTTTGGTGGACTGCACATTCGAATTTTAACGTCTGGGGGACAAAATGATGAAGTTTGCAAGCTGCGCGGCGGCGGCTTTGGTCTTGTGCGCTGGAGTGGGCTCGGCCCAATCAGAACTCAATGGGTGTACATCGGCGATAGCGGACGGCGACGAGACAAACATATACTTTTCGAATGGTATCCGGACCGATAGCGACGAGGCCAATGTTACGGTCCAGTATTTGCGCGGCATCTATAAGCAGTCTCTCGAAGGCTCGTTTGAAGGTGAAACCTACTCATTTTATTCGGCGCCCAATCCGACTATCGGAACCTATTCCGACATTGTTGAGGTGCTGAATCAAAAACTGGAGGAAGCCGGAATTGCAGATGAAGGCCTCTCGGCCTTGCAGTTGTTGGAATTGTTGCGCGCCGGTCTGAGTGCGGAAGAAATTCGTCGCGCAATCTCGTTGGCCGTTGGAATCAGTACACGCGTTCCGCCGGTCATCACGGAGCTCTTCCTTGAAGAGGCAGAGATTGAAATGAGCCAGGCGCAAGCCGCGGCCATCGCCAATATTGGTTCGGTTGAAGGGTTGCACGCAAATTACTACGTGTCCGATTTGCAGGCTGGAAAGCGCGTGTTTGTCATCGCGCACAGTCAGGGCAACCTGTTTGCAAACGCATCGCTGTCAGCTGCAGCGACAAGCCTTCCGACCGCGGCAGACAGTCTTGGCATGATCGGCGTGGCGACGCCCGCGGCCCAGCAGTTTGCATCCAGTTTCTATCGGACAGCAGATGATGACCGTGTCATCCAGGCGCTATCTCTCATTGAGACGGTTTTGCCGGCGAACATCGACAACGTTCCCATGGATGATTTTCGCTCGATCTCAAATCACTTGTTCGAGCGGGACTATATGGATGCCCGGCTGCCTTCCCGGGATGCGATTGATGCTGAACTCGTCCGCCTGGCAGGTTCCGTGCCCTTTCCAGCGCTGGATGCTGGCGAGGGGGCCATTCGCGCGACTCTGACATGGGATGAACAGCCGGATGTAGACCTGCATGCCTTCGAGCCTAATGGCGCACATGTATTCTACTCATCTCGTATTGGGCCGAGCGGCTTTCTGGACGTAGATGATACGACAAGCTTCGGACCAGAAAACTATTTTGTGGAATGCGATACCATTGAACTGGGCGTGTACACTATTGGTGTGAACTATTACAGTGGTTTAGCGCCAAGTACGGCAACCGTTTCGCTCTTTCTGGGCGACGGCAGGACGCCAACGCCGAGAACAGTTACATTGCCAACGGCACTCGGTTCGGCCGGAAACAACTCTCCGCAAATTCTCTTTACAATTGGCGTCGCGCTTCAAGACGAGATTGTGCGGTACACTGTGGAGTAAAGTGACCCGCGCTTCGAGAGGCTGATTGTTCATCAGGTAGGTGCACGAGGCCCCAAGCGATCTGTCGCCATCAGCCCTCGCTGTCTTCGCGGCGGGGTGGGGTATCTTCGGCCTGGTCGGCGGGGCGGCCGGGGATGGCATAGGCGCCTTTCAGCCAACGGGAGAGGTCCACATCCGCGCAGCGTTTCGAGCAGAAGGGCTTGTAGGCCGGATCGGTTTCGCGGGTTTCGCAGACAGGGCAAAGGGATGTCTTCGTCATGGGATGTGCACCTCGATCTGGTTGCGCGCGCCTGGGCGGATATCAAGTCGGGCGCCATAGCGCGCCGCAAGGGCCGTGCGCAAGCCGGGCAGGTCGGCCTCTAGGCTTTGGAAGGCTACCGCCGGCAGTGTCAGCATCAGCGGGTCGGCAGGGCGCGCGGCGGCCTCGCGCTGCAACCTGCGCAGGCCCTCAAGCGCAACCGCCTGGGGCGCGGGCGCGCCATCGCCAGCCAGCAAAAGTTCATCCAGTGGTGTTGGTCCCCAGGCCAGGGCCGTCTCCATCAGGCCGAAGGGCGACGGCGCCAGGGCTTCGGCCTTGCGGCATGAGACTTCGCGGAAGCTTTCCAGAAAAGCGGTTTTGACCGCCTTGCCCATGTCGCGGGGGATCGGGCCGAGGCAGTCGAGTATGATCAGGCCGCCGAGCCCGCGCAGAGAGACCTGCCGGGCGGCTTCGCGTGCCGCCACCAGATTGATGGCCAGGGCGCGTTCGGCCGGGTTGCCGCGCGAGGTGCGCCCGGCAGTGTCGATATCTATGGCTGTCAGCGCCGGGGTGCGGGCCAGGCTCAGGGTGCCGCCGCCGGGCAGGGTGACCGAAGGCGACAACGCCTCTTCGAAGGTCGCATCCATGTCTGCGCGCAGGGCGGTTTCCCAGTTCAGGGCGCGCGCACCGGGCAGGCTGGCGCGCCAGAACTCAAGTGGCGCAGGGGATGGCGTATCCGCCTCACGCCAGAGACGAACGCGGGCCTGCTTGCCGCGCCGTGCCTCGGCGATGATCTGGACGGCCAGCTCTGCACCAAGGCTGATATCGCCGCGCGGCGCGGATTTCAGGAACAGCGACTCTCCCGTCTCGGCTTCCAGGAAGGCCCCACCGGTCTCATCGCGCGCGCGCAGGCGGGCGCGCAGGACATCGCCGATATGCAGGCGCGGGCCGAGCAGCGGGCTCTGGCAGAACAGGGCGACCGGGGCATCGCCGGCAAAGGCGATGGCGCGGGTTTCCGCGACGGTTTCCTCAAGCGCGAGTCGGGTGATGGCCATGGCCTATATTGCCTGGGCCTTCTCGAAGATCACGCTGAGATTGTTGGCGGGCATCGCCACGGCTTCGGCGAGGCGAAGTCCGGCAGCCATGGCCAGCAGCAGGATCTGCCGATCGAGATCGCGCACGCCCCAGCCCGAATCTCGCTGGCGCAGGCTATCGGTAAAGTCGGCGTTGGAGGGCGCGATCTCACCATCGCGTGCAAAGGGACCGTAGAGCATCAGCCGGCCCCCGGCGCGCAAATGACGGCCCGCGCCGGCGATCAGGCCCTCGCAGGCGGCAAAGGGCGCAATGTGGATCATGTTGGCGCAGTAGATGGCGTCGAGCGTGTCCGGCACGCCGGCCGCCTGCCAGTCAGATCGGGTCACATCCAAAGCCAGCGGCCCGGCAAGGCCACTGTCTTCACCAAGATGCGCGCGCCAGGCCGCCTGGCTGGCAAGGCTGGGTGGGTCGATATCGGAATAGATCCAGGTCAGTCCCGCGCAGCCAGAAGCGATATGGGCACCGTGCTCGCCAGTGCCCGATGCCACTTCCAGCACGGTGCCGCAGACCGGCATATGCGCCTGGAACACGTCGCCGATTACCTCGCGATTGCGCGCGGCGGATGGCGAAAAGCGCCGGCCATCCTGGCTTTCCTCGCGGTTTTCCAGGGCGACCGGCTTTTCACTGCTCACTGTGCAGCCTTCTCGAACTCGAACATTTCTGTGTCGACGACCGCCTGGCCCATTTCGCTATAGCGCGGACCGGCAGCGCTTTCCGGTGTGAAATGGGCATCCAGCCGGGCGACCATTTCCGCAGAGAGCGTGATCTCGCCAGCGGCATGATTGTCTTCGAGGTGGGCGATGGAGGTGGTGCCGGGGATCGGCACGACATGCTCGCCCTTGGCCAGGGTCCAGGCCAGAGCAAGCTGTGCGACCGTACAGCCAACTTCCGCTGCGCAGGCGCGGGCCTCATCCAGCAATTTGAGATTTTCGGGATAATTCTCGGCGGAAAAACGTGGGAAGATATGCACGCGAAGGTCTGCGGGATGGAAACTGGCCGGATCAGCCGGCGGGTCGGCCAGAAAGCCTCTGCCCACAGGCGAGAAGGCGACCAGCGCCGTGCCCAGTTCGGCGCAGGCTTCCAGCACGGCAATCTCGGGATTACGCACCCAAAGGGAATACTCGCTCTGCAGGGCGGCAACTGGATGGACGGCATGGGCCCGGCGCAACAGGCCTTCACCCATCTCCGACAGGCCGATCATGCGGATCTTGCCTTCGCTGACCAACTCAGAGAGCGCGCCTACGGAATCCTCGATCGGCACATTCGGGTCCGGCCGGTGCAGGTAATAAAGGTCGATCACCTCCACATCCAGCCGCTTCAGGCTGGCCTCGCAGGCGGCCTTGATGACCTCCGGGCGGCCATCGAGAATGCGTTGGCCATCCTTGAAGGCAAGGACGCATTTGCTGGCGAGGAGGATCTCGTCACGGCGGCCCTTGATGGCCTGGCCGACCAACTCCTCGCTACGACCGGCGCCATAAATGGTCGCGGTGTCCAGGAAATCGCATCCCAGATCCAGCGCATGTTTGATCAGGGTTACAGCCTCGCCTTCGTCCATCGGGGGGCCATAGGCGTGTGTCACATTCATGCAGCCAAGGCCCACGGGATAGACTGCGTGATTGCCGATTTTTCGGGTTACTGCCATGAGTGGCTCTCCTTGGTCTCAGGCTGTAGCTGTGAAGCGCTCGCGCAACGTAGTCTTCAGGATCTTGCCATTGGCATTGCGCGGCAATGGCTCTTCCTGGAACTGGATCTGTACCGGCACCTTGAAGGCGGCAAGCTGGCTGGCAACATGGTGGCGCAACTCGTCCTCTGTGACGCTGGAGCCAGGCTTGCGCTGGACAATCGCGCCGACCTCTTCGCCCAGCACCTTGTGTGGAATACCGACCACGGCGGCATCGACAATGTCGGGATGATCGTACAGCGCGCTTTCCACCTCGATACAGTACACATTTTCCCCGCCGCGGATCAGCATGTCCTTGGCGCGGTCGACCAGATAGAGGAAGCCTTCCTCGTCGATGCGCGCAAGATCACCAGTGACGACCCATCCATCGATAAAGGTCTCTGCTGTGGCATCAGGACGGTTCCAGTAGAGTTTGCAGTTCATTGCGCCCTTGCACCACAGCTCGCCAATCTCGCCTGGTGGAAGGACTGCGCCATCCGGGCTGACTATTTTCAGTTCAACGGCGCCGGGGGGCGCGCCGGCACTGTCGGGCCGGTTCACATAATCCTCGCCGATATTCAGCGTTGCCGTGGCGCAGGTTTCCGTCATGCCCCAGCCATTGCCGGCGACGGCTTCAGGGAAAGTGCGCTTGATCGTGGCGACCAGTTCAGGCGCAGACGGCGCGCCGCCATAGGAGACACCCTGGATTGAGGAGAGATCATACTTGTCGCGGTCAGGATGTTCCAGCAGCTGCCAGGCAATCGCCGGTACGCCGCCCACGGCAGTGACCTTCTCCTGCTCAATAATCGGCAGGGCCTTGTCGGCATCCCATTTGTACATGGTCACGATCTTGTTGGCCTGCATCAGGCTCGGCGCCAGGATCGCGAAAGCGCCCGTCGCGTGAAAGAAGGGAATGGCCACCAGAGTTGACCGTTGCTCATTCGGATCTGGCTCAGGTGGCTGTTCGCCCCGGCGCAGGAACATGCGCGCCTGGCAGGTGAGCGAGTTGAACATGTTGGAGACAATGGCGCGGTGCGTGGCGAGCGCGCCTTTCGGCCGGCCAGTGGTTCCGGAGGTGTACATGATGGTTGCGTCGGATTCCGGCGTGATGTCTGCCTCAGGAAGCGGCTTGGCCTCCAGGCTGGCCCAGTCGCCCGGCTCGCCAATGAACTGCTCTAGCGAATAGACGCGCGGATCGCCGCGTTCCTCTTCAGATTCGCGGGCGATGATGATGGCTTCCAGGTCTGGCAGTTCATCCCAGTGTTCGCGGATGCGCTCGAAGATCTGGCCATCGACCACCGCCACCTTGGCCCCGGAATCCTTCAGACCGTAGGCAAGCTCCTCACCTGTCCACCAGGAATTCATCGGCGTGGTGATTGCGCCAATCCCAAGGGCCGCGAAGAAGGCGACGCTCCATTGCGGATAGTTGCGCATCACCACCGCCACACGGTCACCGGCCTGAATGGCGAAGGTGTCGCGCAATGTGTGGGCAAAATTTGTAGCTGCGCGATAGTGCGTATCAAATGTCACGCGCTCATCTTGATAGATCAGGAAGTCGCGCGCGCCGAATGCGGCGCTGGCCTCAAGAATGTCGCGCAAAGTCCCCGGCGCATTGGCGTAGACTTTCATCTCAACGCCATTGACCACGGCATCCTTGATCGCAACGGGTGAGCTTTCGGCCGCGAGCAGAGCGTTTGCCTGGGCAATCGACATGACGGGCCAGGCAGGGGCTGTGTCTGCAGGCATGTTTTCCTCCGAGATCTGTTGTGTCTTTTTCAGACTAGAAACCATGACTGCCGCTCTACGAGAAGGGGGCATGCATCAATTTATGACGCAGGCGTCAGCTTGACCTTGGGGAAGAATGACCCCTGCGCGGGCCTGCACAGTGGACGCAACAGCAGAAGCGCCCCAGATTATGTAGATGAGTTCCGAGCCTTTTTTTGATCCAGAGCTTGAAGATGGCGGTGATGGCGACCCGCCAGAGGCCATTTGTGGCAGCAAGGAAGTCGGCGCCATAGCGCATCTCTATCGCGGCGAGGTCTATCGCTCGACCATCTGGCGCCAGCGTCTGGACCAGACGACGAACTGGGCGGTGGTTTCTACCGGGATTGCCTTGTCGGTCGTGTTCGCTGGTGAAGGTGCTTCGCCGTTTCCGATCGTGCTGGTGGGCTTGCTTTGTGTCATGTTCCTGATGCTGGAGGCGCGGCGCTATCGTTTCTTCTATGTCTGGCGGTTCCGCGCGCGCGTGCTGGAGATCGCTTTCTATGTGCCCATGCTGCGCGGGCAGGGGGCGCAGATCTCGCTCGACCGGGGCACGGCCCTGTCAGATGATTATGAAAAACCGAAATACCGGATCTCCATGCTGCGCGCAGTGGGCCGACGCCTCAGGCGCAATTTCGGCTGGATCTTCGCTCTGCAGGGCGCGGCCTATTTCGCCAAGATCGCCATCCACCCCTATGATGTGACCACCTGGAACGAGTATGTTTTACGCGCGCATATTGGCCCGATTCCGGGCTGGATCGCCTTGTTCTCGGGGCTTGTCTTCCATTTGGGCTGGATCGCGCTGGCCATTTACACTTGGCGCCTGGAACAGCACGACAAGACCAAGATGGCCGACTTCCTGGACAGCCGGAAGGATGTGCTCGCGCGCCCCGGCGTGAAGATTTCCGAAGCGCGCGGTGTGGATGGTCTGGGCGGAAATATTGAGTGAGTAACGCTGCCGCTACAGATACGGCCCCCACATCATCATCCAGGCGCCGAAGGCTCCGATGGCGGTGATGAAGGCGGCTGCGGCCAGCAAAGCGGACATGGCGTATTTCGCACCAGCGCCGCCGCGGTCGCGCACCCACATATAGATTTCCAGGATTGCCAGAGGCAGCAAGTGGGCGGCGAAGGCGAGGAAGGTGTCGAACGGACCATCCAGGGCCGGGCCGACGCCCCAGCCCTTTGTCAGCAGGATCCAGGCGCCATAGCCGATGCGCATCATCCACACGCCATTGGCGACCATGAACAGCCGCAGTGCCCAGCGCTGATGGTCGGCAATGCGCCGCGCCATGGCCAGGCGCCAGGTCATCACGGCAAACCAGAGGATCAACACCGCATCCACCGTGATCGCCACCGCGCCGGTAAGGTTCAGATAGGCCCCGCGCACCCATTCCATATAGAGGCCGCCCAGCGCGAGCAGGATCGCCGTTACAAGGAAGACCCGGCCGTTCCAGCGGTGGAAGGCGCGAAAGCGGTTCCTCAGCTGCGGGATGAGTTGCAGTGTTCCGCCCAGTGTCATGATCGCCGCGATGATGACATGCGCGCCGAACATCAGATTTCCCACGGAATCGCCAGACGTGTGGCCGTCGATCAGCGGCTTGTCATTCCACGCCTCGAAATCACCGGCAAATGTGCGTGTGTAGTAATACCCGACAATGAAATAGATGAAGACCCATTGGCCAATCATCGCCGCGACAAACCAACTCGCACGACTGGTCATGAGTATCTTGTGCGCCAGGCGTTTGTTCGGCGCAGGCGTCTTCATTGCAGGTGCTACGGCCTGCGAGCTTGGGCTGCCCATAAAATATCCCTCTCGGCCCGTACCTTACCCCGGGCGAGAGTACATATCGATAAACATGAATTCAAGCTGAACGTGTTACCGCTACCCCGCCGGCCCGCGCCGCCCGCCGCCGCCTTCGGTGCCGCGGCGCGAGAGATAGGCCAGGCGCTCGAACAGGGCGACATCTTGCTCGTTCTTGAGGAGCGCGCCGTGCAGGGGCGGGGTGAGCTTGTCGGGGTTCTGCTCGCGCATCGTCTCCAGGTCGACATCCTCGTTCATGAGCAGTTTCAGCCAATCCAGCAGCTCCGAGGTCGACGGCTTCTTCTTCATGCCGGGCACTTCGCGCATGGCGTAGAAAGTGGTGAGCGCATCCTTCACCAGCTTCTGCTTGATGCCGGGATAGTGCACATCCACGATCTCGCGCATCACCTGCTCGTCGGGGAATTTGATGAAGTGGAAGAAACAGCGGCGCAGGAAGGCATCCGGCAGTTCCTTTTCATTGTTCGAGGTGATGATCACGATCGGGCGCTGCAGCGCTTTCACCGTCTCGTCGGTCTCGTAGACATAGAATTCCATCCGGTCGAGCTCCTGCAGGAGGTCGTTCGGAAACTCGATATCGGCTTTGTCGATCTCGTCGATCAGCAGGATCGGCCGCTCCGGCGCGGTGAAGGCCTCCCACAGCTTGCCCTTCTTGATATAGTTGGCGACGTCCTTGGCGCGTTCCTCGCCCATCTGGCCATCGCGCAGACGCGAGACCGCATCATACTCATAAAGCCCCTGCTGGGCCTTGGTGGTCGACTTGATGTGCCACTCGATCAGCGGCACGCCGAGCGCCTTGGCGACTTCAATCGCCAGCACCGTCTTGCCCGTGCCCGGCTCACCCTTCACCAGCAGCGGACGCTCCAGCGCAATGGCGGCATTCACAGCGACCCGCAAATCATCGGTCGCAACATAATTCTCCGTGCCCTCAAAGCGCATGGCGGCAATCTCCTCGAAGTCTCTGGGCTAAAGATTAGAGCCCATGCTGCGCTGCGCAAGGCTTACGGTGGGGGAGGGGAGGATTGCGAGAGACCACGAGATGCAAGAAATCCGTTGCCACAAGCTTGCACGACGCCGCCTTCGCAGGCGAGGCGGTATAGGCGCACGGCTTCGGCCTGGTCCTGCGCGACGCCTTCGCCATTGGCGTACCGGAGGCCGAGATTGTTGCAGCCACCCATGTCCTCGCCCTCGCAGGCGAGGCGGTAGAGGCGCACAGCCTCTGCCCAGTCCTGCGCGACGCCTTCGCCCCTGGCATACTGGACGCCGAGATTGTTGCAGCCACCCATGACCCCGCCTTCGCAGGCGAGGCGGTATAGGCGCACGGCTTCGGCCTGGTCCTGCGCGATACCCTCGCCATTGGCGTACAGGACGCCGAGATTGTTGCAGCCGTTCATGTCCCCGCCCTCGCAGGCGAGGCGGTATAGGCGCACGGCTTCGGCCTGGTCCTGCGCGACGCCTTCGCCATTGGCGTACCGGATGCCGAGATTGGTGCAGCCACCCATGACCCCGCCTTCGCAGGCGAGGCGGAAGAGGCGCACGGCTTCGGCCCAGTCCTGTTCGACGCCCTGGCCCTTCTCGTATAGGAAGCCGAGATTGTGGCAGCCGGGCATGTACTCACCCTCACAGGCGCGGCGGGAGAGGCGCACGGCTTCTGCCCAGTCCTGCGCGACGCCTTCGCCATTCTGGTATTGCCCGCCGAGATTGTGGCAGCCGCGCATGTTCCCGCCCTCGCAGGCAGCTAAGTAAAGCCGCGCTGCAGCGGTGTGATCTTGCGTAACTCCGCCGACGCCATTAAAAAATGCTGATCCAGCCAGAAATGCAGCGTCTGAATCGATAGAGGCGGCCTGGATCAATTGCGAAAGGTCGATATCTTCTCTGGCAAGAATGGCTTCGACAGCTTCGCGAGAATGCCGGGACCAGGTCTCAGGATCATCAAGTTGCGCCCGGATTTCAGCCGGAATCAGCCGGTTGCGAATTTGTTCACTTTGCTGCTGCCAGACCCAGTAGCTTGCGCCCGCCCCGACAGCGAGCGTGATCAGTGCTCCCACGGCCCAATGCCAAGCGCGCAGTCCGCCTTTACGCTTCTTCAGCTCGGCATGCTGCTGTTCCAGCCGGGCCAGCCTTTCGCGCTCCTTCTCGCGCGCCTTGCGTTCTTCCTCAGCGCGCTTGGCGGCGAGTTTCAAAAGGTCGCTTTTGCCCAGCCGCCGTTCCAGCGTGCGCACCAGTTTCTGCCATTCGGGATGGCTGGCATTGCCTTGGAAGGCTTTCAGGTCACAGCGGTCGATTTTCGAATAGGCGACACTGATCACATCATCGGAAATCTCGCCGATCTCGACCGGCACCAGCTTGCCCTGCACGCGGGCGAGCTTGCATTCGGTGAGCACCCAGTCACGGGTCAGGGCGTGCGTCGTCCAGCAGGTGACCACAACACCGGCCCCGGCAATCTCGTCTTCCAGAACCGTGGGAAACTCATCCCCGGCATCAAGATTCACCGTGTCAAAAAACACGGTGAGCCCCAGCGCCTCCAGTGCGGTCTTGATCTGTAATGCCGCTTGCGCATCGGCGCGTGCATAGCTCAGGAAAATATCGGCCATGGGGTCCCCTCCAACGCCCGGAAAAGTCTCACTCAAAGTCAGGCAAGGATCAAGCCTGCCGGGCCTCAATCAAACGTCCGGCCTGGATGATTGACCGGGCGGCCAATGGGGATGGCAAGGGCGATCAGGGCGGCGAGGGCAGTCACGAGTACGGTGATCACGGCAGAGACGGCGAGATTGATCGTGAGCGCCTCCACAGAGGTGCCGTATTGCAGCAGGTGCATCACATTGAAGACGAGGCTGAACAGATAGCTCAACACGCCGACGGCGATGGCCGCGCGCAAGGCGGTTCCGGGACGTGCATGCAGCCATTTGGCCAGCAGGATGGCGAGCACGCTCAGCACCAGGCCAATAAGCATATTGACCCCCATCAGGGTGAGCCCGACCTGTGCCTCGGGGACCTCATTTGCCATCATGGAGCGTATCAGCATCGGTGTGGTCAGTATGCCGACGAGAAATTTGGCGAGCGTGGCCGCCACGGCCGCGATGAGCAGGGCGGGCAGGCGCGGCAGGCGCACATCCGTCGCGGTGGGGGCTTGCCTGGGGGCGCGAGAGGCCGGCTGGGGCGCTGGGGCGGCAAATGTCTGGCTTTGGCCGGGCTTGGGGGCTGGCGCGGGCGAGACGCCCTTCTCAGCGTGCATTTCGGCCAGTTCCGCGCGCAGGGCCTGCAGTTCGGCGCGCACGCCGGCATCGTCTGATTGTGCTCCGGCGGTGTGCGTTTGCGATTCGCGCGCCAGCAGGTCCGGCCGGTTGAGCGTGCGTGCGAGTGAGCGGACAAAGCGCAGCCAGCCGGCATGCTCTGTATCGCCGTCAAAGTCAGAGAGGTCATCGAACTGCACATTCCAGAAGGCGGCCGGCCGGTCGAGGTCGGGGATCTCCTCTATTTGCACTGGTACGAGCACGCCGCGCGCACGCCCGATATCGCACTCTACCTTCACCCATGGCCGGCTGAGCGCATGGCGCGACCAAACGCCGACCACGGCGCCTGCGCCTTTCACTTCCCGGTCCAGCACATCGGGAAACACATCCCCGCCATCGAGGCCTTCGGTGTCGAAGAAAACGGATAATCCAAGGGCCTGGAGCGCGTCTCGGATGATGATGGCGCGGGCTGTATCCTGGCGTGCATAGCTGAGAAACACATCTGCCATCTCGCTATCTCCTCCGACAATCAGCAAGCCCAGGATATCGCAGGTTTGGCTGGTGAAACAAAGAGTTAATGAAATCGGGGCAACTTGCGTTGAAATCGTAGCAAATATTGTCGTTTCGAATCCATCATGCCCCTGAAACTGTCCCTCAAGCCCAATGAGAGCTTCGTCGTGAACGGCGCAGTCGTGCGCAATGGCGACCGGCGCGGCGTGCTGCTCCTGGAAACCCAGGCACGCGTACTGCGCGAGAAGGATATCTTGCAGCCCGAAGACGCCAATACGCCGGCCAAGTCGACCTATTTTGCCGTGATGCAGATGTATCTGCTGGGGCAGACTGATGGACCTGCGCTGCGGCGCGTGGAGGCCGCGCTGGCAGCGCAGCTTGAGGTTCTGCCAGCGGGTGTGCAGCGTGACAGGGTCTTGACGATTTCTGCAGCGATTGTCGCCGGCGATCTTTATGGCGCCCTGAGTGCGTGCCGGAAGCTGGTGCAAGACGAGGCAGGAGATCGGTAATGCCGGATGGCGCTCATATGACCTGGAAGGACGGCCCCTGCGAACATCTCGATCTTGACGCCGCCCTGGCACGCCTGGCGGCGGGCGAGGTGGAAGATGGCTTTTGCATCGAGCTTGGCGAGGGGCGCATCGCGCGCGTTGAGCCGGGGCAGTCCTGTGGGCACCTGGTGGAACGGCTTGAGGCCCACAGACGGCTATGTGCCCTGGCCGGGACACTGCCCCAGGCCGAGCGCGCGATTGCCTTGCCTGTGGATGTTGACCCCGAGGTGAAAGCTCTTCTCGACGCGGTGCGCCGGACGCGATAAGCGCCCCGCATGACGCCCGAACAGATCTCTTTCTTTACCGCCAGTTTCGTCACCTTCTTCGTCCTGATCGACGCAGTTGGCGTGGCGCCGGTCTTCGCCACGCTCACCGCCGCGGGCGATCCGGCCTATCGCCGCCGCATGGCGATCAAATCGACCATTGTCGCCAGCCTGATCATCTTCTTCTTTGCTTTTGCCGGGGCCTGGCTGATGGGGGCCATGCATATTTCCATCGCCGCGTTCAAAGCCGCGGGCGGCATTCTGCTGTTCCTGATCGCGTTGGACATGGTGTTTGAAAGACGCACAGAACGGCGCGAGCACCGGGCAGAAGGCGTGCTTTCCGAGCATGAACCCGATACGCCGCTGGACGATATTTCCGTATTCCCCCTGGGCATTCCCATGATTGCCGGACCCGGCACAATCGCCACGGCGATGTATTATATGGCGGAAGCAGATACGGTGATGGACAAGGGGCTGATCCTGTCGGCGCTGGCCTTGAACCTTGTGCTGATGCTGGGGATCTTCCTCGTCGCCGGCCCGCTGGTGCGCGCCATGGGGGAGAGCGTGGCCGGCGCGCTGACGCGGATTTTCGGCGTCATCCTGGCAGCACTTTCGGTGCAGCTGATGCTGAACGGAATCGCTGAATCCTTTGGACTTACACTGGCCGAATAGGCTTGCGGGCTTATTCGTAAAGCAGGGGACGAATGGGCGAGCGCATATAGCGCTGCATTGACAGCATCACCATCCAGAACAGGGCCATTGCAGCGGCTGCAAGCCCCATGATCTCAAGGACATCCTGACGCGTGAGGTCAACGCCGGTGCGGGCGGTGTTCAGCACCTGGCGTCCGATCATTGCCTCAAGTGCGATCGACCGGTCGCCGCCAGCCTCCGCCACAAGGCGTGCACGGCGCAGGTCGATGATTGAGTCGACATGCTCCAGCATGGCCAGCGCGGCCACTGGCCCGGTGGCGTCGACAATCTCGTTGATCTGGATGGTGTCGGCATAAAGTGGGCCGAGACTGTCTTCCTGAAGCGTTTCCTGGAAGGCGATGTGCAACGCTTCGGCCTGCTCTGGCAGGGGGACCATTTCCGCCAGCGAATCGGCCATGCGTGCGCGCAGCGGTGATAGTGGCAGGGCCAGTTCCAGGTCTGCTGAGAGATGCTCACGAAAGCCTGGGCTCAGGCGACGGGCGCGATCGGCGGCCTTCAATAGCGAGGCCGCCTCGCGCAGATCGACATTGGCCGGGGCGTCCAGATCCTCCGCCATCAGACCCAGCGCCGTGATTCGAAGCGCGAAGGCCTCATCCGGCTCGCCGGCCAGCCAGTCGCGCGTATTGCGCACCAGGTCTTCATAGCTGCCGAGGACAGAAAATCCGGCTGGTCCGAGTTGAGAAACCCTGTTGGATGAGAACACCATTGCATCAGACGTATCCGAGGACGTCTCTGCGACAGGCTGCGTTTCGATCTCTGTTTCGCTGTCTCCCGCAAGGCTTGGAGGCAGCAGCGCGGTTTCATAGCGCACACGCACATCATTTGGCAGGAAGAGGAGGGCGGCGCCGACGAGCTGTTCATCCTCGGTCCCGAAGGGAACCGCTTGAGGACCGGCCTGGGTGACCGCTTCGCGGTCGCGTGGGTCGAGCATTTCGGTAGCTGCCAACAGAAAACCCCGCGCGGCGGGCATGTTGCGCTCGCGCAGCTGCAGCGCGACAAGGCTCGCCCAATAGTCCCGACGGTCTTCAACCGAACTTGCCAGTGACGCAAAACGGGCCTTGATCTCTGTGCGGGTTGCTTCCAGCGCCGCCGGACGCGGAGTTTGCGGGAAGTCTCGCGTCGCGAAAATCCCGGACACAACATTGGCCGACAGAACGGGCAACAGAATAAGCATGGCATTGAAGATGGCGCTTTGGAACCATCCCGAAGACATGCTTGCCCTGCGTCTGCCGAAATCCATGAAAATGTGACCTGAGTCCGGTGTGGGAGGATGGCGCTTATACGCACTGCGCCGGCTCTGGAATCAAGTATCGAGTTCAGCACGGCAGTATTGTGGCGATGAACCTTTTGCAACACTGGCGGGCGGTACGGCACTTGCTTGAGGGACATCGCCGATGTTCGAAGCAGTGGCAATTGCAGTTGGGAACTGCTTTTGCCTGTGCAGTGACATAATATTGCCGATTGCGCCAATTAGGCGAGGTGAGTATAGGGAGCCCAACTTTCGGAGTGTGAGTCCCATGGATGATTTGGATCTCAAGGGCTACGTGCCCACTGAAGCAGAAGACTTCATGAATGCCAAGCAGCAGGCTTACTTCCGGGCCAAGCTGGAGGCCTGGAAGGCTGAAATCCTGGATGGCTCCAAGGTCACGATTTCCAATTTGCGTGAAGAATCAGCCAATCATCCCGATCTTGTCGATCGGGCTTCGGCCGAGAGTGACAAGGCGCTGGAATTGCGCACCCGCGACCGCCAGCGCAAGCTGATCTCCAAGATCGACGCAGCGATCCGCCGCATCGATGAAGGCACTTATGGTTATTGCGAGCATACGGGCGAGCCGATTGCGCTCAAGCGCCTGGAAGCACGCCCGACCGCCACGCTGAGCCTTGAGGCCCAGGAGCGCCATGAGCGTCGTGAGCGCACCGTTCGCGACGACTGAGCCTTTTCTTGGCTCGCAGGCCCGTCAGTCCTCTTTGGGCGTATCCACCAGAAACTGTGCTCTAAGTGCCGCCACAGGCTTTGATCTGTCGGTTTGCCAGGCTTCTGCATGCACGCTGGCCATGCGCGAGCCGAGCTTGCGGACATATGCGCGGGCATAGAGCGTCTCCGGGCGTCCGGATCGAAGATAATCAATGGTGAGATCGATTGGCTTGGGTGGTCTTTCCAGATCGCTCTCCAGATATAGCTGGGCCATGGCGGTCAGCTCCAGGAAGGCGCCGATGGCACCGCCATGCAGGGCCTGGATAGCCTGGTTGCCAATGAGACGTTCCTGAAAAGGCAGGATCGCTGTCATCTCGTCGCCATAGATCTCGCACCGCATGCCCAGTGCCTTTGCAAAGGGTAGGGCGTCGATAACCTTGAATACCTTTTCTGCCCGGCTCATTTGCCAGCCTCTGCCGCTTTTATGACAGCGGAAAGGCCGCCAGATCCGGGTGCCCAGCGTTTGGGATCGTTCAGAACGAAAGCTCCTGAGGCCGTGGCAATCATCCGCTCGCGAGAGCCATGATAGGCCCAGGCATGGGTGAAGGCGACCGAACGGGTGATGTGATAGCACTCGGCTTCGGCCAGGATCTCCTCGCCCGGTTCGGCCGGGCGCATATAGTCAATTCGCAAGTCCAGCGTTGCCATTGCGCGCAGCCGCCGCAGGCGTGTGGCGATGGCAACGCCGCAAAGATTGTCGAGCAGGGATGTGATCACTCCACCATGAATGATCCCCCGTTCCGGGTCGCCCACCAGATCCTCTCGCCAAGGCGCCCTGGCAAAGGCGCGGCC
>JALEGE010000197.1 GCA_022760335.1 Hyphomonadaceae bacterium
AGCGGGCTGATTACCGGTGCGCCGCAACTTGGCGCAGGTTCAGCGGCTGGTGCAGCCGCAGGTGTTGCCGCGGGCACCTATGTCGCCGGCGCAGGTAGCCGTACAGCGATAGGCACAGCAGCTTCCGGCGCGTCCAGCGCGGTCAAAGCCGGTGCCTCAATGGCAGGCGCTGCGCGGACCTCTTACACGCTCGGATCAGTTGTTTCAGGCAAAAGCGGCGCAAGCGGCATTGCTGCAGGCATAGCAGGTGTCGCGCGCGCGGGCGGCGATGCCATCGCCCGAACCGCTGGCAAGCCAATTCAGTCTCTAAAAGCCGCCTACAGGCAGGGCAGCCAAGGGGCATGGCAAGCCACAGGCGGTTCAAGTCCGGGCAGCTCGACAAACCCGAATGAAACCCCCAACCAGAGCCCAAGCTGGGCGCGCCGGATGCAGGCTCGTCAAAATATCAGCCAGGCTGGACAGATGGCCGCCCACAGCTTGCGCGATGGAGATCGCGGCTCGTCTGGCGCTGCCCCACACCTCACTGACAAGGATGACTAGCCATGATCTTCAAACGATCTTCTGCGAGCTATGGGCCGAGCCCGTCCCCCGAAACGCCCTATCAGAGGGCAGGTCAAATCTGGGACGACCGCATTGGTTCTGCCCGCGTGCAGGCGAAGAACTGGCGTCTGATGGCCATTGGCTGCCTCGGGCTGTGCTTTGCGACCTCAGGCGCATTGGTTTGGCGGAGCATGCAATCCACCGTCACGCCTTATGTGGTCGAAGTCGATGAGACGGGCGCCGTCCGCGCCGTTGCCCCGGCAACCGAACGATACACGGCCAATGATGCACAGATCGCCCATCATCTGGCCAACTTTATCGAGCACGTCAGAGGCCTCAGCATCGATCCTGTTGTCGTGCGCGAGAACTGGCTGCGGGCCTATGATTTTGTCACAGACCGCGCGGCGACCACCCTCAACGAATATGCCTCGGCCAATGATCCGTTTGCCGATGTCGGCCGCAAATCGCGCACGGTGGATGTGGTCAGCGTTGTGCGCATCTCGGATGACAGCTTCCAGGCCCGCTGGATCGAGAAGACCTACGAGAATGGCGCGCTCGTCCGGGCCCAAAGGTTCACTGGCAATTTCACCATCATCACCCAGCCGCCGACGGACGCAGAGACCCTGCGCGCCAACCCGCTCGGCCTTTATGTCCACGCCCTCAACTGGGGTCAGGACCTTGTCACAGGAGACTCCCAATGATCCGTATCCTTCTCACCGCATCCGCGCTCTCGCTGACCACGGCTTGCGCCACAACAGACACCAGCCTGCAGCCGATAGATGAAACCGCGTTTCAGGCAGCCATCGCTGTCACAGAGGAGGCTGAACGTCCCGTCGAGATCGTCGAAACCGCCGTCCCACTGCCATTGCCCGGCCAGATGATGCCAGTCGGCGCACGCATCACAACTAACCCGGATGGCAGCATTACGCGCACCTATACACGGCGCAGCGTAAGCACGCCCAGCCAATCGCCATCCGAGACCATCCGGCAAGGCCGCACCAGTGCTCTCATCGAACCTTCTGTCGATGGCTATGTGAATGCCATTCAAGTCTATCCCTATACCGAAGGCGCGCTTTACAGGCTCTATGCTAGCCCGGGACAGGTTAGCGACATTGCCTTGCAGCCCGGCGAAGAACTGGTCTCTGTCTCTGCAGGCGATACAGTACGCTGGGTGGTCGGCGATACGATGTCCGGCTCAGGCAACACGGCCCGCGCCCATGTTCTGGTCAAACCCATCTCGGCAGGCATCCGCACAAACCTCATGATCGCCACCGACCGGCGCACCTATCACCTGGAGCTGGAAAGCACGGATGGCGGCTATATGGCCGCCTTGTCCTGGCGCTATCCAAGGGACGAACTTGCGGAACTGACCAGTCGCAACACCCGCGCGGTTACCCGTGAAGCCAACTCGATTGAACGCGGGCTCACGCTGGAAGGTCTCGATTTCGATTACCGCATGACTGGCGACAGCCCGGACTGGAAACCCGTTCGCGTGTTCGATGACGGTCGTCAGGTCTTTATCCAGATGCCCGAAGAAATTGCGACAACCGACATGCCGCCGCTGTTCGTCCTCGGCGAAGATGGCGACGCCGAACTCGTCAACTACCGCATACGTGGCAACTATTATGTGGTCGATCGTCTCTTCCGCGCTGCCGAGCTGCGGATTGGAGAGAAAAACCAGACCGTCGTACGCATCTCCAAAGGTCAGCGTCGCAAAGGCCTTGCGGCCATCTTCGGGGGCTAGGATCATGTCACAGCCTATTCCGTTTGATGAACATGCCGAGCGGCTGAAGATCCGCGAGAACCCGAAGCCGGTCACAAGGATCAACCGCAAGGTCCTGATGGTTGGCGCAGGGCTTGGCGTGCTCGGTCTGTTTGCCGCGATGAGTATCGCCCTCAAACCTCCGAAGGCTGCTGATCCTGCCGAGCGGCGCGAGCTCTACAATACAAGTAATACCAGAAAGCCCGAAGCACTCTCGGCATTGCCAGCGGGTTATAGCGAAATCAGACCGGTGTCGGAGCGCATAGCGCGTCTCGGCCCGCCCATGGCAGGCGATCTTGGCGCAACCATGCTTGAAACTGAGCGCAGCTACGGGATCGAACCAGAATATGTCACACGGTTCGAGGACGATTTCCGCCCGAACCCCGTGGATGAAGCCGCCCGCGCGGCAAGACTACGCGAGGCAGCCATGGCAGAAGAGGCCGCAAAAGCGCCGGTCTTTTTCCAGCTGCAATCGCGAACACGCAACCAGAGCGCTTCAGAAGCACCCACAGCATATCGCGATCCGGCGCTCGATCTTGGCTCAGAACTGCTTGCCTTGGCAGCCCTGCCACAAGGTGCGCCATCTGCGTTCGGGCAAACTTCTGACAGCAATCTACAATCCCGCAAACTCGCCTTTGCGAATGAAGCCCCGCGCAGCGACTTCTACAATCCGAACCGGATTGAAGACCCGGCCTCACCCTATCAGGTTATGGCAGGAACGCTGATACCGGCCTCTCTTGTCACCGGCATCAATTCAGACCTGCCGGGCACGATCGTCGCGCAGGTGACCCAGCCCGTCTATGACACTGTCACCGGACAATACCTCCTAATCCCACAAGGATCGCGCCTCATCGGACGCTACCAGTCCGAAGTCTCGTTCGGGCAGGATCGCGCGCTTGTAACGTGGGAGCGGATCATCTTTGCTGATGGTGCGTCCATTGTGATCTCCGCGCCGGGCGCAGACGCGCAAGGCTTTGCCGGTCTCTCGGACCGCACGGACCATCATTGGGACCGCGTCTTCATCGCGGCGGGCCTTGCGACAATTCTCGGTATTGGCGCAGAACTCGGCGCAGACGGCGATGGCGATCTCGAACGAGCAATCCGCCGCGGCACAAGCGATACAGTCAACGAAGCCGGCCAGCGTGTCGTTGATCGCAATCTCAACATCCAGCCCACAATCAAAGTGCGTCCCGGCTGGCCGGTCCGCGTGGTCGTGACCCGCGACCTCATTCTTAGACCCTATCCAGAAGGAGCTACAAGATGACCTTACGTCTTGGACAATTACCCGACCGCACACCCGTGCGCATGAGCCTCTCGGTCGATCCGGACCTTGCCAGCGCGCTCAGCGATTATGCCGAAATCTACCGCCAGACTTATGGCGCGGAGGAAAAGCCCGAAGCGCTGATCCCGGCCATGCTCGAAAGCTTTCTCGGCGGAGACGCCGGATTCAAACGGGCGCGCCGCGCCCTCCATGCCAGCAAAGGAGATTAGACCCATGGCACAGATTGGAACCTTCACCGCAAAGGATGGAAGCTATACCGGCACCATCCGCACCATGACCATCAACGTCAAAGCCCAGCTTGTTCCCAATACGGACAAAGCCAGCGAAGGCGCACCGGACTTCCGTCTATATGCAGGAGGCGCGGAACTCGGCGCGGCCTGGCGTGAGGAAAGCAAAAGCGGAGAAACCCCGTATCTCTCGGTCAAGCTGGATGATCCAAGCTTTGCATCACCCATGCGCGCCGCCTTCTTCGAGAACGAAGCTGACGGCACCGGCGTCATGGTCTGGAACCGGGCGAAAGCAAACTAAGCTCAGTTAAGCGTCGCAATGACCACAAACCCCTCAAACAACTATTCTGATGACGACATTGAACGAGCGATGGCGACGGTCGCTCGCGTTATCGAGCTGTACGGGGAAGCCTACTGGCCAATTCTTGAACGGCTAGAAGCCGAACTCGAAGACAGGCGCGCGAAATCAGCCAGACTAAACAGACACCTGAAACGCTTCCAAAACAGGAATCTCAGACACAGCACACTCAAACCACGTTCGGCACAGAAGGCGTCTCAACTTCAATCACGCTGATCAAGCTCCCTTTTGGGCTTTCGGCAGGAAGTTCCTAAAACCCGACATAAGAAAACCGCCATTTGATCTCAAAACCGGACTATCTGCGTAGGATCGTTTTCAGTTCTGAGCTTAGCGATCTTACGCGCCACCGAAGGAAATCAGCTCCTCCTAAATCCACTTGTATTTCCTTCAGGCTCTCGAGGGCGTTTCCTGCAAATGCTTGCAAGGGTTTTTGCCGATCTTCTAGTTTCTGTCGTTGCGCACTAATCTCATTAATCTCGTCGCCTTTTCTTATACGCAGCGACAATGTGGACATCGCGCCAATAAGAGCCGAAAAGCTAAGGTATCCTCTAAGCGTCTCGGCAGTCGTTTGACGAGTGTGAATAGGTCGCCTGATAATCCAGTTGGTGTCAAAGATTGTAGAAAGCCGCCTCGGTTTTCGATTTAAAACGCGTTGAAATTTACTCAGTTAGGTTTTGACGAACCATTTGAATCGCCGACGAGGCTGCCTCTATTTGCTTTTTCGATAGCCCGTCAAAAGCTGTATCCGCGACGTTCTCTGCAAGGCGCGCTATTTCTTCTGACCGCTCCAACGCAAAGCGTGTTGGCACGACACGCCAGATGCGACGGTCTTGGGGGTCGGCTTCACGTGAGACATACCCCGATTTTTCCAATTGATCGATGAGCGAGCCAACAGATGGACGAGCAACTTCTAGCGCTTCGGCGAGTTCTGTCTGAGAGGGCGCTTCCAGTCTGAGGACGTAGATCAGGGCATGCCATTGCGAGCGCGTCAGTCCAAGCCGCTCCATCTCTTCGTCAAAAGCTGCTCGCAGCAAGCGTGTAACTTCTGCGAGTAAGAAGCTCAGATTTACTCTGTCATCAGAGCCCATCCGCTCTGCAAAGCTTTTGTCGGTCAGTGAGGAGGTCAAAATATCATTCCGATTTACTTTAATTGTAAGCTACATTACAGTTAGGTGCATTACAACAAATTTTGTGAAAGTTCACGTCGATGAAGCATGATGGTTTAGAGCAAAAAATCCAAGTCAATGGACTGACCCTTACATATACTGCATTCGGGCATGACAGTTCACCAAGAGTGATCTTTGCGCATGGTGGGGGACAAACCCGCTATGCCTGGAAGGGCGCAGCCAGGTCCCTTGGTCAGCAAGGCTTTAACGCGATTGCCCTGGACCTTCGCGGGCACGGCGACAGCGATTGGGCTGAAGATGGCGACTATACGCTTGAAGCTTTTGGTCGCGATCTGGTGGCTATTGCAGATCAGTTAGGGGTCGGGCGAGGTAAACCTCATATAGTTGGGGCTTCACTCGGCGGACTCGGCGCGATTGTTGGGGCTGGCCTAATAAAACCCGGAGCATTTGCGTCCGTCACACTGGTTGACATTACGCCGAACATGGAAGCTGCTGGGGTCGCAAAAGTTGTTGGCTTCATGGCTGAGCACAGCTCAGAAGGCTTTGCGACACTTGAAGATGCTGCAGACGTCATTGCGCAGTATATGCCGCACAGGCCGCGCCCCAAAGACCTTGAAGGCTTACGGAAGAACCTCAAGCAAGGCGCAGACAAACGCTGGCGCTGGCATTGGGACCCGGCCTTTATTCAGGGGGTGATGAAGCGCTCAGCGGTCGATAAGGCGAGTGATCTTGAGCACGCCGTACGGAACATTGATGTCCCCATTCACCTGGTGCGCGGACGGATGAGTGAACTTGTCTCGGAGGACTCGGTCAAAGCCTTCAAGGCTTTGGTGCCTCACGCTCACTACACAGATGTCGCTGGCGCCCGTCATATGGTGGCAGGTGATAGCAATGATGTGTTCACGGAGGCCGTCAGCGATTTTCTGCGCCAGCACTCAGAAGGAGTTGAAGCATGAGTAACAAGGTTCCCGATGTCGCTTTCATGCAAAAAGCATTGGTTGCAGCTCCATTTCACCAGTGGCTCGGACTTAGCGTTATCGAAACTGGAGCAGATGAGATCAAACTCTTAATGCCGTGGCGCGATGAGGTTGTGTCCAATCCGAAATCACAATCAGCTCATGGCGGCGTACTGGCAGCGCTTATAGATTTGACGGGCTTCTATGCACTCATTGCAACTGGAAACATGCCGCTTGCGACGGCGGATTTGCGGGTCGACTATCACCAACCTGCAACCCCCGGGCCTTTGACCATTGTTGGGCGGGTGGTTCGTCATGGAACCACACTGTCCGTCGCAGAGGCTAATGTGCTGAGCGAGGCAGGTGAACTGCTCGCGAGCGGCAGAGGTGCCTATCGTATGTCGAGGCCATCATCGTGACCCATATTCTCCGATGCCTAGCGCTGATCGCGCCCGTGTTGCTTGCGGCTTGCTCGAGTGAGCCGCCACTACCGGAACCAGCTACCATTTCTGACGAACTGACACCCGTTATTGCCGCCCCCATCAAGGTTCAAACGGTCATCGTTGAAAGCGTCGATCTTGCTGATCCGCTTATTGCGTCAGGAACCATTGCCGCCAAACAGACGAGCAATATTGGTGTGCTCGCCGGAGGCGTCGTCGAGAAAATATATGTCAAAGTTGGCGACCGCGTTAAAAAGGGTCAGGCCCTTTTTCAAACAAGGCGTGTCGATTATGAGCAGCAGCTATCAGAGGCAGAGGCTCAGCTTTCTATTGCGCTTGCGGAGCAGGCAAATGCTGAGAACGCCTTAAAACGCACATCGGCTCTGCTCGATAAGGGACACGTGTCGCAGGCTGTATTTGATGATGTTCAGGCAACGCTTCAGGTCGCAAAATCGCAGGCCGCGCTACGGCGCACACAAGTTGATGCTGCAAAACAAAAACTCGACGACACAACCGTTCGTTCCCCCTTTAACGGGGCGGTGACAGCCCGCTATATTGATGAGGGTGTCTTCATGGCCAACAGCTTTTCCGGGATGGGCAATTCGGCAGTCGTTCAAATTCAAGAATGCGAGATCGCGGCGGGTATTTTGTTCGCTCCTGAATCTGAAGTTGCTCGCTTGCACTTGGGATTGACGGGTAGCCTCTATGTTGATGGCCGCGATGAGCCCATCCGTTCCGAGATTATTATACTGAATGACCGCGTTGATCCAAAGGCGAGAACCGTTGAGTTCAGAATGGCTTTCCTGAATGAAGGATGCGCCGTGCGCGCAGGCCAATCGGTGCGCGCTGAGGTGGACGTCGACCCGCGTCCAGCGCTTGTTTTACCTCGGGCGGCGCTACAGGGGACCAGTTCGTCACCTTATGTTTTTGTAGTTGATGGAGATCGCGCGCGCCGCACGACGGTTACGGTTCAGGATATTGATGCCGTCCAGGTAGAAGTCCTGTCTGGCCTCAGCGCTGCCGATAGGGTCATCACTGGACCATTAGACAAAATAAGTGATGGCACTCAGGTGGAGGCCAATGCCTCATGATGGGGATCGTAAATACCTCCATCCGTCGTCCTGTCTTCGCCGTCATGCTCATCGCTGCATTGGTTGGGCTTGGATGGATTTCAGTTGGCCGTCTCGGTGTCGATCTCTTTCCGAATGTAGAATTTCCCTATGTGTCCGTAACAACAACGCTGGAAGGGGCTTCGCCTGAAACGATTGAATCTGAAGTCACAGATATTATCGAAGAAAACGTCAACACGATTGACGGGATCGAAAGCCTGCAATCGTTCAGCACCGAAGGTGTGTCGAGTGTTCTGATTGAATTCTCTTTAACGACCGACGTTAATGTCAAAGTTCAGGATGTTCGCGATAAAGTTCAGCTCGCACTGGCCGATCTGCCGAGCGATGTTGACCCGCCTATTGTTGATAAAGTTGATCCGGATGCCGCGCCCATCATATCGGTGATGATTGCCGGTGATATTCCCATTCGGGAAATAACCGCTTTCGCTGATGATATCGCCAAGGAAGAGCTTCAGCG
>JALEGE010000198.1 GCA_022760335.1 Hyphomonadaceae bacterium
TTCACCGCCGGGGCGCGCAATATCAAGTCTGCCCTCAAAGCTGCGGAAGCCAAGACGATTGTCACGGCGAAGAAGTTCATTGAGCTCGGCGAGCTGCAAGGCCTCATCGCCGAGCTGGAGAAAGATGCGCGGATTATCTATCTGGAGGATATCCGGGAAAGTCTGACCCTTCGCGACAAGGTTGCAGGCGGCGTCGGCCCGCTCCTGCCTTTCCTGTTCCAGGCCAAACCTTCACCAACACGCACCGGCGTTGTCCTGTTCACCTCCGGCACCGAGGGCGACCCGAAAGGCGTGGTGTTGACCCATCGCAATGTGCTCTCGAATGTCGAGCAGGTCCGCGCACATATCGGGCTGAGCTCGGAGACGGACAGCGTTTTCAACCCGCTACCGACCTTTCACTGTTTCGGGCTGACTGTCGGCGCCGTCCTGCCCATGGTCGCTGGCGTGAAAGCCATCTTCCACCCGACCCCGCTGCAACCACGCGAGATTGCCCGGCGAATCAAGAAGACGCAGGCCACCATCCTGCTCGCGACCGACACATTTATCGGGCAATATGCCCGTGCCGGCGGCGAGGACGATATGAGCTCGATACGCCTGGCCGTGTGTGGAGCCGAGCGGGTGCGCGATGAAACGCGCCAGTTCGTGCGCAAGAAATTCTCCATTGAGATCCTGGAAGGCTATGGCGCCACCGAAGCCGCCCCGGTTGTGGCCGCCAATCAATGGGAAAAGAACAAGCCCGGCACGGTTGGCTGCCTGATGGCGGATATGGAGTATGAGCTCGTTCCCGTTGAGGGGATTGATGATGGAGGACGGCTGAAGATCCGTGGCCCCAATATTATGGCCGGCTATCTGCGCGTCTCCAATCCCGGTGTATTGGAACCGCCCGAGGGCGGCTGGCACGATACCGGCGATATCGTTTCCATCGATGAGGACGGCTTCATCCGCATCAAGGGGCGCGTGAAGCGTTTCGCCAAGATTGGTGGGGAGATGGTGTCCCTCGCCGTGGTGGAAAACTGTGCCAGCGCCATCTGGCCGGACCATCTCCACGCCGCCGCCACCCTGCCCGACCCGCGCAAGGGCGAACAGGTCGTTCTGCTCTCAGAATGCCCAGACGCCAACCGCGCCGACATACTCGCCTGGGCGCAGAACCATGGCGTGGCGGAATTGTCCGTGCCGAAGAAGATCTTCATTGTCGATGAGATCCCGGTGCTGGGCACCGGCAAGCTCGACTATGGCGCGATCCAACGCAAGGCGCGGGAGTTGGCGGAGAAGTAAACTCTAGTTTTCGTCCTTTTCCACCAACCGCCGGATCAAACTCGACGTATCCCAGCGCCCGCCGCCCATGGCCTGGACATCGGCATAAAACTGATCGACCAGCGCGGCGACCGGCAGGCTGGCGCCTGTTTCGCGGGCGGCTTGCAGCGCGATGCGCAGATCCTTGCGCATCCAGTCCACCGCGAAGCCGAATTCGAACTCGTCCTGCGCCATGGTTTCCGCGCGATTGTCCATCTGCCAGCTTTGCGCCGCGCCGCCGGAGATGGCCTCGACCACCGTGTCGGCATCCAGCCCGGCGGCCTTGGCAAAGGCCAATCCCTCAGCCAGCCCCTGGACAGTGCCGGCAATGCAGATCTGGTTGACCGACTTGGCAAGCTGGCCCGCGCCGCTCTCGCCAATCAGGGTCATGCGGCTGGAATAGGCGTCCATGATGGGAACGGCCTTGTCGAAGGCCTCCTTGTCACCACCGCACATCACGGTCAGCACGCCTTTTTGTGCGCCAGCTTCTCCGCCGGAGATCGGCGCGTCGAGAAAGCTTGCGCCGCGCGCCTTTGACTGGGCGTAGAGGTCGCGCGCCAAGCTGGCGCTGGCCGTGGTGTGGTCAATGACCAGCGAGCCACCGCCCAGCTGCGGCAGGACATCGGCGAAGACCGCGCGCACATCCGGATCATCACCCAGACACAAGATGACATATTCCACGCCGAAGACCGCGCTTGCCGGATCGCTCGCCACTGTGCCTCGATACTGCTCGGCCCAGGCATCCGCCTTGGTACGCGTCCGGTTCCACACCGTTACCTTGTGCTGAGCCTTTGCCAGATGCCCCGCCATCGGCGCGCCCATGGCGCCGAGCCCCAGGAATGCCACTCTCGCCATGTCCGTCTCCTATTTCCGATCTCTCACACCGATAACAACAGTTTAGATTGAATTTGAAGGAAATCTCTGTCGCTCGCCTCAACCGATCTCAACCTTGATCGCGTAAACAGTCCATACCGATCAGAAGGATCAGGACCACCGATGGCACTCTTATTTGCCACTCGGCGCGACACGGGCAGAAGGCCCCGCGCGCCCGGCCCGCGTTTGGGCAACTGGAAGCTGGCCTATGCCGACTTCCTGACAGCGCTTGTCGCGCTGTTTCTGGTACTTTGGCTGGTCAGTGATGCACAATCTGAAGGCAGGGCTGATATTGCCGGATATTTTCGCGGCGAGGCGCAAGCCCAGACCGCACTTGCAGCAACGACCCCGGAAAAAGCCGCCACAGATCTCGCCAGCGCTTTGCGCAATACACGCCGGCTCACCGGTCTCAGCACGCACCTGAACATCCTGCCGGTCGGTGACCGTGTCCGGATTGATTTGATGGACCGCCTGTCTCAGCCACTGTTTGAAAACAATGGTGCGGAGCTAACAGAATCAGGTCGCGAGGCGGTAGCGACCCTGTCTGCCATCCTGCAGGACGGTGACTGGCCAGTGGAAATCGAAGGCCATACCGATGCCTTCCCGACGCTTGGTGCGCGCACAGATAATTGGACTCTTTCCAGTCAGCGCGCTCATGCCGCGCGCCGCGCTCTGGTGGCTTCCGGACTTGCTGAAGATAGGGTCCGCGCGGTGACAGGCCTTGCCGATACACACCCCCTGCGTCCCGAAGAACCGCACCTCGCGGCGAACAGGCGCGTCACGCTGATCTTGCAAGTCCGTTCGTAGTCGCGCAAATCTCCCACTCAGACTCGCAGCCGGAGCCCTGAGTGATTTCTGACATTCTCGCCCATTGGCCAATGCTGGCCACACTGATTGTGGTCATAACGTCGATCGGGCTCTACGCCTCAGATCGCTGGTCCATGGAGCTTGTCTCCATCTGGATCATGGCCGCGCTTCTCGTCCTGTTCGCGCTTCCTGGCACATTGGGTGTGGATGGCGACAGTGTGCGTGCAGCCGACCTGCTAGCAGGATTTGGCAATCCGGCACTTATCACGATCATGGCGCTGTTGGTTGTTGGCCAGGGCCTGTTCCAGACGGGTGCCCTGGAAAGTCCGACACGCGCATTGCTGGCCGCTTATGACAAGCGCCCGTTGAGTACACTGGCGGGCGCTTTCGGTGTCGTGTTCACGATTTCCGCATTTATCAACAACACACCGGTGGTGATCATGTTCCTGCCGGTGATGAGCGCCATCGCCCAACGCATGCGGGCCTCACCGGCCAAGCTGATGATGCCGCTGAGTTTCGCCAGCGTGTTCGCGGGCATGACAACCCTGATCGGGACATCGACAAACCTGCTTGCTGCGGAGACTTATTTCCGCATCACAGATACGCAGCTCGGCTTCTTCGATCAAACCCCTGTCGGCCTTGTGCTCGCCGGGGCCGGTTTTGTTTATCTCGCCGTGTTTTCCCGCTGGCTGCTGCCCAGTCGCAGCGGAATGGATGAGGATATCATTCCCAGTACAGGCAAGCAGTTCGTTGCGCAGATCCAGGTCGGCAAAGACCATTTCCTGCTCGGCAAGCGTCCCATCGCCGGCATGTTCAAGGAACTGCCCAATTTCACCGTGCGTGTAATCCAGCGCGGTGAACGCGCCATTCTGCCCCCATTCGAGGAAGTTGCGCTGGAACAGGGCGACCTGGTGATCGTCGCGGCGACGCGCGGCGCTTTGATGGAGGTCCTCTCCTCGCAACCGGAAATGCTGGAACAAATCTGGCGTGCCGGTACAGGGATCGATGAAGATGATGACTCCCCGCGCAGCCTGGTACTGACAGAGGCGGTTGTCGCACCGGGCTCACGCATGGCCGGGCGAACCGTGGAGATGCTTGGCTTCCGCCGCCTGACCCGCGCAGTGGTGCTCGGCATCCAGCGCCGTTCGCACATGATTCGTTCAAAGCTTGGCGAAATTCGTCTTGAGGCGGGTGACACATTGCTTCTGTGCGGCCCGGCAAACGCCTTGCGCGACCTGCGCGTCAGCCGGGACCTGATCCTGCTTGAGTGGTCTCAAACCGAGATCACATTGACAGCACGCGCGCTCAGCGCTCGCCTGATCACACTCGGGATGGTGTTGATCGCCGCGTCCGGACTGCTCTCGATCCTGCACGCATCGATTATTGCGGCCGTTGCAATGATTACATTTGGCTGCCTGAATATCCGCCAGGCCTCGCGCGCGCTGGATTTGCGGATCTTCCTCGTCATTGGTGCCGCGCTCGCCATGGGTTTTGCACTGGAAGCTACAGGCGCAGATAACGCCATCGCCATGGGAGTTGTGCAGTTGGCGGAACCTTACGGCACACTTGCCGTGCTCTCGACCATCTTCATCGCGGTTGCCGTGATGACCAATCTGCTCAGCAATGCGGCAACAGCGGTCCTGTTCTCGCCAATTGCCCTGTCTGCGGCTGAGCAAATCGGCGCGCCAGACCCCCTGCCCTTCCTTTTGGCGGTGATTTATGGCGCCAATTGTTCTTTCGCCACACCGATCGCGTATCAGACGAATTTGCTGGTCATGGGGCCTGGGCACTACAAGTTTAGTGATTTTCTACGATTTGGTGGTCCACTGGTTCTGTTGCTATGGGCTGTATTTACGCTGATCGCCCCTTGGCGATTTGAACTTTGAATGCCTTAATCGGTGAAAGATGAAGCTGAACGACTCGCAGACCTTCCCGATGGGACTGAACCGCAATCTGCGGTTCTTCCTGACGAATCCTGCCCCCTGCCCCTATTTGCCGGGCAAGCGGGAGCGCAAGGCGTTTACCAGCCTCGCGGTCGCTGATGGCAATGTGCTGCACAATACGCTCAGCCAGTCAGGCTTTCGCCGCTCTCAGGGGATTGCTTATCGACCGGCCTGCCCGGCCTGCAATGCCTGCCGCAGCGTGCGCGTCGATGCCCAGGGCTTCAGCTTCAGCCGGAATCAGCGCCGTGTCCTGAACCGCAATATGGATCTGGTGCGCACTCCCGTGCAGGCGACGCCGACGCGCACGCAATACAGACTGCTGAAGACTTATCTGAAAGGCCGCCACGATGGCGGGGGCATGTCGGACATGTCCTATCGCGATTATGTGAACATGGTCGCCGACAGCCCGGTCCACAGCCTGATCTTCGAATATCGCCTCGGTGATGCACCCGAAAGCCCGCTTGTCGCTGCCGCCATTACTGATGTGCTGCGCGACGGGCTGTCCATGGTCTACACATTCTTCGATCCGCGCCAGGACAGGCGTAGCCTGGGAAAAATGATGATCCTGGATCATATCCGCCAGGTCAAAGCGCTCGGCCTGCCGCATGTCTATCTTGGCTATTGGATCAAAGGCTCCTCCAAGATGGACTATAAGCGTGACTATACGCCACTGGAGGTTCTCGAAGGAGAAAGCTGGCGTCCACTAACGGATCGCGAATAAACTGCACACGCAGACTCGGGGAGGGTCATAGTGATTGATCGGCGCAAACTTATCGGCGCGGGTGTTCTGGGCGTTGCCGGCTTGGGCACGACAGCCTGTGGCGGCCCCGCTGCGACAGAAGGCGGCCCATCTGCACCCGCAGTTTCACGAAAGCGCAAGCGCCTCAACATGGTCACCACCTGGCCGAAGAGTTTGCCGGGCCTTGGCATGGCGGCAGAGCGCGTGGCTGAGCAGATTACCGCACTTACGGATGGGCTCGTCGAGGTGCGAGTGTTTGCCGCCGGTGAGCTAGTGCCTGCCTTTGAGGCTTTTGATGCGGTCGCTGATGGTACTGCCGACCTGTATCACGGGGCGGAATATTACTGGAAGGCCAAGTCGGAAGGCTTCCCCTTCTTCACCGCCGTGCCTATGGGCATGACAGCGCAGGAAATCATGGGCTGGATCGATTTTGGCGGCGGTCAGGAACTCTGGGATGAACTTTCCGCGCAATTTGGCGTGAAATCCTTCCAGGCGGCCAATACCGGTCACCAGATGGGCGGCTGGTTCAAGACCGAGATCAACTCGCTCGATGACATGAATGGCCTGAAAATGCGCATTCCTGGCCAGGGTGGAGATGTATTGCGCGCGCTTGGCGGCTCAGCTGTCGCGCTGTCGGGCGGAGAGATTTACCAAGCCCTTCAGACCGGTCAGATCGACGCCACTGAATGGATTGGCCCGTGGAACGACTTCTATCTCGGCTTTCATCGCGAGGCGCCTTTCTATTATGGCCCCGGTTTCCATGAACCGGGCGCATCCCTGGCTGTGGGCGTGAATCTCGGTGTCTGGGAAAGCCTCACTGCTTCGGAGCAAGCTGCGATCCGTACAGCCTGCGCCTCGGTAAACCATCTCAGCCTTGGCGAATTCACCTATCAGAATGCCCGCCATCTGGACATTCTGGTGAGCGAGCATGGGACGCAACTGCGCAGTTTCCCGGATGATGTCGTCACGCGCATGGGCGAAGCTGCGTTTGATGTGCGCAGCAGCGCCGGCAATTCCGGCGCGCTGGAAACGCGCATCTATGAAAGCTTTGAAACCGCACTGAAAAGCATGCGCGGTTGGGCACGGATTTCCGATGGCGCTTATTATCCCGCCCGGGAAGTCGCCAATCGTGGCCTCTAGCGCGCTATGGCTGGCTATTTTCTCATGCTGGGCACAGGCCTGAAATGGCTCGGCTTCGCCTTATCGCCACTTCTGCTGCTGCCATTTCTCTTGTTGGTGATCCCCGGCCCATTACGTGTTGTCGCAAATAACTTGATCCGATTGCTGGATCGCATCTCCAGCACCATGCTCGGCCTGGCCATAGCCTGCGCGGTGATCACCGTGTTTGCCCAGCTTAGCGTTGTGCTGGCACGTTATGTTTTCGGTCTATCCTTCTCCTGGCTGAATGAAACGGTGATCTATGCCTTCGCGGCCATGTTCCTGCTGGCCGCCGCCAGCGCACTGCGCGACGATGAGCATGTGCGCGTTGACATTCTAAGAGGACGCTATAGCGCAGGCATGCGCGCTGGCATCGAGCTTGCCGGGATCTACATCTTTCTGATCCCGATTTGCCTTTTAATCCTGTGGTCAGCCATCTCGCCCTCCTTCGTGCGTTCCTGGGCGAATTTCGAGGCGTCGCGTGAAAGCGACGGTCTGCCGATCCGTTTTCTCTTCCGCACGCTCATTCCTCTGCTTGCAGTCTTGCTCATTGGCCAAGGGCTCAGCCAGGCTTTGAAGGCCGCGCAGGTCTTGCGCGGGCACCGCACGCCTGAGGCGCTGCATGGCCAGGGAGCCGGCGCCTGATGGAGATCGAGATCCTTCTTGCCGTCGGCATGTTCGCCGCCGCCATCGCTGCCCTGCTGGCCGGATATCCGGTCGCCTTCACACTGGGCGGCACTGCCCTGCTGTTTGCACTCATGGGGATCGGCCTGGGCGTATTCCCCGACGCGTTCCTGAAAGGTTACCCGGCCCGTATCCAGGGCGCGATGGAAAACCAGGTACTGATCGCAGTGCCACTTTTCGTCATCATGGGCGTGATCCTTGAGCGCTCGCGCGTGGCTGAAGACCTGTTGCACATTGCCAGCCGACTACTGGGCAGGCTGCGCGGCGGGCTTGGCTATGCCGTGGTCATTGTCGGGGCGTTGCTGGCCGCTTCGACAGGGATTGTCGGCGCGACCGTGATCACCATGACCCTGATCGCACTGCCCAGTATGTTGCGCCAAGGCTATGATCCGCGATTGGCCGCGGGCACCATCGCCGCTTCCGGCACACTGGGTCAGATCATTCCGCCTTCTATCGTTTTGATCCTGCTGGCTGACGCCATTTCCAATGCCAATCAGACCGCCAGCATGGCAGGAGGCGGCGGACCGAGCGTGGTATCTGTAGGCGATCTCTTTGCCGGCGCGCTGGTGCCCGGCCTGCTGCTGGTTTTCACCTATTTGATCTATATCGCGGCATCGGCCTGGATGCGTCCAGCCAGTTGCCCGCCTTTGCAGGCAGACAGTGACGACCCGGCCTTGACCACCCAAGAAATTGTCTTCGGACTGGGCGCACCACTTCTGCTCATTATGGTTGTCCTGGGTGCAATCCTTGGCGGCGTGGCTTCGCCGACCGAAGCGGCGGCCGTTGGCGCGGGCGGAGCCATATTGCTCGCTGGCTTGCGCCTGTCGCGTGAGGATGAAATGCCCGGTTGGGTCGCGCCAGTGCTCATCTCCGGCTTGATCTCACTTCTCACACTGTTCCTGCTCGCCAATCTGATGGACTTGCGCGTGGGGCGCGAGGAGATATCAGCAGGTGACTGGGCTGGAATCCTGTTTGCGGGCCTGCTATCGCTCGCCTTCCTGGTTAGCCTGGCCAGCGGGCTCTATGCCTTGTCTCGCGCATCACAATTGCTCGCCGCCCTGAAAAGCGCATCGAACATCACCAGCATGGTGTTCATGATCCTGATCGGCGCATCCCTTTTTGCGCTGGTGTTCCGCGGCTTTGGCGGCGACGATCTCGTCACTGCGCTGCTCTCTGCCATGCCTGGCGGAAAATGGGGCGCACTGGCGCTGACCATGCTCGTCATGTTCGTTCTGGGCTTTTTCCTGGACTTTATAGAAATCGTCTTTGTGGTCGTCCCACTGGTGGCACCGCCGCTGATCCTGCTCGGTTTTGATCCGATCTGGCTGGCCATTCTTATGGCGCTGAACCTGCAGACCAGCTTCCTGACCCCGCCCTTCGGCTTTGCCCTGTTCTATCTGCGCGGCGCGGCGCCCGATGAGCTTGCAACCCTGGATATCTGGCGCGGGGCGGTGCCCTTTATTGGCCTGCAGCTTTTCATCATCGCCTGCGTGGCAGGCATGCCATGGCTCGCAACCTGGCTGCCCGCGCTTGCTGCGAATTGAAGTTTCCACACGGGTCAATTAAGGCCTGGAGATGGCAAAAAGACCACGAGCGCACTCGGCAAACCCGATATGGGCTTTTTCAAAACGCCACTGGGCTGCCCTCGCGGTCATGGCGACGGTGTTTCTTGCCACCTGCCTGACCATCGGCTCCTGGGCGAATTTGGATCGCTTCAGCAGCAGTCCTGTCGCATATCTGATTTTTGTTATTATGAGCGCGCTTACTTTGTGCACGATTTTTGCGCTGGCGATTGGCGAACAGATTGCTCGTCTGTCGATTGTGTCCCTGGCGGTCTGCGCAGGCTTGTTCGTTTTCACATGTGCCGCGATATATCGCGGCCACACTGCGACAGACTCTGAAACAGTCTTTAGCGTGCAAGAAGCAATCTACTTTTCAATCGTGACCTGGACGACTCTTGGCTATGGCGATTACAAGCCGCCACCGGATCTTCAGATTATGGCTGCAGTTCAGGCTGTATTTGGGTATTTGTATCTTGGTCTGCTTGTCGGCGCTGTGGGCGGACTGTTTTCACGAAAAA
>JALEGE010000199.1 GCA_022760335.1 Hyphomonadaceae bacterium
CTCCTGGAACAGGCGCACCCCTTCCTGTACCGGCTCTGACAGGGCGTCTTCATAGGTCTCACACGTGCCGGACCAGGTCTCATAAAGCGCAATCGCGGCCAGAACATCCGCATCATTCTTGAAGGGCACAGGCGCCGGCATCTGCCTCGGCGTCTCAACGCCGGGCCCATCCTGCGCTGCCGGCGCGCAAGCGGCCGACAGAAACACCAGCCCCAGAACAAATGAATACAATCCGCGCCAGCTCATAGTGTCCCCTTGCTTGAGCAAGCCTGGAACATATAAAGAACAATGTCAATTCCAATCGCGAATTGAGTCCTTCTTCAGCGTAGATATCCGACCGGCCTTTCCCAAGACCACACTGTTTCTCGCACTCCTATTTACGACATGCGAGGACAATCATGACTCCGGAACAACGCGCTGCCTGCCGGCGCATCGAACGTGAAGGGTACAAACTTAATGGCGAGATCAATGAACTTCGAGCGGAACAAGGCCAATTGCGCGAACAACGCAACAGCACAATAGGCTTGATCAACACCAATAAGCGTGAAATCGGGCGCCTCCGACGGGAACTTGCAACAGCCTGCATCCCAAGTCCTGGACCTCTAAAACGCCGCCGAACGGATGATATCCTTGATGGGATTGGTATTCTCGGATGCATCCGAAAAGTTGACAGACTAAACAGAGAGATATCAGGCTTACAGGCTGGGCTTCGAGAGCTCTAAAGACGTCTTCAGGTATTGGAACGAGATCTTGAAATGCTCCGACGGAGGATTGCTGGCAAGGAAGCCTTATTCCCCATTCTCCGCAGACAAAAAGAACAGAATGGCTGTACTTAGTCTCCAGCGCTCAACCGGTCTTCAAGAGTCCACTCTGCACAAGCGAAAAACCGTTCTCGAGCTTCGAGTTCGTCCAAGGGATCAGGCTGCTCCAAGGCGTATCGCATTGGTTGTATTGATATTTTTCCCATCTTTCGGGACAGCCCGAAATAGGCTCTATCGCGTGGTCCGGGCTCAATCTGACAGATATCAAGGCCTAAGAGACGTTCGTCGCCAGACAGCACATAGTGCGCAGCTAAAAGCTCCAGCAGCGCCGCTTTTTCCGCATTGGACCGACGCTCCCACCCTCCATCAAACAGATCATCGGGGACAAGGCAGGCGATGGCGCCGGCATGATAGACGCTGGCGCCCGCCTCGATTTTTGCTCGAGTTTCGGGGTCTTCAAGATCACAGCGCCCATCCCAGGAGCGGATTATCTCGACCGCGCGGGCAATCTCGGGGTCCACTTCGCCCCAGGTTTCACGCGGCTCGGCTCTGATGATGTCCAGGAAGGTCCAGGCGCCGAGCAGAGCGAGCAGGATCAGCAAGGCTGGAAAACCGATATCGCGAAGACCAGGCACTAGGAAGACGTCCCGATCATCAAGGGCCTAGCCAACACTCCCCTCCAGGCTCACCTTCAGGAGGCTCTGCGCCTCCACGGCAAACTCCATCGGCAAGTGCTGCAGCACATCGCGTACGAAGCCGTTCACGAGCAGCGCCACGGCCTCTTCCTCGCCGATGCCGCGTTGGCGGACATAGAAGAGCTGGTCTTCCGACAGCTTCGTCGTCGTCGCCTCGTGTTCCAGCTGCGCCTCGGCGCTGCGGTTCTCGACATAGGGCACGGTGTGGGCGCCGCAGCGGTCGCCGATCAGCAGCGAGTCGCACTGGGTGAAATTGCGCGCCTTGCCCGCCTTTTTGTGGATCGAGACGAGGCCGCGATAGGTCTGGTCGGATTTGCCCGCGCTGATGCCCTTGGAGATGATGCGCGAGCGGGTGTTCTTGCCCAGATGGATCATCTTGGTGCCGGTATCGGCCTGCTGGCGGCCATTGGTGACGGCGATGGAATAGAACTCACCGACACTGTCATCCCCGCGCAGCACGCAGGAGGGGTATTTCCAGGTCACCGCCGAGCCGGTCTCGACCTGAGTCCAGGAGATTTTCGAGCGCGCGCCGCGGCAATCGCCACGCTTGGTGACGAAATTGTAGATCCCGCCCTTGCCGTCCTCATCGCCCGGCCACCAGTTCTGGACGGTGGAGTATTTGATCTCCGCATCTTCCAGCGCGACCAACTCGACCACGGCGGCATGCAGCTGGTTTTCGTCGCGCATCGGCGCAGTGCAGCCCTCCAGGTAAGAGACGTATGAGCCCTTGTCAGCGATGATCAGCGTGCGCTCGAACTGGCCGGTATTTTCCGCGTTCATGCGGAAATAAGTCGACAATTCCATCGGGCAGCGCACACCCGGCGGGATATAGACAAAGCTTCCGTCCGAAAACACGGCCGAATTGAGCGTGGCGAAGTAATTATCGGACGCTGGTACGACTGAGCCGAGATACTTCTTCACAAGCTCGGGATGCTCGCGCAGGGCCTCAGAAATCGACATGAAGATCACGCCGGCCTTTTCCAGCTCCTTCTTGAAGGTGGTGGCGACCGAGACGCTGTCGAACACCGCATCCACGGCGACGCGCGGTTTCTCGCGCGCCTCGGCGGCGGTCTCCGACGCGCCGGCGACGCCCAGTAGCACTTCGGCCTCGCGCAGGGGGATGCCGAGCTTTTCATAGGTCTCCAGGATCTCCTGGGGCACATCGTCAATCGACTCATACTTCGCGCCCATCTTCGGGGCGGCGTAATAATAATAGTCTTGGTAGTTGATCTTCGGATAGCGGACATTGGCCCAGACCGGCTCTTCCATGGTCAGCCAGCGCTCATAAGCTTTCAGGCGCCATTCGAGCATCCATTCGGGCTCTTCCTTCTTTTCGGAGATGAAGCGGACGATATCTTCGCTGAGGCCCTTGGGCGCGTATTCCTGCTCGATCTCGGTCTGGAAGCCGGCGGAATAATTCTTCGACTCAAGCGCCTTCGCGGCCGCGACCGTGCCCTGGTCGATGCCATCCTTGACCTTCACTTCGCCGTCTTCGGTGTGCTCGTGAGGTTCATCCATGCCGCAACATCCACTCATACATTATCCTCTTTCAGTGAAATATGGTGCGCTCAAGTCTTCATTGCACCCCATTCCTTCAGACCGGACCCATCGGCGTCTTTCCAGGCCGGGTTGCAAGTCTGGATTTCGCGTAATATTCAGCATGGGGTTCGAGGGGAATTTTCAATGACAAATACGACTTTGGGTCGCTTTTCCGCACTTGTTTGCGGAGGGCTTCTGGCGGGCTGCGCCTCGCCACCGCCAGTCTACAATCCGGTTCTGCCGTTCGAGGGGTCGGCAGATCGGCTTGATGGCCTGACCATTCTTCCAGGTGCCCTGCCGGAGAAGCCGACGATCATAGACGCACCTATGTACAACGCCGAAGCTATGAATCAAGCGACACAAAACCAGGTCAATGCCGGCACCGCATCGCCTGGGCAGGCCGCCGCAGGCGGTATCATTGGCGGCCTCATCATCATGGCCATTGATGGCGCCATCGATGCAAACCGCAATAGCACGTTTCGGGAAATTCTCGCCGCCACGGACTATGATGGAGAAGCTGTCTTCCGCGAGGCGCTGGAAGCAAGTCTTGCCGAACGTGGCTATGCACCCGTCTTCGCAGAGGGCGAAAGAAGCAGGCGCATGTTTTTCCAGGATGCCGAGATGGCTGCGCTCACCAACGACGTCGCCTTCGATATTTTGGTCAACCAGTATGGGTATTCTCTAACACTGGGAGGATGGGCGCCCTCGATCGAGGTGAATATCAAGGCCACGGAAACCAGCACGGGCGAAGTTCTGATTGATGACTCGCTGCGCTATGGAACCGTTATGGGTGAAATGTGGTCCGCCACGGCGACCATTATCAACCTGCCCTACGACACGGAGTATTATTTTGCGTCCGTCGATGACATGCAGGCCGCGCCAGAGAAGGTCGCTGAAGGCCTGGATACCGCGCTCAGCAACATGGCCAGCGCAATCGCCTCGCTTATCCCGGAACGCGAGACGATGACAGATGCCTTGGAAAGCCTGGAAATCGAAGCTCGCCCCGAAGCAGAGGAAACTGCCGTCGCGCAAGACGCTCCAATGGCTTCGGAAGATTCCGTTCAAACGGCTGTATCTGAAGACACGTTTCAATCCACGGTCGCACCTGCCACTCCTGCGGCTGAGTAGCCAGCGCCGCTTCTCTTTCTGACAAGGTATCCTCTGATGAATTCTCTACGCCTCGCTGTTGGCCTTGCTGCATTGGCCCTCGCCGGTTGCCAATTGCCGACACCACCTCCCGCCGCACTGTCCTTCACGCCCGCGACGGCCTGCAGCGAGCGCTTTCAGAGCGCAGGCGCAACCGATCTGACACCGGACGCGCCGACGGCCTCGATCCGGCGTTACTTTGTCGTCGATACGGTGGCCCCCTGCCTGGTGGAGGCGGGTCAGGACCTTCCATATGCACTCTTCAAACTACCAACGACAGGCAATCCAGCTTCTGCGAATGCCGGTGCAATCATGGCCGCAAACCGTGTCTTTGCCGCCAAGATTGTTACCCTGGATGCCAATTTGAACGAAGTGCGTCGCTTTGAGCACGACGTTTTTCTACGGCGGGGCAGCAGCCTCACCCACTTGTTTCGACCGACGGATGACGAAGCCTACATCGCGATCATGGCCAGTCCCGAACTGGTTGGCGGTCGATATTCCATGATCACCGGCGATCTCGATTCCGTCACCCGTACCGGGCAATGGGAACGCCTTTTCAAGGATGATGAGGCCTATCGCAACGGCCTGAGCTCGCCCTATTCCTATGAGGGCGAAGTGTTCGTTCAGGTCTATTTTGCGGAACCGGAAACCGAAGACTGAACGCGCCGGGCCGCAGCAAGCCATGCTTCAGCCACCGCATCAAAATCCTCGCGCCTACTCTTCCACCCAAAGCTGGTGCGGATTGCCGATTCTGCAAGAGTGTCGGACTGTCCCATGGCAGACAGGACGAGCGAGCGCTTCACCTTGCCCGAGGAACAGGCCGAGCCTGACGAGACGGCAATTCCGGCCAGATCCATCGCCATGACCTGGGTCTCGGCCTTGAACCCTGCGGCGGCAAAGCAGCTTGTCCCGGCCACGCGTGGCGCGGCCTTACCCATCACCGTGACACCGGCCTCGCGCTCCAAGCGTGCTTCCATGGCGTCGCGCGCTTCAGCCAGGGCCTGGTATTTCGGCAGGTCTCGCACCGCCGCCTCGGCTGCCACACCAAAGCCGGCAATCCCGGCGACATTCTCCGTGCCGGACCGCAGGCTGCGTTCCTGCCCGCCCCCACGCAGGATCGGCAGCAGCGGTGCCCCCGGCCGGTGCCAGAGCGCGCCGACGCCTTGCGGCCCGCCCAGCTTGTGCGCCGACAGGGCGAGATAATCCACGCCCAAGAGGGCGACGTTGACGGGGATCTTGCCGAGCGCCTGCACACCGTCGCAATGGGTGAGCCCGCCAAACTCGCGCATCATGGCGGTGGCCTCGGCAACAGGCTGGATCACCCCGGTTTCATTGTTGACCAGCATCAGCGAGAGGATGGGGGTCACGCCCTGCTCTGCCGTGACGGCCTCCAGTTGCGTGCGCAGGTCTTCCAGATCGATAATGCCATCACGCGTCACGGCAATGCCACGCATCGGCGCGCCGGCGGTTGCCGCATTCTGTGAAACCGCCTCATGCTCAATATTCGACACCAGGAAACAGGCCGTGCCGCCATTCACTTCCAGCCCGCAAACAGAGCCGTGCAGGGCCAGGGCATTGGCTTCCGTCCCGCCCGAGGTGAAGATGATATTCTCAGCCGCCGCACCAATGGCCGCGCCGACCTGTCCACGCGCGGTCTCCACGATCTTGCGGGCGCTCCGGCCTGGCCCGTGCACGCTGGATGGGTTCGCGCCAATCTCGAAGGCGGTAAGCATGGCCTCACGCGCTTCGGGGCGTAGCGGCGCGGTGGCATTATAGTCGGCATAGATCATGGCTCATCCCTTGCCGCATCCGCAGGCGCGGAGCCACCGTCTATCTCTGATTTCGGCAGGGGATAACACCGGTTCACCAGCCACGCGACAGGCCAGATCAGGATCATCAACCACCCAGCAAAGCCATTGATCAGGGTAAACGCCGCCAGGCCCGCCAGGACCAGGGCCAGTGCGGCAATCGCCGCACTCAGCGCAACAGCGCGCCTTGTCAGAACCTGCTCTTCCGAACTGAGATCAAGGAGACTTTTGCGCCGCAAAGCATGGGCAAACATCAGGGCAAGCAACAGGCTGACCGCGGCATAGCCGGCGCCAAAATAGCCCATGATATAGCCTGCCTCATAATAGCCGACCTCCATGGCCTGTACACGGCTGGAATCTCCGAAAACCAGCAGGATAAAGGCAAAGAAGCTGTCGAACGCGAAGCGGAGTGGATAGGCAAGATAGAGAACGACGAACAACAAGGCTGAGTTCAAGATCACAATCCAGGTATCAGCAAGATTGTAGCGCCGGAAAAACGTGAAGTGACTGTTCCAGATCGTCAGCAACAGGGCGAAGCCGGCGGTGACGGGAATGATCGAGAACAGGAAGTCGGAGAGATCTGAATATGTGCTCGGCGGACTGGAAGATGATACCAGCATGCCGAGCGCCAGAGCAAAGACGATGTCTGAAAGGTTTTCAATCCGCGTAACGGAATCCCCGCGCCACTTGAAATGCGGGTCCTGATCGAGATGGGATTTCACGGCACTTCGGATCATTGCTACAGATTAGAGGGCCTTGAGGCTTGCGCCTAGAGCCAAGCTGGCCCGCCCCACGGCATGCAATGCTTGCAATTGCTGCACGACTTCGCGTATGCCAGCGCCCTTCCGACCCTTAAGCGCCATTCGAGGCCCCATACATGGCTGAACTCATCATTCCTGGCCCCTCCGGCCGCATCGAAGCCCGCTACACTGAACCTCCGCATGAGGGCGCGCCGATCGCGCTGATCCTGCATCCCCACCCCAAGGCAGGTGGCACGATGCAGGACCCGATCACGATCCGCATGTATCAGATGTTCGAACAGCGCGGCTTTGGCGTCTTGCGCTATAATTCACGCGGCGTCGGGCGCACCCAGGGAATGTACGATCATGGCGTTGGCGAGCTGGAGGATGCCGCCTTTGTGCTCGACTATCTGGAGCGGATGGCCGAGAGTCCGCGCTATGTCTGGTGTGCCGGTTACAGTTTCGGCGCCTGGATCACGCTGCAGCTGCTGATGCGCCGGCCGGAGATTGACGGCTTCTTCGCTGTCTCCCCGCCGGCCAATCATTATGACCTCTCCTTCCTCGCGCCCTGCCCGGCTTCGGGCCTGATCATCATCGGCGACAATGACGCCATCGCCACGCCATCAGATGTGGAACGCTCGCTCCAGAAAGTGCGCGTTCAGAAAGGCGAGGTGATCAGCCGCGACGCCATTGAAGGCGCTGATCATTTTTATCAGGGCAAGCAGGATATTCTGATCGAGCGTTTGAGCACCTATCTCGATACGCGACTGGAAGCGGCTGAAGAAAAGCTTCGTCTGGAAGCCGAAGAAGACTGAAGCCTGCCACCGCGCGCAGAGCGACGTGGCCAAAATCAGCCCGTACGTTTGCGCCGTTCAGGCTCGATCAGTGCGCTGGCCCTGTTCGCTGCGACCTGCAGGATATCCCCGCGGCTGCTTTCACCTTCATTCTGTGCAGGCGAGAGACTGATCAGGTGTTCCAGATCCTCCAGCCGGCGCGGCTGGGATACGCAATAGCCTTGGATCTCGTCGCAGCCGAGCGCTGTCAGGAATTGTTTCTGGCTTTCCGTTTCAACACCCTCAGCCGTAGATTTCAGCCCCAGAGATTTCGCCAGGCTCACGGTCGCGCGCGTGATCACACGGCTATCCTCATTTGTGTCCATGTCGGAAACAAAGGATTTGTCGATCTTGATCTTGTCGAAGGGAAAAGCGCGCAGATAGCTGAGCGAGGAAAACCCGGTCCCGAAATCATCCAGCGAAAGCGACAGACCCAGCTTGCGCAGCTGTGCCAGCCGCTCCATCACAAACTCACTGTCTGACAACAACACCGATTCGGTAATTTCCAGATCCAGGCGATGTGGCGCGATCTGATTGTGTGCGAGCGCATTCACGATGGTCGAAATGAGGCTGGAACTGTGCAGCTGCAGTGGCGAGATGTTTACAGACAGGCGCACATCCTGGGGCAGCCGCCGCGCTTCAGCCAAGGCACTGCGGATCACCCATTCGCCAAGACGCGTAATCAAGCCGCAATCCTCGGCATGCTGGATAAACTCGCTGGGCATGATCACCCCCCTAGTGGGATGCTGCCAGCGCACCAGGGTTTCACATGCAACAATCTTCGACGTGTCAGCAGACATGATGGGTTGGAACTCCAGATAGAGTTCGTCTCGGCTGAACGCGGCATGCAGGTCCTGCTCGATCAGACGGCGTGCCTGGGCATTTGCTTCCAGGTCAGATGTGAACCGGCACCAATTGCCCTTGCCCTTGTGTTTTGCCTGGTAGAGGGCCAGGTCCGCCTGGGATAGCAGCGTCTGACCGCTCTCCTTGCCGGGGCGGAAAATGCGCACACCCAGGCTTGCGCCGCAATTGGCAGTGCTGCCCCACAGATCATAAGGCGCGTCCAGGGCCTCGATGAGATCATCAAGACTGTCGCGCAGGGCACGCTTGGACTCCCGTGTCAGGATCAAGGCGAATTCATCGCCCCCAAGGCGGGCCACGATATCACGGGGTTCCGTTTCATCGCCAAGACGCGCGCCGAGCTGGCGCAGCAACTCATCCCCTGCCCCATGGCCAAGCGTGTCATTGACCCATTTGAAGTTATCGAGATCCATGAGAACCACGGCCTTCACACGCGTATCTTCACTCTTGCGCCCGCAAATGCGCTCAAGCCGTTCTTGAAAACTTGTACGATTCAGCAAGCCGGTGAGACCGTCATAATGGGCCATATAGGCGATACGGTCCTCGATTTCCTTTGAGGCCGTGACATCCGATGCAACGCCTCGAAAGCCGATCAGCACACCATTTTCCATAAGCGGCTTGCCGGTCAGAGACCACCAGAAGCTGCGTCCATCGCCATTGTCGACTTCAAGCACGAGATCGCGAAAGCCCGTGCGCCGCTCAAGACAGACGGCCAGGATGTTGCGCGGCTCACCATCGGCAAACAGGTCGAGCAAATGAACGCCCTGACGCATCATGCCAAAGCCGGTCTTCTCGCCCTTCAGCGACATGGGAATATCGATCAGGTCTCCACGGGCATTGGTCTGCCACAGCCAATCTGAGGTACTTTCATCAAAGTCGCGCAACAGCAGACCGATCAGCGCATTTTGCTGACTGACCGCGTTCTGCGTCATATGCTGAATGAGAAACTGGTTGTAATTCCAGCGCACACTGACGGCTGTGACCACGATGTACATGACGACCAGAGCTGCGACTTGGGCTGTGGGCAATTCTGTATACTGCAGCAGCGACCAGACAAGCGCAGTCGTAACCGGCGCCATATACATCACCGCAGCCATGGGCAGGCGTGCAAGTGTCAATGAGCTTCCATACACCATGCTGGCGAGCACAAGGCTGACCGTGATCCGGCCAAAGTCATCCGTCACCGGAATGGCAATCAGAGGCAACAAGGCCCAGACCATCCCGAAGCCCCCCGAAAGCAGGGTATATCTGTAGATATCCCGCCGAATGCGCCGTGGCGCCTGAGGGTTTTGTGTGCGGTAGGACAGGCGTAGGAAAGTCAGGCCCGAAAGCATGAAGACCGCGACGCCCCAAAGGCTGAGCAGAGGCGGGTTTGCACCTTCGGTGACAATCAGGAGGATGAGACCCGCACTCAGAAGGTTTGCGAGCACCATGACGATGCCGAAGCGGTCCACACTTTGCAGCTGGCCGTACCGCACGACCATGCGCTCCTCAGGCGGCACATGGACCGGTGCCAGCACGGAAGCAATTGAGTCCTGTGCCTTCGAACCAGTTTCCTCAAGAGCCTGAAAACTCAAGGCGCGCCCCCAAATATCTTCACGAAATAATGAGGTGACGCTAGCGCAAACTGGTGAAGACAGGCCGTAAGTCAGCCGTGAACTTTAAATACCCCTATTAACATATCGGGCTTTCCACACAGAGGTTGAACCAGCAGCCTCTATTCCTGCAAGGCCTTGAGGTACATGGAATTTTTAGGCTTGGAAAACACCCGCTCAACCATTGGGATAAAAGTTTCCAATGGCGCGCTGTCATAGTCCGGATCAAAAGCGGTCTGATCATAGATATGGCAGAATTGAGCGGTGTATTCGAACCATTCATGCCCGCGGAATTGTTCGCGCATGTCGCGATCAAGGCCGAGATGATGGAAAAAATAATAGCCTTGGAAAACCCCATGATGGGCGACCATCCAGTGGTTCTGCTCACTGACAAAGGGCTTCAGAATTGCGGCGGCAACATCGGGATGATTGAAGCTGCCCAAAGTGTCGCCAATATCGTGCAACAGGGCGCAGACGACATATTCCTCATCGCGCCCATCGCGCATCGCACGCGTCGCGGTCTGGGTGGAATGGGCGAGACGGTCGATTGGAAACCCGCCGAAATCTCCATCCAGCAGTTTCAGATGGTTGATTACCCGGCCCGCCAGTCCCTTGTTGAAACTCTGGGCCTGACCGGCGATCTTCGCCCAGTCTTCCGCCGTACCTTCCAGCATTTCCTTGAATTGCGCGCGCGGGCCACCTGCGTGTCCATCGGCCATGTCTGTTCCTCCCGATATCTGTTTTCGGGAGCATACCACTCTCAAAAGGGCTGAAAAACCCTAACCCTGGGGACGCAGATCCGCGCCAAGCCTGTCGAGCACGCCATTTACGAATTTCGCCTCGGCGCTGTCTTCGAAGAAGTCATGGGCCAGGGAGACATATTCATCCACAATGATCGCCTGGCTGAGCTCCGGGTGGACCAGATATTCCGCGGCACCCGCACGCAAAATGGCGCGGGAAATTGTGTCCAGACGCGAAAGCTTCCAGCCTTCTGCGAGTCGCGCGGTGATGGCCGCATCAATCTCATCCTGACGCTCAATCACGGCATTGACGATAGATTTGAAAAGGTCCGGATCAGCCTCTTCCACTGGCTCGCCTTCAGGCCCGATCCCGAGACGATCTTCCATGAATTCACGGATCACGCCCTTCCCGCCACGTCCGGTCTGTTCCATCTGGTAGAGCGCCTGCACAGCCGCCAGCCGCGCGCCAGCCCGGCGCGCCCGCGTGACTTCAAACGGAAGCTTGCCTTGTCCACTCATCGCACGAACTGCTTGCGCAAGCGCAGCATGGAGAGACAGGCTTCGGCAGCGTCCTTCCCCTTGTTCTTTTGCTGGCGATCGGCACGCACCCAGGCCTGATCCTGGTTTTCCACGGTCAGGATGCCGTAGCCAATGGCGAGGCGGCGATCCACAGAAAGGGTCATCAGGCCTCGCGCACTCTCACCACAGACATAGTCATAATGGCTGGTCTCACCACGGATCACACAGCCGAGCGCGATATAGCCATCATATTTGGCGCTGTCGGCGGCCATGGCGATGACGCCCGGCACTTCGAACGCGCCGGGTACTTCTATGGTCTCGACAATAGCGCCAGCTGCTTGGAGCACTTCATTCGCACCGGCTTCAAGCTCCAGCGTGATCTTCTCATAATAGCGCGATGTCGCCACCAGGACGCGGTCTGCCATGGCCTCAGCCCTCACTTTCACTCAGGGGCCGCCAGCCCTCTATGGTTAGCCCGTATCCGTCAAGCCCTGCCACGCGGGTGGGCTGCGCATCAGATAGAAACACCATCCGGCGCACGCCAAGATCACGCAGGATCTGGGCACCCACACCATACTCACGCAAGGGCGCATGCGGGTCGCCGGAACCGGCATCCTTGGCACCCAACCGCTCGGCCAGGGCATTGGGACGCATCGTGTTCACGAAAACGATGACCCCGGGCTCTTCGGCCTGGGCAATCGCCTGCATTGCCTTTTCCACCAGCCCCTGACGCGGCCCGCGCTCGCCGAGAATATCAGACAGGACATCCGCGCGATGTACGCGCACCAAGGTCGTGGAATCCGGCTCGATCCGGCCATGAACAATGGCAATATGCTCGGTGCCATCCAGATCATTGCGGAACACCACAGTCTTGAAGCCCGAGCCGTACTTGCTGTCGAGCGGTGCTTCCACACGGCGTTCCAGATAACGGTCATTTCGCCGGCGCCAGCCGATCAGGTCGGCAATCGTACCGATCTTGAGATTGTGCAGCTGGGCGAAGGCCACCAGATCCGGCAGGCGTGCCATGGTGCCATCATCATTCATGATCTCGCAGATCACGCCCGCCGGATAGAGCCCCGCCATGCGAGAAATATCCACCGCCGCCTCAGTATGCCCCGCACGCACCAAGGTTCCGCCATCGCGCGCCACAAGCGGGAAGACATGCCCTGGGGAGACAATGTCGTGATGGTCCAGGGTCGGGTCTATTGCAACGGCGATGGTGCGTGCCCGGTCCGCCGCGCTGATGCCCGTGGTCACGCCCTCGGCCGCCTCAATGGAGACGGTAAAGGCCGTACCCATGCTCTCACGATTGTCACGCGCCATCATGTCGAGATGCAGCACATGCGCCCGCTCGCGAGTCATGGCGAGACAGATCAGGCCGCGGCCATAGCGCGCCATGAAATTCACCGCCTCTGGTGTCGCGAAGCTTGCCGGGATGATGAGATCGCCCTCATTCTCGCGGTCTTCCGCATCGACGAGGATATACATCCGGCCATTGCGGGCATCTTCGATGATCTCATCGATACTTGAAATCGCGGCAGAGAACCCCTCAGCCATTTTGAAGACCTCCCGGCGCATCGGCGCCTATCATGCGCGCCACATAGCGCGCGAGCATGTCGACCTCGAGATTGACCATGGCGCCGGGTTTCAGATCACCCAAGGTGGTCACCTCCCAGGTATGGGGAATAATGGCGACCTGGAAGTCGCCATTGTCCAGCGCGGCGGCCACGGTCAGCGATACACCATCCACGGTGACTGACCCCTTGGCGGCGAAATAGCGGGCAATGGCACCCGGCGGGCGAATGGTGATGCGACGGCTCTGGCCCTCATCCTCGATGGAAACAATCTCGCCGACGCCATCGACATGGCCGAACACCAGATGCCCGCCCAGCTCGTCGCCGAGGCGCAGGCTCTGCTCCAGGTTCACACGCGCGCCGGCCTGCCAGCTGCCGAGGATGGTCTTTGACAAGGTCTCGGGCACGGCCTCAACAGCAAACCAGCTGCCCTCACCTTCCGGGCCGAAATCAACAAGGGTGAGACAGACGCCTGAATGCATTATGGACGCGCCCATTGAGAGCGTTTCCGGGGCATAGGCGCTGACCACCTCAAACCGGGTCAGGCCATCGTGATGCGCGGCCGCGCGGACCGTGCCGATATCTGTAACTAGTCCTGTAAACATGGATCGGGGTTTCCTATTCGACCTTCACATAGGACTCCAGGACGTCATCCCCAATCCGTTCCGTCGCGACAGCGCGCCAGCGCGCCGCGCTGGAAATCTTCGGCAGGTTAAGCGGTCCAATTGCCGGCAACCCGTCCCCGCCCAACAGGATTGGCGCGCGGAACCATTCAATACGGCTGACCAGACCTGCGCGAAGAAAAGCCGCCGCGATCTTGCCGCCGCCCTCCACCATCACCGTGGAGATGCCCTCGACAGCGCAGCGCTCCAGCACCTTGCCAGGCTTTTAATAACAAACTAATGACGGTAAAACGAACCGTCAACTATCAAAAAACATGCGTTAAAAGTTGAGGAGCTTGTAAAAAAGGTGGAGCAAAGCTCC
>JALEGE010000017.1 GCA_022760335.1 Hyphomonadaceae bacterium
CCTATGCCGGTGCACCAGTAGAGTTCACAGCCGATCTGCCCGAAACAACCGATCGCGCTGTACTCACCGTGCGAAACGCCGATGGCGAGGCCATTTTGACCCAGACGCTGAAATCAAAATCAGGCACCTATAGCTGGGATGGCAACACCGAAAGCGGCGAGCCGGCCGATCCCGGCGGGATCTACCAGTTCAGCATCGATGTCTATGGTGATGACGCCTATCTCGGCACAATCGCTCCGCGCGTGATCACGACGGTGACGGAAGTCGGCAGCGAGAATGGCACACTGCGTTTTGGCACCTCGTCACACCTGACGACTGACGCCAACAATGTCCGCAAGGTGGACGATTAAGCCGACAATTTTATAGGTTTACTCAAAGATCCTGCTTGGCCATGTCGGTGATCAGGACATTGTGGATGCCATTCGGCACCGCCTTGCGGAGATTCATCAACACCATGGAGCGCACGGTCTCATAGCTCTCGACATCGGTGATATGATCAAATGTATCGCCTTCACTGCTGAGCCCGATCAGCGTCGCCATGATATTATCGCGCAACTTCGGCTCGATTGAGAACAGGTGCGAGGACGCCCCGGAATCCACTTCCAGATTGAGGTTCAGGATCACCAGACTAGCCACCCGATCATCCTTGAGGACCGGGACCACGAACTCCCGGCTGAACCGGAAATAGGAGACATTTCCGGATGGGCCGGTATTTCCATATTCACCACCACTTGATGAAGCACCATGACCAGAGCTCTTGGACGCGGAGCCATGCCCGTCATCGCCGCCATGCGAGGAATCGCCATGGCCATCATCATACCCGCCTTCATCATGCGAGCTCGAAGCGTGGCTTTCGCCCCCGCCACTACTGCTTTTCAGGAAATGACCGCCAAAGCCGCCAAGAACGATGCAGATAACGGCGATGATGGCAGTGATGATGTGTTTCATGATGCTTGATCCCGTTGGGCGCTAGAAGGGAATGACACGATCCAGAAGCCGGGGCACGGCGCCGCGCCGCATGGCGGTCGTGGCCTCGCCTTCGCTTAGATAGGAGAACTGGGCATCGGCAATCTTGTCATAGGTAACGGTGTTCTCACGCGTCACATCCTGGGCGCGGATCACACCCGAGACGGTGAGATAACGCACCTCATTGCTGACGACGGTCTGCTGATAACCTGAAATGATCAGATTGCCGTTTGGCTCCACGCCCATGACCCGTGCGGCCAGGGTGAAGGTCACCTGCTCAGCCCGGTTCACCGCGCCAGAGCCCTGGACATCGGAATTGCGATTGAAATCGAAGGCCGGCGACAGGCTCGCGCCATTGGGCAGAAAGTTGCCCGCCATTTGGGGCAGGCCGAACAACGCGGAAATATCGAGATCCTCGCTGGACCCCCGGCTGCGCGCGAGCGAGGATTGCAGACTGGCCTGGTCGTTCATTTCCACAACCACCGTCAGCAAATCCCCGACATCCTTTGCCCGGCGCAGGGCCAGGAGCGAGTTCGGCGAGGTCTCCCAAAGCGAAGCGGTTTGCACGCGGGGCTGTTCAGCCATTTCCGTTTGACTGGGCGTCCACTGCGTCACCGGCATAGGCGGGGCCTGGACAGGCGCAGTTTCCGGGCCACTTGCACACGCCGTCACCGCCAGGGCGAGGGCCGGGGTCGAGAGAAGATATTTCATTGAACCAGTACCCATCCGCTTTCCTGAACGATGCCATGCACCAATTGGCGCGATTGAAGATTGAGGACCGAGACCGGCTCGTGCAGCGCGGCTTCGCCCATGGCCCGCCCGGTGGTGGAGATTTCCAGCGGGCCGTTGATGTATTTCACGGTCACGACCTGGTTGCGGCGCACCAGGCGCGGGGCGCGCGTATTATCGAACGTGATTTCCTGGCCGGCATAAATGGTCCGGCGGGCCTCGCGGCCCAGCATGGCCTCATCATCGGTCTCGAAACTCTCTTCGGTGGAAACATTGGACAAGGTCACCATGTCGCCAGCGCGGATTACATCGGTTGCGACCAGCGCGCCTGCTCCTGAGACACTGGCAAGGGCGGTGAGACTGGCAAGGGCGGATGTTAACATGGCGCTACCTCAGACGTGTCGTGGCCGCGAGCATCTCGTCAGATGCCGTGATCACCTTGGAGTTAAGCTCATAGCCGCGCTGGGCTTCGATCAGTTCGGAGATCTCCTGGACCACATCGACCCCGGATTCCTCCAGATAGCCCTGATACAGGAGGCCGACACCATCAGTGCCCGGCACCAGGCGGTTGGGCGAGCCCGACGCCTCGGTCTCGCGGAACATGTTCGAGCCCATCGCCTCCAGGCCCTTTTCATTGATGAACTGCACAAGCGAGATGGTGCCTATGGGCTGGCCCTCGGTCTCGCTGTCGAAATAGGCGACCACTTCCCCATCACGGCTGATGGAGATGCGCCGGGCATCCTCGGGAATGACAATACTGTCGGCCAGCGCAAACCCCTCGGCGGTGACGATCTCGCCCTCCGGGCTGCGGTTCAGCTTGCCATCGCGGGTATAGGCGCTCTCACCTGAGGGCAGCGTGACTTCCAGGAAGCCCGCGCCATCAATGGCGATATCAAGCTCCGCCCCGGTCTGGCGCAGCGCGCCTTGCGTGATTTCCATGGAAACCGAGGAAGGCCGGACCCCAGTACCGAGCTGGATGCCTGCCGGCACGATGGTTCCCACCTGGGAGGTGATCGTCCCGGGCGTCAGGAATTGCTGATACATGAGATCGGAAAACTCCGCCGTTCGCGGGCGATAAGCAGCCGTGCTCATATTGGCGATATTGTTGGAGATGACTTCCACGCGCATCTGCTGTGCGGCCATCCCTGTTGCGGCGATCTGCAGTGACTTCACGCGGGTCTCCTTTTCCTGGTCTTACGGCCTATTGCTCACGCAGAGCGGTAATAAGTTGACTGATCCGCTGGTCTTCGCGCTCCAGGACGGTCTGGCCGGCCTCATAGGCCCGCTGCACCTCGATCATCCTGGCCACTTCCAGCACGGGTGACACATTCGACTGTTCCAGCGCGCCCTGAACAATGACGGGCTCTTCGATCTCGGCATAACCTTCCGGCGCGGAGAAATAGGTGTTGGAATCGCGCCGCAACTCGCCCTCAACAGTGACGACACCGATGCGGCCTAGAATATCGCCATCAGCCGAGATCGTACCGTCATTGCCGACATGGATCTGGCCGGCGGTTCCGGGAATAGTGATCTCATTGCCGCCGGCGGCCTTGACCGTGTTGCCATGCGCATCAATCAGCCTGCCTTCAGCATTGAGCTGGAAATGTCCGGCGCGCGACAGTCTTTCCCCCTGGGGGGTGTCGACGACGAAATAGCCCTCGCCCTGGATGGCAAAATCGAACTGGCCGCCGGTGAATCGCAACGCGCCCTGCTCAAGGGCAAAGGCATGTCCACCCAGTGCGCCCATGGAGAGCGAGGCGGCATCACCGCCCGCCGAAACGACCATTTCGGCAAAGATCGCACGATCGGACTTGTAACCGGTGGTGCTGGAGTTCGCGAGATTGTTCGCGACCATCTGCATTTCCTGCATTAGACCCTGTTGGCGAGCGAGCGCGGCGGTGATGGCATTCGACATCAGTAGGTCTCCCTTCTGGCGAGGCTGGCGAGCGCGTCCCGGCTGCGGCGCAAGGCGTCGGGCACTTCGGCGATGGAGACCGGGCTCGGCGGGATACCCCTCTGATTGGAGGCATGACGGGCGACGAGGACGCGGTCCACACGTTCAACCTGCCCCTCCTCGGTGATCATTGAGGCAATGTCGTAAATCTCTTCCGAGACAACCCACAGCCCGCTCGCAGCATCTTCCTCGATCAGGGCCAGCACGGTTTCAGCATCGAGCAGCAAGCGCGCCTCATACCGGCGCAGATTGGCAATATCACCCGCGCGGATCGCACTGCGCGCAGCCATCAGCGCAAGGCCTGGTGTTTCGGAATATGTATCGGCCAGGGTCATGGCCGCCTCATGATCGGCGCGCCGAAGTGCCAAAGTGCCGGCATATTCGGCTGTTTCATCGTCGAAGTGAGACTTCTGCGAGAGCTGCTCTGCCAGAGAGAGCATACCCATGCGGGCGGTGACTGCGGTGGCGACACCATAAAGCTCGGCCTGTTCATCGCGCCCGTCCAACAGGCCCGGATCCGCCATCAGCGCACGCACCGCCGAGAGATTCTCGAGCCGTTCCTCGCTGCCAAGGCCGCGGCGCAGTGCACCGACAAAATGGCGGCGGATCGCGTCCTGCGCCGCCTCACCCTGCAGGGCCGGCTGAACAGAAAGCTCCGCGATCTCCTCATAGCGGCTATGGGCGCTCAGTTCGCGCAGGGCAAAGCCGAGACTGGCCGCAATATCGCTTTCGGTCTCTGTCCGGTGAATTTCACGCATCACGGCTTCAAGGATCAAATCCTTCTCCGCGCCCTGCAAGGACCGGTCGCTGCGCAACAGCGCGGCCAGCGCGTCCTGCTGGAATTGCGGCTCCAGCATGAAGGAGCGGACAATGTCTTCATCCTCGAAATTGCCCTCGCCCATATTCAAGAGCGCTACAGTGAAGCGCAGGCGCGAGGAATTGAGCACCTCTTCCTCGCTGAAGGTGGCAAGCATGCGACGCGCAAGGGTTGGCTCGTTCAAGCCGCTGAGAGCAGACCCGGCAATCGTGGCGATATTTGCTCTCAGATGCAGCGGCAAGTGCCGGAATTCGCGCATATGCGCGCGCAACAGACTGACGCCCTCTTCCCGGCCATCCGCCAGCAGGGCAATTGAAAGCCAGAGCTCCGCATCGGCGTTACATTCGGCGACTTCACGGAAAAACGCGATGTCCGGGCGGCCGCGATTTTCGATCAGGCTCGCAATCTTGGCCAGAGCTTCAAGCGCGGGATCTTCGCTGCGCTCCATCACGGTGAATGCCTCAGAACTCATGCCGAGTGCGAGATAGGCCTTGGTCAAAAGCTCAACCTCTTCCGGTTGCGGGTCGTCCCCGCCCTGAATCGGAAGGGCATAGATATCCTGGTAGCGCCGCAGGCCACTGACGGCGGAAAAATCGAGCAGGCTTGCCATTTCACAGCGTGGAAGCACCGAAGAGCCGCGAAGCCCGACAGCGGGCGGCGGCCCCGATGGCGACAGCAAACCCTGCTGCACAGCATCTCGCAGAACCACATCCAATTCTTCTGCAAGGCCAGCCGCAGTCGTCCCCGCCTCCCTCTCAGGCGCATAAGGCGGATCCTCGGCCACGGCCAGACCGGCCGCACCGAGGCACGCAAGACCAAGAAGAAGCGGAAGCCTGTGTCTCATGCCGCGCGCTTGAGCTCCCGTATGGCCTGCTCAATCTCGTCATAAGAGGGGCGGACCCGTGACGGCGCATGGCGCCGGGCCACCTCGACGCAGATATTCACCGGATTGTGGTGGAGGTTGGACACCAGCACCTCGCCGATCATGGCGTAGAAGAAGTGCTCTTCCATGCGGATATGCTTCACCCGGTTCGCAAACGGGCCGACAATCCCATAGGCGAGGAACACGCCGAGAAAGGTTCCGACCAGGGCGCCACCGATCATGCCCCCGAGAATTTCCGGCGGCTTGTCGATTGAAGCCATGGTCTTGATAACGCCGAGCACGGCCGCAACGATGCCCAGGGCGGGCAGCGCGTCGGCCATGTTCTGAAGGGCGTGCGAGCCGTGCAGATGCTCTTCCAAAAGGCTCTCGAGCTGGTCTTCCAGCAACTCCTCGACCTGATGGACATTGTCGAAGTTCATGATCATCGAGCGGATCGTGTCGCAGATCATCTCGACGGCATAATGATCCTTCAGGATCTTCGGATAGCGCTTGAAGATCTCCGATTCCTTGGGCGCCTCGATATGGCTTTCGATATCAACCGGGTTTTCTTTGAGCACATTCAGGAGCTCGGTCATCAGGCACAAGAGATCCTGATAATCCTTCTTCTTCCATTTCGGTCCCGCAAAGGCGGCGGCGATATCTCCGCCGGTATGCTTGATCGTGGAAAAGTCATTGCCCGACAGAAAGGCGCCAACCGCCGCTCCGCCAATGATCATCAGCTCGAACGGCAAAGCGTGGGTGATAATCCCCATCTTGCCGCCGGCCAGAATATAGCCTCCGAAAACCATCACCAGCGTGACGATGATACCGCCAATCGCATTCATGAACGCTCTCCTGATCTTCGTCCCAGTTTCATGTCCGTGCGCCTCACAGATCCACCAGATTGCGGGTAAAACTCTCAATAATGGGCGTATTCAGCTTCATGGCACGTTGTTGTTTCCAAACGCCCAATTGAGCCTGGCCAATATCCACCGGGCCGTTCACCGTTTCCGCTGAGAGACACAAATGCTCTGCATCAACCTCCGGAAGGGGCAGGATTTGCCCCACTTCCAGGCGCGAACACTCTCCAACAGTCAGGCTCAGACGTTCCATTACGGCGTCCAAGGTCACCATGGAGCCGCGCACGCTTTCGCGCAGCCTGTCGCGCCCTTGTGCACTCACTTGCCCACCTGCTGAACTCACAGCCTGCTTGCAGAATTGGCGCGCCGCCTTCAGCAAATAGTCCAGATCAAACAACAAGGAGATCCGCCCCGGCGCATCTGGGGGTTCGATCTGCATGCCGATGAGAAGATAGCGGTTGCCCTGTTCGAAACCGCCGACAACCATGGAAGCCTCGCACACAGGTGGTTCTTCCGCTTCGTAGTCATGGCCGGGCAAAACAGCCGCCAGCAAGGACCAAAGCGCGCCGCAGGGCTGTTCGCACATAAGCTTCAAAAACAATGACGACGTGTCGGCCAGGCTTTCGCGTGGTTGGTGCAAGCGCGCGGCAGCGGTGCTTGTCGCGGCGGACTCATCGAGCGCGATGCAAGCCAGTCCAGGTGAGGCATTTGCCAAGAAGCAACTGGCGAACTGGGTCTCGATCAGATCATGCGCATCCTTGCTGGACAAAACCTTGCGCAAGCAGATTTCCGGGCGGGCGTGTATATCAAAGGTCTCACTGGTCCAACCAGCGACCGTATCGGTCAGCTGCACCCAAAAGGCACGCAACTCCAATATGCTCGGAGGCAGGCCCGAGCTCATCTCGATCTTTTTTTGCAGCACACTGGACAAGCCGCGGCCCCCGGAAATCGTGAACAATTCCCTACGATCTGTCTGTGCACTGGTTTACAAATCATTATCGGCGTGAGGGAAACTCCCACCGCCTGCCGCACCGTTCCTTCACCGTGACCTGCTAACAAAGGGCACACACTAGAATGGTGGGTCCAATGGGTATCGAAGCGCCGGCCGCATCGCAGCCGACAATCATCAAGCGGAAGAAAGTCTACAAGGCTGATGGGCACCATGGCGGCGCCTGGAAAGTGGCCTATGCCGACTTCGTGACCGCCATGATGGCTTTCTTCCTTCTGATGTGGCTGCTCAACGCCACCACGGAAGAACAGCGCAAGGGCATCTCCGACTATTTCAGCCCGTCCATTCCTGTCAGCAGGATTTCTGGCGGTGGTACAGATGGCCTCAACGGCGATTCTGTGTTCACTGAAGACACGCTATCGCGCTCAGGCACGGGCGGTGCGCGTCCTGAGAATGAGCCTTTTCCCACCAATCGCGAATCCACCTCCGAGACTGCCAGTACCCAAGCCGTCGCTGACAATCTTGCAAACCTGAAGGAATCCCTCGGCGAGGAAAGTCAACAGGTTTCAGACCACCTTCTGGTCAAGATGTCCCCAGAAGGCATCGTACTGGAAGTCACCGATTCCGAGCAGGCACCGCTGTTCCAGGTCGGCTCGAGCCGGGCATCGGATCTGATGCGGGAATTGCTGCTGGCCGTGTCAGGATCCTTCGATGCCTTTGGCAATGATCTCAAGATCGTCGGTCACACTGACAGCCTGCGCTATCGCGACAGCGCAAGCTATGACAACTGGAACCTGTCTGCAGACCGCGCCAATGCCGCGCGCCGTCTGTTGGTCGAGGCTGGCCTGGACCCCGCACGGATCAGGGAAGTCTCCGGCAAGGCCGATACCGAGCCGCTGGACGCAGACAATCCGCTAGCCGCCCAGAACCGTCGGATCTCGATCACGATCCTTACCAAGTAAGCGTCTCAGCTTAACTCGGGGTTATCCGCTTATTAACCAGTCCCTTCTCATATCGGGTGCAATTGGCCACCGGAGCATCCGATATGAGTATTTCTTCGTCCCTGAATGCAGGCGTGATGGGGCTGAACGCCAACGCCACGCGCCTGTCCACGATTTCCGACAATATCGCCAATTCCGCGACCTATGGCTACAAGCGGGCGACAGTCGACTTTTCCAGCATGGTCCTTCAACAGCGCTCCTCGGCCTACTCGGCTGGTGGTGTGCGCGTGGACACGTTCAAGGACATCGCGGCCACAGGCTCGCTGATCTCCACCGGCAACGCGACAGACATCGCAGTGGCCGGGCGCGGGCTGTTTCCGGTTACCGACCAGTCCGGAACCACCGCACTGGCCTCAGAACGCGCCATGATGCTGTTGCCGACCGGATCTTTCTACGCCGATGCCGATGGCAATTTGCGCACCCAAAGCGGCCACTATCTGCTCGGTTGGCCGGCTGACAGCGATGGTAGCGTCGGCAATGTCAGCCGCAATAGCGGTGCGGACCTGGCGCCTGTGAACATCAATACCTCGCGCTTCACGGCTCAGCCCACCACGCAGATCAATATGGGCATCAACCTGCCCGCTGACGCCACGGTGTCCGGCGCCTCAGGTGAAGCTTATGACCTTCCAGTGGAATATTTCGACAATCTCGGTCGCTCCCAAACGCTGGCTTTCGAATTCACACCAAACGTACCGGGTAGCGGGGCCAGCAATAACTGGCAGGTCAACATCGTGGATACAGCCGGCGGCGTGAATACGCCGGTTGGCACCATGGATCTGACTTTTGCCGATAGCCAGGGCTCCGGCGGGCGTCTGGCCGCTGCATCCGCGGCTGGCGGCGCAAGTTATGATCCGGCAACCGGCATGGTGTCACTCACACTGGCCCATGGCCCGGTGGAGATCTTCATCGGCCAACCTGGCGGCACCGAAGGTGTGCAACAGCTTTCCGCGCCTTTCTCGCCAACTGAAGTGAACAAGAACGGCGCTGCGATCGGTGATCTGCAATCGGTTGAAATCGACGAAGCCGGTAACCTCCAGGCGGTCTATCATAACGGTTTCCGCCGCACGATGTACCAGATCCCGGTTGGGGATGTGCCGAACATGAATGGCCTGAAAGCGCTTGATGCCCAAGCCTATGCGGTGTCCGCCACCAGCGGCAACCTCTATCTCTGGGATGCCGGCACCGGCCCGGTGGGCGAGATTTCCGGCTATGCGCTGATGGAATCGACCACCGATATCGCCGCCGAGCTGACCGACCTTATCGAAACCCAGCGGTCCTATTCCTCGAACGCCAAGATCGTTCAGACCGTGGATGAGATGCTTCAGGAAACCACCAATCTGAAGCGCTAAACGCAAGACCTGAAAGGCGTCTGGCCAAGTGAGCATTTCCAGCGCCATCAATGCGGCACGATCCGGCCTTCAGATCTCTGGTCTGAGGGCCGACATCGTTGCCACCAATGTCGCAAATGCGACAACGCCGGGCTATGTCCGGCGTTCGCTCAACATTTCCGAAAATCTGCTGGCCGGGCGCACCGCTGGCGTGCGCGCCACCGGCGTTTCCCGGTCACAGGATGCCGCGCTTACTGCCGAGCGCCGCCTGACATCCAGCGACCTTTCCCAGGCCAGCGTCATGGCTTCGACTTGGGAGTCCATCTCAGCCCGGCTCGGCGACACTGCGGAAGGTGCCGGGCTGTTCAAGAGCTTCTCCGATTTCGAGGCCGCACTGTCAGATGCCGCGCTGTCGCCGGAATCCTCAGCCAATGCCAGCGCTGTTCTGGATGCGGCCAACTCGATCATTCGTGAGTTCCGCGGTCTGTCCACCATGGCCCAGCGCCTGCGCGCCGAGGCCGATCAGTCGATACGCGAAGGTGTTGACGTGATCAACGCCTCGTTGAAGCAGATCGAGGATCTCAACACAAAGATCACACGCGCCCAAACCGGCAGCGCGCAGGAAGCCGGGCTGATGGATGAGCGCCAGCGCGTGCTCGACACGATTGCTGAATACCTGCCGGTACAGACAGTCGAGCGCGAGACAGGCGCAATAGATGTGCTGACCCGCGAGGGTGTCTTCCTGTTGGCCGGCTCAGCCAAAGAGCTTGAGTTCACCCCATCAGCCGCCTTCAGTGCGGACAGAAGCCTTGCCAATGGCGACCTGTCGGGCATTTCCGTCGGCGGGACTGATATAACCCCCGGCGCGAATTCCTTCGGCGCGGTCTCCAGCGGCATGTTCGGCGCGCTGTTCGCCATCCGTGACCGCGATGTGCCTGAATTCAACGCCCAGCTTGATACGCTGGCTGGGGACATCATGAACCGGCTCTCGGCTGATGGTATCGATCCGACCACGCCGGCCGGCGCCGCAGGCCTTTTTATCGACACAGACCCCGCCGCTGCTGGTCTTGGCCTGGCAGAGCGGATTGCACTCAATCCCGCCATTGATCCAGCCCAGGGTGGCTCGCTCTTTCGCCTGCGCGATGGCCTGGGAGCAACCGCACCCGGCCCGACGGGAAATGCCACCATCCTGAACAATATGCTGGCTGCCGTCACAGCGCTGCAGCCGATCAACCAGACCGGCATCCAGGGCACATTCTCCTCCAGCGACATGGTCGCCCAGCTCGCCTCGCTGACCGGCCAGACGCGCATCCACCATGACTCGGTGCTGGCCTCGGTCACCACCCAGCACGCGATGCTGGACGAAGCCGAGAAAGGCCTGAGCGGTGTCGATATCGACACCCAGATGCAGGATCTCCTGCTGATCGAGCAGGCTTATGCAGCCAATGCTCGCGTCATCGAGGTCGCCGGGGCCATGCTGAACCGCTTGATGGAGATCTAACGCCATGCGCATCTTGCACTCCGGGGTCTCTCTTGCGGCCAAGCTCAGTCAATCGACTGCAGACCTGCGTGAACAGATCCAGACCACCTCTCAGGAGGCTGTCACAGGTCGCCATTCCGATCTTACCGCACACCTTTCCGGCAAGATCGGCGGCGCCATGCTCAGCCAGAAGGCCCTGGACGGCATCGAACAGGAACGCGGGCAGTATACCCTGCGCAGCTCTCGTCTGGATGTGGTCCAGCGCAGCCTGACAGTAATCAATGACAGTCTGGACGGGCTGGATGTACAGATGCTCGCCGCCCTTGGGCAAAACGACCGCGTCGGCCAGACCTCAGTGGCGCGCGATGCGCGCGCCGCGTTGGAAACCGCTTTCCTGACGCTCAATGCACGCCATGGCGAGCGTTTCCTGTTCTCAGGTGACGCCACATCCACCGTTCCTATGGGATCGGTCGATGATCTGCTCTCCGATATCGGCCAGCTGGCGACGAATGCTGCCACGCCGGCCGATTTCGAGGCTGCGCTGGAGACCTATTTCAACGATCCGGCCGGTGGCTGGCAGCAGAACATCTATAATGGCACGCCAGCCAGTTCAGATCCTGATGCGGTCACCGCGGCCGATCCGGCCATCACCCAGCTCGTCTCCGGCCTGGCCGTGCTCGCCCTTGGCCATCCGGGCGAGGGCGTCCCGGCAATCAGCGACACTCCCGACACCTTGAAAGCCGCGGCGCTACAGGTCAGCAGCGGCAAGGCCAGTCTGACCGATCTGCGCGCCGAGCGCGGCCTTGCCCAGAACCAGATCAGCCGCGCACTGGAAACCCTGGACATGGAAGAAACCGTGCTGAACGCCGCGTTCAACCAGATGACGGCGCGCGACCAATATGAAGCGGCCAGCGAATTGAAGATCCTGGAGGGCAATCTGGAAGCCTCCTATCTGCTCACCACCCGGCTGGCCAATCTCAGCCTGCTCAATTATCTGAGGTAACCCCATGAAATGGTCTGCCTTCCTGCTCGCTCCCCTGATGCTGGCAATGGCCCTGCCGGCACCTGCCGCTGAGGCCCAGGTGCGCATCCGCGATGTGGTGGATGTGGAAGGCGTGCGCCAGAACGATCTGGTCGGCTATGGTATCGTTGTCGGCCTCAACGGCACTGGCGACTCGGTGCGCAACGCACCCTTCACCGAGGATTCCCTGACCTATATGCTCGAACGCCTGGGCATTAATGTGCAAGGCGAGGATATCAAGCCGCGCAATGTCGCCGCGGTCCTCGTCACGTCCACCCTGCCCTCCTTTGCGCGCAATGGCTCAACCATTGATGTCACCGTCTCCTCGATCGGTGATGCACAAAGCCTGGAAGGTGGCACGCTGATCCTGACGCCGCTGAAAGGCGCCGACAATCAGGTCTATGCGGTGGCTCAGGGCGCAGTTGTGGTCAGTGGAATTGATGTCCAGGCCCAGGCCGCGCGCGAAACGCGCGGTACGCCAACCGCCGGCTCCGTACCCAATGGGGCGCGGGTAGAACGCGAGATCCATTATGATTTCAACCAGCGCGACTCGCTGACCCTGGCCCTGCGCGACCCGGACTTCACCACCGCCGCGCGCATCGAGGATGCGATCAATGGCGCTCTCGGCCAGCCCATCGCCTTCATGCGCGATCCCGGTACGGTGGATCTCGACCTGCGCACCGTTTCCGGCTCTCCGGCCCGGGTCCTCGCCAGCATCGAGAACCTGCCTGTGGCGGTAGCCACGCCGGCGCGTATCGTGATCGATGAGAAGTCCGGTACCATCGTGCTGGGCGAGGATGTCACCATCTCGCGGGTCGCCATTGCCCAGGGCAATATCTCGATCTCGATCCGCGAAGCGCCTGTGGCCTCCCAGCCCAATCCGTTTGCACAGGGCGATTCCATCACCCTGCCGCGCTCGCAGATCCAGATTGATCAGAGTGGAACAGACCAGATGGCGATCCTGGAGGCCAACGCGACGCTCTCAGAGCTGATTGCCGGCCTGAATGCGCTGGGTGTGACGCCGCAGGAAATGGTCGACATCATCCGCGCCATGAGCGCGGCCGGTGCGATCCATGCTGATCTGGTGATCCGGTAGAGCCCTCTTACAGATCAAAGCACTTCAGGTTTCACTGGAGTCGCATTTTCTTCTGCAGACACCTGTGAAAACAGGTGTCTATACCCCCGCTTTTGTGAGGATTCGTGGATTTTCAGGGTTCGGCGAAACTTTAAGCCCGACGCTATTGTTCAGGCGTGCGTGGCTTGTCCAAGGTCACAAGACCACGCTGTTTCATGTCCATGATCGAAGAGAGGAACTCACGCAGCAGCATTTCCGCCTCGTCCGGTGGTGGGGGGCTGAAGCCCTCCAAATCATCGCGATACTGATCGGCCATGCGCGAAGAGATATTGCTCAAAAGGAAATCGGCAACACTCGGATAGGTCGCACGCAGGATACCGAGAATATTGATCGTGCGCGCCGCATCCATCTCCCGGAACACGACCGGGACGGAATTGCGCGCGAGCAGGTCCGGCAGAGCATCAATGGTCAGGATCGCCTTTTCGATGCTCGTCAACTTGGTCTCATGCTCAGCCTTGAGAAAGTCCACCACGCTTTTGCGGCGACCGTCCGGGATGAGGCTGAGTAGTTCACCGATGGACTCCAGATGGGCGGCGTCATCTTCCTCCACCGCCTGTTCGGCATTGAGGAATTCCATCTGCACCATGCGCGCGATGACCGATTCGATGGCCGGCTCGGGCTTTCCCGCGTCCACCATATAGCCCATCGCGGGCACAAGTTTCTGCTCATCAAGATGGCACAGGACATCGGAAGTGAAAGCCACATCCAACTTGCGCAAGATCATGGAAATGATGTTGGGAGAGAGCCGGGCGAGATAGTCGGCAACAGCGCGCGGCTCGCGCTTTTGCACCTGCAGCCAGATATCACTGCCGCCCATCGGCACATCTGCCTGAGGGTCATCGGGATCGGCCTGTTGATCGCCCATCACCGCGCTGACACGATTGGGATTGAGTACAGCGGTGACCAGCTCCCGTGCGCGTCCTGGCCCGGCGCGCAGGGCCCCCGTGGAAGCGCGCAAATGGCCCAGAAAATCAACCACGATCTCAACCAGGACATCGCGCGGAATATAGGAGATGTTCTCCAGTTCCCCGAGCACCCTGGCGAGCGCGGCATCATCGAGCTTTTCGACAATCGGCTTGGCCGCACCCTCCCCCAACATCGCAATGATCACCGCTGCCCGCTGGGCCGGTGTCACCCCGGAAAGATCCGGGCGCGCCGGCGCGGCAGAACGCACCAGATCGGTGCCTGCCACGGCCTGCAGCTGAGGGTTTGGTTGCGCATTCATCCGGCATATCCCCGCAAGACCGCCTCAGTGATTTTCAGCCACCCATCCGCCAGGACAAAGAATCCGAGCTTGAAGGGCAGTGAGACAACTGTCGGCGGAACCATCATCATGCCGACAGCCATCAGAACCGAGGCCACCACGAGATCAATCACCATGAAGGGTAAAAAGATCACAAACCCGATCTGAAAAGCATGCTTGATTTCCGACAGCATGAAGGCGGTTGCGAGCAGGGTGAAGGAGGGCTCCTCGCCTTCGGGAACCGGGCGGTTGACCGCATCGGCGAGCGACATGATCGCTTCGGGGTCAGTGCGCGCAGTCATGAAATCCCGGAAGGGGGCCGTGGACTGCGACCAGGCTTCGGCCTCGGTGATCAGCCCCTCCATGTATGGCGAGATGCCTTCGCCCCAGGCCGTCATGAAAACCGGCTCCATGACGAAGAAGGTCAGAAACATGGCCAGCGCCATGATCATCATGTTCGGCGGCGCCTGCTGGACGCCAATTGCCTGACGCATGAAGGAAAACACGATGACCATGAAGGGAAGGCAAGTCACCATCATCGCAATGCCTGGCGCCAGGGAGAGCACCGTGACCAGGATGAACAACTGGATCACCGTCGTCGACAGGCCGGTCTCAATCTCGCCGGCAAGCGCCTCTTCCAATGCGGGAATCGGCCCGCCCTCCTGAGCCAGGGCCGGCATGGCGAGAACAAGAGCGGCCGTCAGCGAGAGGACGAGAAACCGCCCCGCCCCAAGACATTTAAGCCGGATCACCACCAACCTCCTCGGGGATCTCGGTGATCTTTACGCCCAAACCGCCATTCTCGGTTTCCACCAGTTCGCCGCGCGCGATGATCTTGTTATCCACCGTGAGGTCGACAGGGTCTTCGATGCCAGAGGTCAGGGGAACAACGGCCTCAGGTTTCAAATCGAGAATTTCCGACACGCTGAGACGCACCTTGCCGAGCGAGACCGTCACCGTAACAGGGACGCTGAAAATCGTGCGCCGATAGGTGTTCTCCGGAGAGGGGTCTCGTCGTTCCACGAGAACCGAATCCATATCGTCCGTACCGGCTTCTGCCATTTCAGGATTCACCATGACATTAGGCTCCTGCTTCTGCCTGTGTGGGGGACAACCGGGCAAGGCAGGCTTCCATCAGCCCGGAAAAGTCAAAATCAAGCCCGCCATTGCGCCAGGAAACATTCACCTGGGTATCATCCGGCCCATTCACGGGCTTCAGGATGCACCGGCCTGCGAGGGTCTCGCTGCGCGCAAGGATCCCTTCCAGAGCCTCGGCCATGGCCGGTGTGGCACGGATTTCAATATGCTCGACGGACACCGGTGTGAGCGCGCGCAAATGCTGCCCGATTTCCTCGGCCAGGAACTGGCGCGAGAGCTCCGGAAACAGTTTCGCCGCCGCAGATTGAATCGCGCCGGCAACCTGATCGGCGGCCGCCTGCTCGACATGCTGAACAGCCGCAGACAGCGCTGCAATCATCTCTTCCACTCCGGAGACATCCGGAAGTTCGGCAAGGGGCGGCTCGTCGGCAAGCTCAGGCTCCGGCAAATCTTCCTCTGGAGCATCAGACGTCATGGCCGCCATGTCCGACTCAAGCTCAGGCTCGAATGCCTCAGAGCTCTGTGCGGGTAGGTCAAAATCCTCAAACGCCAGTCCTCGGCCCAGTTTTACCTGGCCCTCAGTGGCGCCGTCGAAACGCGGCAGCCTGGAAAGGAGGACAGAGTCACTCATTAAGGGCGACCTTCTCGTCTTTGTTCAGCCAGTCCTGCAACAGGGCGGCGGTCTCATCCTGGCGCTCGCTGGCATAGCTGCGAAGATAATCGAAGGGATCGGTCTGCTCGGCATTGGCTGCGCCCGGCAAGAGCGGGTCCTGATCAGGCCCAATCTCGGCTTCGCGCGCCTTGGGCGCCAGCAATGGACGCACAACGCCAAGCCCCAGTACGATCACCACAAGTCCAAGCAGAATGATCTGCACGCCCGACCATAAATAGCGCTCCATCAGCTGCTCAACCATGCTCGGTGCGGCAATCAGGTCTGCCTCAGGCAGCGCCTGGAAGGGCATCAGCTCCACGGTCAATGTGTCACCGCGCGACAGGTCCAGTCCGGCGCCGGACGCGATCAATTGCTCGAAATTCTCGACCACGCGCTGGATCTGTGTCGCCGCTCCAGCCGCCTGCAGATCGATACCCAGCGCCTGCTCATTCAGCAGGACGGCAATGGAAATCCGCTCCACCTCACCCGGCATGGATTCAGTCTCGGTGCGGATTTCATTCATCTCGTAAGACACGGTTTCCGACGAGCTGGAGGTATCGCTCGTGCTCGGCGCGCTGCCCGGGGCCGCCGCCTCGCCCTGAGGCAGATTGCTGGCCACGGTCAGACCTGCGGAACTGCCCCGGCTGGTCTCCGAGGAATCGGTGATCGTGCGGTTGCGCACCACGCGTGAGCGCGGATCGAACACCACTTCAGAGGTTCGCCGGCGGTCTCGGCTGACATCCACTGACACGGAGACGCGCGCATTGCCCGGCCCCACACGGGCATCCAGAAGGCGCATGATCTTCTGCTCAAGTGAGACCGACTGGGATTCCGCCGCCACGCCCGGCTGTTCCATCTTGTCGATGCCCGGTCCGGCCAGGATCCCCGCCGACGGGTCGATCACTGCCACCTCTTCCGGGTTCAAGCCAGACACGGCCAGCGCGACGAGGAACTGGATTGCCTCAGCCTGGCTGGCGCTGAGCGGATTGGAAGAGGTCAACGTGACCGAGGCGGTTTGAGCCGGCTGGCTGCGCGAAAAGCCCGATCGCAGGCTGGCGCCGATATGCACGCGTGCCGATTCAATGCCCGGAATGGCCAGTATGGTGCGCGTCAGCTCGCCTTCCTTGGCCCGCCAATAGGCCGCGTTGTACATCTCCGACGTGATCGAGAAGCCATTAATGTCATCAAGCAGTTCATAGCCCTGCACGGACTGACGCGGGAGGCCCTGGCTGGCGAGATTGAAGCGTACCGAATCGCGCCGCGATTCGGGGATGAAAATCGCCTCGCCCTTGATCTCATAGGGCACGCCATCCTGCTCCAGCTCTTCGATGATTTCGCCGGCATGTACCGGATCAAGCCCTGAATAGAGCAGCGCCATGCGCTCCTGCATCGCGCCGGAGACCATGAAAAACATTGCCAGAACAACGCCCAGTACGGCGCCGACCAGCATGATTTGCCGGGACACGGGCAAGGCCCGCAAGGTCTCGATAAATCTCATGACTCCCCGCCAGCTCCCTGAAAGACGTTTTGCTGAATAGGTTAATGTCTGACCCCGAAATCATTAACGCTTCCTTTACTGGACCCGTTTCTAAACGGCAGAGGAGAGCTTGGGTCCACGAGGCTGGAAATGGCGGAAAACGACGATCAGGCAGACCAGAAACCGGCCGGCAAATCCGGCGGGGGCGTCATGGGTTTGGCGATCCTCGCCATGGGGTCGCTGGCGGCGGCCTTTGCCACGGTCTACATGCTGACGCCTGCCACGGCATCCGAGAATACGAACCTGGCCGCATGCGCGCCGGGCGACACGCATCTCACACCAGCCAGTCATCTGGTCGGTGCGGACAGGTCCTATGTCGAACTGCCCGAAATCCTGATCACCATCGGCAGTGAGCCGGCGTCGCGCTATCTGAAGCTTCGCCTTTCGGTTGTTACCAGCAAGGACAAGGTGAATTCGGTCCGCGATGCCGAGCCGGTTCTGGTCGATGCTTTCGTGAACTATCTGCGCTCGGTCGAACTGAGTGATTTCGAGAATCCGGCGTTTTACACAGATATGCGCGCGCAATTGTCCCGTCGCGCGGAACTCGTGCTTGGCGGGGCTGTCGCAGATGGTGTGCTCATCACCGAATTCCTGTTGAGGTGATGGCATGAGCATTCAACCTACAGATATCGCCATCATCCTCGTCTCACTGGCCGCTTGCGTCTATTGCTTTGTGCTGAGCCGGCGGCTGAAAGCTTTGCAGGATACCAAGGACGGCCTTGGCGCCACCATCATGGCCCTGTCCAAGTCCATCTCCGCCGTTTCCTCCACCACACAGGACACGCGCGCCAAAACCGGCGAACTGGCCGCGCGCCTGACCCAGCTCCTGGCCGATGCCGATGCCATGTGCACACGGCTGAAATCCATGAAGGGTGAGATGGATGCCCATCACGCCAGCGCGCTCGATGAAGTGAAAGCCGCCCATGCCCGCCTTAGCGCCCAGCATGCGGATCTCACTGAGTCCATGCGCGATCTTCTGGAGGAATCCAAGGATCGTATCCTGGATATGAAAATCCTGATGCGCCAGGTGCAGGCCACCTCGCAGGCGCAATCCAAGCCCGCCCTGCAACCGGCAAATGCGGATCTGCAGCCTGCAGCCCAACTTCCAGAAACGAAATCGCGCTACAGCTATGACTATTAACACGCCTTCCCGCTCGCATGTCCTGGTCACCCTTGGCGCCCTGTTCACACTGGGCGGCGCCACGCGGTTCGTGTTCGCCAACCTCGCCACGGCGGAAGGCGCCACGCCAGCCGTGCTGGAATCCGTTGCGGCAGAGCCGCTCGACTATACGACCGCCAGCTCGCCCGCTGACGGACCTGATATCAGTCAGGTCTGTTTCACCGATGAGGCCGCCGCCCGCCTGGAAGAGGACAAGTGGCTGTTTGAATCTGCCGAGACCGAGTTGCGCCAGGAACGGCTGGAGCTTGAAACCTGGCAGCTTGAACTGGAAAATCAGGCCGCCGAACTTCAAGCTCTGCAACAAACCCTGGATGCGCGCTGGCAACAGATGCAGGCCTCAGCCGACCAGGACATGCTGCATCTGTCTGAAATGTACGGCGCGATGAAAGCCGACGAGGCCGCAAAGATCTTCAATCAGATGGATGCCGGCTTCGCCGCCGGGTTTCTACGCCTGCTGCCGAGCGAGCAGGCCGGCCAGATCATGGCCGGCATGGAAACCGAAAAAGCCTATGTGGTCAGTGTCCGGCTTGCCAGCATGAACCGCGATATCCGCGACGCAGGGCCGGTGCAGACAGCAACGAACTGATACCGAAATCTGAGGATGTCTTGTACCGTTAAGGGCGCAAAACAGGACATAAAGATTGCGCACCGTGAATGTCTGCGATTGGGCCTAAGGCGACAGTGAGCTTAGGCCGCGTGAGTGGCTAGAAGAAGTACAAACCTGTCGTTCGGTGAGCGTTTTTCTTGTGGAACTTACCGAACAAGCCAACCTATTTCTGCCGTCGGTCGAAACTCTGGTTGACTTCGGCCCAGGCGAGATCATGACCGTTATGGGGAAACACGATACTGCCTCGGCTTAGGTCAATTTCGTTTGCACCCTGTTCCCTTGTTGACGGATTATAAGCCCGTCCAAACGACTGAATTTCTGCTATCAAGTTGATAAATGATCGTCCGTCTTCGGTCAAAACCTCACCTGGGAGCCTAAAAATATCATCGAAGTCATAAAACTCCAAAAGATGCCTTCGCGTTGTCTCATAGGAGTACTCTGGGTGAAACTCTCGATCGAACAGGTCTTTAATGAGCGTCGGTCCCGTTACCGCGTTCAAGTTTTCTTCGAACCTTGAACTTATTCGGCGTACTTCCCGTTGGAAATCGAAAGTCTCATCGATTGTGGCCCCCAGGGCCGGAATAAACGGGATACCTCCCCATTTTTCGTAGCCAAATTCTAGCGCTTGACCGAGGAGGTAGTCCTGTAAAGATTTTAACTGCAACTGACTTCTGAGTTTGAAGGATCCAATAATCGGCGGCGGTAATGTTAACTCACCGAGGCCGATCTCGCTTCGCAAGAGGGACTTGAGCCAAAGCCTAATAGACTGAAATTTATGCAGTATCCCCAGCGCAAACTGAGGTGCGAGAAAGCTCTGATTCTGGTGAAACTCAACAAATAGAGTTTGCGATGCGTAAATATCACATGCTACCTCTTCATGAACTTCAGGGGTGAATTCACTTTGCTGGATGTAATCACGAACAAAGTGGACGCTTTCGGTCGCTTTATTTTTATACTTTTGGCGCAAGGATTCGTCAGAAGCAAAAATAAAATGGGCTTCTTCGTGGAAATACATGTATAGTCGGCATATATTTACTGAAGTCCATGTTCTTTCTAAACGCTCTCGCGCAACAGATGAGCGAAGGTGCTGTGAGATCTTCTCTTGATCGTAGGGGCATCCGCCGGGGATATTATCCAAACCTTTCTTGCTGTACACGAACGATAGTAGGTAAGCTCCGTTGGAGAGTGCCTCGAGGCTTAAAGTTTCTGATAGCCACCAGCGGTACACATGATCGAAGATATCCTCACCACAATTATAAAGGTAATGAAAGCAAAATAATCGACTAAAGAATTCTTTATCATTTACAATGTAAGACTGCTCGCCGTCGTGTAGCAAAAAACAATCTACTGCGGCTGTGCGTAGGTGACAGATTTCTAGCCGATCACCAAACTTCTCGTTGATACGCTTCTCTATCCAGACATCGATCTCATCAACGTATGATCTTGTCGATATGGGCCCCTTGGATCGAACGTGTTTTTCGACGCGCGGCGGTAGCGGCATCAATCTGTCTCGTCGGATTCGTCGCGACGAGCCTGTTGAGCTTCGTAATGTTTTATTAGCCGAAGTGCGGGCCTTCCCTTTGCAGCAAGAACGGAGCCGTCCCTGTCTCGAATTTCAAAACTCGCATTCCTATACTCCAAGAGCTGGACTAGCCGTCCAATCAAGTACGCTGTGGCAGCACTACCGCCCGCAATAAGCTGCATCGCTTCTGACGCGCCCTCCCAACGGTGTTCGCTCACGGTGTCAACCGACAAATGGTCTGGGTGCTCCTGTGCCATCTTGGCGACTTCAGGGTCATCGCTTGCGATGAAGATGCGAAATTCTGGTTCGGTTTCCACGAGCTAACTCCATCACGTTCAACCTTCACAAGATCCCCCGTATCTCATATATTTTAGTCTTTGAATATGCTTCCGCGCTGTTTAGTCATCCAGCAAAACAAGCCGATGCATCTCAACCCCTGGATGAAGATCGAGCCTTCCAAACGTGGGCAAATTGTTTTTCCATTCGAGCTATGCTCCCGCCAGCCAGAAGTATGCTCCGATGGACTCCGCGAGGATGACAAGAAGATAAGCTCGCTTCTATCGTAGCCTTGGCGAAGGGCAGGTATCTGTGTGTCTATCGATGCGGTGTTTTTGCGGAGACTTACTGACATGGACACTCAAAGTAAACCAAGAGCGCTGGACGAGAATGGCGTCACTTCTCACACGAGCAGACATCTGAAACGGCAGTTACAAAAGTCCACTTCCGGCGAATAGCGGGCCTAGAGCGTCTTAAGTTTCAGTCGAAACCTATGTACGCTGCAGACACCTGCGAAGCCCGTCTGGCTTTCCGCGCTCTGGTCGACCAGATCACGCTCACGGCCGAAGAGACCGCAGAAAATGACATGGCCATTCTCGTAACCGGAGATCTCGCAGCTCTGCTGGAAAAACAAGCGCCCGCCGCCAAGACTGGCGACGGGCTACTAAGGTTGGGTGCGGGAGCAGGATTTGAACCTGCGACCTTCAGGTTATGAGCCTGACGAGCTACCGGGCTGCTCCATCCCGCGTCAAAATAGTTCAGCCCCGACGGTCCGTGCCTGACCCAAAAGGGCTTCGGCTTGGGGCCACGGGGCCTCCCGGCTGGGCCGGGCAAGGTATGGGAAAGATATCTGCAAGTTGCACTCATTTCAGCGGACCCGGCGGCGACCTACTCTCCCGCGACTTAAGACGCAGTACCATTGGCGCAAGGGGCCTTAACGACCGAGTTCGGGATGGGATCGGGTGGGGAGCCCCTGCCATAACCACCGGGTCGGCAGAAATGAGCGGCGTGCAAACCAACATGTTCCATTTCGGCGCGCCCGCAGAGCGCGCCATTGAGACGGTGTTCTGATCGAATGACTACTTCTATGCGATGAGGCGATGCACTCGCCGTCACACATGAGTTTCACGATCAAGCCTATCGAGCAATTAGTACCGGTTAGCTCCACGCATCACTGCGCTTCCACACCCGGCCTATCGACGTGGTGGTCTTCCACGGCTCTCAAGGGAAACCTGGTTTTGAGGTGGGTTTCCCGCTTAGATGCTTTCAGCGGTTATCCCGTCCATACATAGCTACCCTGCAATGCGGCTGGCGCCACAACAGGTCCACCAGAGGTATGTTCACCCTGGTCCTCTCGTACTAGGGGCAAATCCTCTCAAGTTTCCAACACCCACGGCAGATAGGGACCAAACTGTCTCACGACGTTCTGAACCCAGCTCACGTACCACTTTAATCGGCGAACAGCC
>JALEGE010000018.1 GCA_022760335.1 Hyphomonadaceae bacterium
CAACAGCACGCCGACATTTTCGTCTTTTTCCGTCTCGCGTTTCAGGGCGCTTCCCAGTGCGAAGGCGCCGCGCACAATGGTCTGATAGTCAAACTCTGTTCCATCGCCATCGACTACGGCAACGGTTTTCCCTCCATAGGTGCGCTTTGCTCTCAAAAGCGCAGAAAAGAGGTCCGTATTCGCCCGCTTTTGGTCGAATTTCACAGGCGCAGGTATCGCAGTAGCAGCCATTTTCGGGTCTGTAACAGTTTGTAACATATCGTCACCTAACCTAAGCCGAAGCGTGAAACATGCAATTCGTGCTGACAGGTCTGTGGCAGTATCGCTTGTGAATCCCTCAAGGAACAGTCATTTAGCAAGTTATGGCAACTCTTCTTGATACGCGCGATGGTGAGAAAAAACATCGCCACCCGGAAAAACGGAACCGCCCGGATACGCCCGTCCTGCGCAAGCCGGACTGGATCCGCGTCAAGGCGCCGACCTCCAAGGGCTATCTGGAAACCCGCGAGATCGTGAAGTCCAAAGGGCTCGTCACGGTGTGCGAGGAGGCCGGCTGCCCGAATATGGGCGAGTGCTGGGAGAAGAAGCACGCCACCATGATGATCATGGGCGAGACCTGCACGCGCGCCTGCAGCTTCTGCAATGTCTCCACCGGCAAGCCACTGCCGCTCGACACCGACGAGCCGCGCCGCGTGGCCGAGGCCGTCGCCGAGATGGGCCTTGAGCATGTCGTGATCACCTCAGTGGACCGCGATGACCTCGAAGATGGCGGGGCGATGCATTTCGTCGCCGTGATCGAGGCCATTCGCGCGGCCTCGCCTGGCACGACAATCGAGATCCTGACGCCGGATTTCCTGCGCAAGGATGGCTGGGAAAATCGCGTCATCGACGCCCGGCCGGACGTGTTCAACCACAATCTGGAAACCGTGCCGCGTCTTTATCTCTCCATCCGGCCTGGCGCGCGCTATTATCATTCGCTGCGCCTCTTGGAACGCGTGAAGCTGCGCGACCCAAGCCAGTTCACCAAATCCGGCCTGATGGTCGGCCTCGGCGAGACCAAGGAAGAGGTGATGCAGGTGATGGACGATATGCGCTCGGCCGGCATCGATTTCCTGACCATCGGCCAGTATCTCCAGCCGACCCGCAAACACGCCGCCGTCGACCGCTTCGTCACACCGGATGAGTTTAAAGCCTATGAGGAAATCGCCCGCTCGAAAGGCTTCCTCATGGTCTCAGCCTCGCCCCTGACGCGGTCTTCCTATCATGCCGGGGAGGATTTCGCCCGGTTGCGTGCGGCGCGTGAGGCCCAAGTCGCCTCGGCCACGGCGGCGCAATAATTGTAATGCCCGTCTTTCGCACGTCCGTCGCCGTGGCGCACACCGCGGACAATATGTTCGACCTGGTCAGCGATTTCCGTCGCTATCCCGAATTCATCCGCTGGTTCCAGTCCATGAAGGTGACTGAGGAACGCGAAGTGGACGGCGTGCGCCACAGTGTCGGCGAGGCGGCGGTCGGCTTTCGCGGCTTTTCCGAGCGGTTCACAACCCGTGTAAGTGCCGATCCGGTCGCCCGGCGCGTGGAGGCTAATCTGGTGCGCGGGCCATTTAAGCATCTGCAGAATGTCTGGACCTTCATCCCGCAGGAAGACGGTACCACACGGATCGACTGTATGGTCGATTATGAGTTCTCAAATTTCATCCTGCGCATGCTGGCCAAGAACAATTTCCACATTGCCGTCGACAAGATCATGGAGGCCTTCCTGGCCGAGGCCGACCGGCGCTATCCGCGCGTAACGCCCGTTTCATAGCTTGACAAAGGCATAATGTTCCCTACTTGTTCTGTTCGGGAGCCACTGCCATGTCGTTCGAATATGCCGATGGGCTGAGATATCTGTTTCTCGACTTCAACGCCTATTTCGCGGCGGTGGAGCAGCATGACGATCCGGCCCTGTTCGGGCGTCCGGTGATTGTTGCGCCGTCAACCTCCGAGCATACCTCCGCCATCGCCGTCAGTTATGAGGCCCGCAAATCCGGCATCAAACGCGGCACGCGCATCCGCGAGGCGCGTCAGATGTGTCCCGGCATTGCCGTGCGCACAGCGCGCCATGACCGCTATGTCCAGCTTCACAAAGTGCTGATGACGCTGATCGAGCGGCATTTGCCGGTCTCGAAAATCTACTCCATCGATGAGGCCGCCTTCCGCCTCAGCCCGCCGGAATTCAACGCGCCGGCAGCCATCGATCTGGCAAGGCGTATTCGCGCATCCATTGCCGAAGAGGTCGGCCCGGCCCTGCGCGCTTCTTTCGGCCTTGCGCAGACGCGGCTACTCGCCAAACTGGCCGCCGAACTGCACAAGCCCGATGGCATGACTGTGCTGGAGCCAGGCGAGGTTTGCACGAGGTTGGCCGATCTCCCGCTTGAGAAAATCCCCGGCATCGGCAAGGGGATGGGCACTCGACTTGCGCGCAATGGTGTGGTCGATTTCCAGTCCCTGTGGAACCTGCAGCCGAAGCAGGCGCGCAAGATCTGGAATTCGGTGCAAGGCGAGCGCTTCTGGTATTCCCTGCGCGGCTATGAGGTGGAGGAGGCCGAAACCCAGCGCTCCATGTTCGGCCATTCCCGCGTCCTTTATCGCGAACATGAAAGCCCGGGGGCTGCGCGCATCGTCGCGCGCGCGCTGCTGATGAAGGCTGCCAGCCGGCTCCGCCATGCCGGCTTTTTTGCCCGCCGTCTCAGCCTTTCCATGCGCGTGCGGCCCGAGGGACGGCTCAGCGGCGAGGCCGGCTTCGCGCCCTCCCAGGACAGTTTTCTTTTTCTCCACAAACTGGATCAGATCTGGGCGCACCTCACAGCGCGCCATGATGTGGCCCGGCTCGGCGGGGTCTCGGTCTATCTCCACGGGCTTTCCCGGCAGGGCGACGATGCGGTCTGCCAGGGCGACCTGTTCGCGCCGGCGCAGAACAATCAGGTCGAGCTGCGGCGCGCGAAACTCTGGCAGTTGATCGACGAGATCAATTCTGATCCCGATGGCCGCCTTGCCAAACTGGGGCGCCCGGAAGAGGCTGCGCCCGGCAATGGCAACACCAATTCACGCCACATCACCCTGGCCACCCAGAAGGGCCTGGCGCTGGACTATCTCGGCGCCAAGATCGCCTTTTCGCGCGTGCCCGATGAAGCGGAGTTCCGATTTTGAGCCTGTCAGGCGATTTGCTGTCCGATCAGTTTCAGGGCGACTTCAAGGCTGGCCTCTCGTACAGCCTGACGGCCAATTTCGCCGAACTGGTGCATCTCGTGAAGCACAGCGCGGTTCTCGCGTGCACAGGCGAAGTGCACCGTCCCGACGGGCTTCATCGGCGTGCCGCCGCCCGGCCCTGCAATTCCGGTAATGGCGACAGAAATATTGGCCCGGCTGGCCTCCAGCGCGCCCTCGGCCATCATGCGCACAACTGGCTCTGACACTGCGCCATAATCGGCCAGCACATCGCCGGCCACGCCCAGAATTTCCTGCTTGGCCTTGTTGGAATAGGTGACATAACCGCGCTCGAAGACATCTGAAGAGCCGGAGATTTCGGTCAGCAGCCCAGCGAGCAGTCCACCCGTGCAGCTTTCCGCAGTGACCAGCTTTAGCCGCTTCTGGCGGGCATCATCCAGTGTCAACATGGCGAGATTGATTAAACGGTCTGGAAACATGGAGATAAGATTAGCTTGAGGAAACCTTCGGCGACAAGACGGCAATGGCCTGTGCGGCAATGCCTTCACGCCGTCCCGTAAAGCCCAGTGCTTCAGTGGTTGTTGCCTTAACCGAGATCCGTGCGCCATCGACGCCCAGCACTTCAGCCGTACGTTTGCGCATGGCTTCGCGATGTGGCTTGATCTTCGGCGCCTCGCAAATCAGCGTGAGGTCGCAATTGCCCAACTCAAAGCCCTCCGCGCGCGCCAGCCGCATCGCCTCTGCCAGAAAGATATGCGAGGGCGCACCACGCCACTGCTCGTCGCTGGGAGGGAAATGGTCGCCAATATCGCCAAGCCCGAGGGCGCCAAGAATGGCATCGGTGAGCGCATGCCAGCCGACATCAGCATCACTGTGTCCCTTCAGACGCGCAGTATGGGCAATCTCAATACCACACAAAGTGACATGATCACCCGGTTCAAAAGCATGGACGTCAAAGCCGGAGCCCATGCGTGGAACGGGTGGACAGAGCAGGGCCTGCATGCGGGAAAAATCCTCCGGATAGGTGACTTTGCCAAGCCGCTCATGGCCTTCGACAAGCGTAAGTCGAGCCCCGGCATGCTGGGCAACGGCGAGATCATCGACCATACCATCGGGTGCATCGGCCAGGGCCGAGAGAATGACATCCAGACGAAAGGCCTGTGGGGTCTGAACACGAAACAGGCCGGTGCGGTCAACATCCTCCACACTCTGGCCAGAGGGTCGCTTCAGGGCATCGGCGACAGGTAGAGCAGGGGCGGCGCCATCATGGGTGTCCAGCGCCGCAATAAGCCGGTCGATGATGATCTCATCCACGCCGGGACGCGCGGCATCATGGATCATCACATGGCTGATATCGCCAGGTGCGATGGCAGCGCTCAGGCCATTTCGTACCGAGGCCTGCCGACTCTCGCCGCCAGGAATATAGGCCGCCGCGCCGGGAAACCGAGCGCGATACTCTTCTTCTTCTCCCTCTGGCACAACGAGAATGACGGGTCCGATTTGCGCGTGGCGGGAAAACGCGGCCAGGCTCCAGGCCATAATCGGGCGGCTACCCAGCAGGCGGAGCTGCTTTGGTATCTTGCCTCCGGCCCGGTTGCCGCGCCCGGCTGCCACGATGATGGCTGCGATCTTCATCCCGCAGCGTCTAGCCTCGGGCCGCCAAGCTGGCTAGACAGGGGCAAGAATTTGATGACGGGGCTGTTTTCCCGGGCAAATCGAAAAATGCTGCTGTGCAGCGAGAAAAGTTGCCAATGCATGCCTGTCTGCATAGGTTGGGGTATCCCGCATGCGGGTGAAGGGAGTTCATACCATGGTGCAGAGCCTTGTGCTTTCCGTTGATGCCATGGGTGGTGACTCTGCCCCTGGGATCGTGATTGAGGGATTGGACCAGTTTCTGGCCACCCAAAAAGATGTGTCGGTCATCCTGCACGGTCATGAAGGCCATCTTGAGCCCCTTTTGGCGGATGCGCCGCGTGTGGCCGAGGCGGCGAGTTTGCGCCATTGCGAAGACCAGATCACCATGTCGGACAAGCCGTCCCAGGCTCTGCGCAAGCGCAGCTCCAGCATGTGGAAAACGATTGAGAGCGTGCGAGATGGTGAGGCCCAGGCCTCCATTTCGGCTGGTAATACTGGGGCGTTGATGGCCATGTCCATGATGCTTTTGCGGCGCATGGATGGTGTGCACCGACCAGCCATGGCCGCGCTTTGGCCCACGCAGCGCGGGCGAATCGTGGTCCTGGATGTCGGAGCGAATCTGGAAGCGGACGGCAATCAGCTTATGACCTATGCCATCATGGGCGAAGCTTATGCCCGTGCCATTCGCGGCGTGGAGCGCCCCTCTATCGGCATTCTCAATGTCGGCTCGGAAGAGCAGAAAGGCCATGAAGAAGTGCGCCGCGCGGCTGAGTTGATCAAGTCCAGTGGTCTGGATTTGAATTATAGCGGATTTGTCGAGGGCAATGATATCTCCGAGGGGACGGTTGATGTCGTCGTGACAGATGGATTCTCCGGCAATATCGCGTTGAAGACTGCCGAGGGCACTGCACGCCTTGTTGCCGCCTTTGTCCGGGAGGCGCTGACCTCTTCGCCGCTTGCCAAGGCCGGTGCGCTGATGGCCTCGGGCGGCTTGCGTCAATTGCGCGTTCGGATGGACCCTTCGAGTGTAAATGGTGGGGTCCTGCTGGGCCTCAATGGTGTGTCTGTGAAGAGTCATGGCGGTACCGATGCGAAGGGCTTTGCCACCGCGTTGAAACTGGCCGCAGATCTTGCCCGCAGTGATTTCAAGACTGAGGTAGCCGCCAGCCTGGCCCGTGTGCAGGCGGCCCGACAGGATGCTTCGGAGAGCGCCGCGTGAGCCAGCGTATTGTTCGTATCGCCGGAACCGGCAGTTATCTTCCCGATCATGTGCTGACCAATGACGCGCTTTCGCGCATGGTCGAGACAAATGATGAGTGGATCCGCGAGCGTACAGGCATCCGCCAGCGCCATATTGCGGCCGATGGGGAAGTCACCTCTGATCTTGCAACACGAGCGGCCGAGCGTGCACTTGAAGCGGCCGGGCTTGATGCCACCGATATCGACCTGATCGTGCTGGCCACCACGACGCCGGACAAGACCTTTCCGGCCACAGCGACCGCCGTGCAGGCCAAGCTGGGCGCCGGGCCCGGAGCGGCTTTTGATGTCCAGGCCGTGTGTTCAGGCTTCCTGTTTGCACTGGCAAATGCAGACTCCCTGATGAAGCAGGGCCTGTTCAACCGCGCACTGGTGATCGGCGCGGAAACCTTTTCGCGTATTCTTGATTGGTCAGATCGGGGCACATGCGTCCTTTTCGGCGATGGCGCCGGCGCAGCGGTGCTGGAGGCCTATGATTCGCTGGGCGAGAATACGGGCGCAGGCATCATCACACACCATATTCGCACGGACGGAACCAAGTCGGATCTGTTGCATGTCGATGGCGGGGTTTCCTCAACGGGCACGATTGGTCATGTGCGGATGGAAGGTAACCGCGTTTTCAAACATGCGGTGACGAATATTTCCGCTGCGATCCGCGCTGTTCTGGAAGAGACCGGTCTCAGCTCGGAAGATATTGACTGGTTCGTTCCCCATCAGGCCAATCAGCGCATCCTCAATGGTGTTGCCTCCAAGATGGGTATTGATGAGTCGAAAGTCGTCTCCACAATCGCCATGCATGGCAATACATCGGCGGCCTCAATTCCGCTCGCACTCGACACGGCGGTGCGTGATGGGCGCATCAAACCTGGCCAGCTGATCCTGTCTGAAGCCATGGGGGGTGGCTTTTCCTGGGGCGCAAGCCTGTTTCGGATGTAGAATCAATCGCTTCGAGCGGTTATGCTTTCCAATGCATAGTATCGGGCGTAGAACCATTCATTAAGACTCGCGGCGTATTTTTTAACCATGAGCGGAGAGACAGTCATGGAATCCAAGACCATCACCCGGGCCGAAGTGACCGAGGCGATTGTTCGGGAACTGGGCTGTACGCGCCAGGACTCCTCGGACCTGCTTGACGATGCGCTGGAAATGATCGGCGCGGCGCTGGAGCGCGAGGGCGTGGTGAAACTCTCCCGATTTGGCAATTTCGTCGTCCGTGAGAAAAGCGCGCGCGAAGGCCGGAACCCGAAAACCGGCGAGGAGGCCGTAATCTCCGCCCGCCGGGTTGTCACTTTCCGCCCTTCACCCCTGCTGAAATCCCGCGTCGACGGAGACTGAAACGCGAAGGAGCAAGCATGGGTGCCGCCGCAGTCACCAAGACCCCGATCCAGAAGTCCGCTGACGCCTATCGATCCATCGGCGAAGCGGCCAGCGAACTTGGTCTGCCAACCCATGTCCTGCGCTATTGGGAAACCAAGTTTCCGCGCCAGGTTCGCCCGGTCAAACGTCCCGATGGCCGGCGTATGTTCCGCCCCCAGGATATCCAGGGCCTGCGTGCAATCCAAACCCTGGTTCATCAGCGTGGCATGACTCTCAAGGGCGCAAAATCCCTTCTTACCGAACAGGGCGTAGATGCTGTTCTGTCCGGTGAGGCGCGGGTTGTGCCGGTCGAGGATGCCGCCGCGCGCCCCACTGTGCATGTCATGCAAGACAAGGTGGCAGAGGCTTTTGGTGCGGAAAAGCCTACCCGCCCAGACCTTTCCAATGAACAGCGCGGCCGGCTCGAAGCCATGTTGACCGACCTTACAGATCTGAAGGCGCGGCTCGATGCGGCACGCATGAACAGAGCGGCATAAATCTGCTGCATTCTCAATTGCATTCTCAAACATGGCGCGCTACCTAGCTCGTTCGGTCGGAACGTGGCGCAGCCCGGTTAGCGCACCGGTCTGGGGGACCGGGGGTCGGAGGTTCGAATCCTCTCGTTCCGACCATTCGCAGCCGGTCAGTGCATAGCACTGGAAAATCGATCCGGGGGATCGATTTTAGGCGGAGAATGCCCCGGCAGGGGCCAAAAAGACTCCTTGCTTAGTCTCGGCTTTTTGTTGTCTCCGTATCGCTTCGCTCACATGAGACGCGCTCACGGCTGCTCTCCACTCTCTAACACCTGGCTTCCGCAAGACGAGATCTGCTCGGTGTCCTGCTCATCGCATACGCGTCAGTTTAGGCGGGCGGGTCATCCGGTCGGATAGACTCTTCTACGGCCAAAGGCTTTGGCCCATTCGGGCGCGTCAGGATGAACGTGGCCGATCCTGCCAGGATCACCGCCTGCAACACCACTGTCCAGACCGGTGCGCTGAAAGCGAGGCTGAGCGGGGGCATCACCGACATCATGGCGACACTCAGCGCTTTTGTGCGCGGGGAGATCGCGCCATGATCGCGCCAGTTCTGGATCAGTGGACCAAACCGCTTGTGGCCAATAAGCCAAGCATGCAGGCGGGGCGATGAACGCGCAAATGCAAAGGCGGCCAGCAGCAGGAAAGGCGTCGTCGGCACCAGAGGCAGGGCGACACCGACAATCGCAAGTCCGACGCACACCAAGCCGAAGGCGATCCACAATCCCCGGAATAGTACCGGGCGGGGCGGCGGGGCGGGCGGTTCGCTCATCTTGTATGCCACCAGGCGAGCAAGAGCGGGATCCATATGAGGCTCAGCGTGATCGAGCCCTTCACGGCCTGATAGGCCACCCACCACCAGAAGAAACGCTTCTTGTTGGCGTTCAGGAAAGAGATGCCGGAGCGGAGGCGGGCGATGGGCGACATCCCGTTCCCATACAGGCGCATGGCGGGCGGGGGAATGGGGCGCGGACATTCCATCTTGACGCGGCGCCAGAACGGGTCCATCTGCGCGCCACGGCATGAGGCGCCGGCCGCTCGCGGGAATATTCCCATGGTGAAGTCCTCCGGCCCATCCGGGCTGTTTCACACGCAGACCCCGTATCCCATACGGTGTTGCGGCAAGGCGAGCCCCGCAGACTTACACCGGCAAAGGATCACGGAAGGACTGTATCCATGCCATCCACCGATTATCTCACCCCGCGTGCGCGGGCGAAGGCGCGTGCGCGCATGCTCCGCACCGAAGCGGCCTCCAGCGGCAAGCCGATCAGCCAGGGCCAGGCGCTGGAAGGCGTCGCGAAAGAGCTCGGCTATCGCGACTGGAACACCGCGTCCGCGCGCCTCTCAAATGCCCCGGAACTGGAGCTGCATATCGGCGATATTGTCTCCGGGCGCTATCTGAAACAGCCCTTTGTCGGGCGTGTTGTGGGTCTGCGTGAGCTGCATGGCGGAGCGGGCTATCATGTCGAGCTGGTGTTCGATGAGCCCGTGGATGTGGTGGAGTTCGAGAGCTTCTCCAACAATCGCCAGCGCGTGCAGGCCATGGTCAATGAGGCCGGCGTGAGCTGGAGCAAGACCAGCGATGGCGAACCGCATCTTGTGGTGTGGCCGGGGACGATTTGAAGCGACCAACGTGTAGGGAGCATGGAAGCCGAAGGCCGATTTGCACCGGCAAGCCCTCAGGTGCATATCGTGCCAGCACGGGCGTCCGCAGGGCGCGGAGCGCTGCGGTGATCAGATCTGGCAATTGCGAGCGTTCCCCTCTCCCGTCCGCGGGAGAGGGGTTAGGGGTGAGGGCGGCGGTTTACCAACGCGCACCGGCCCCTGCCGATATGTCCCGGCCCTCACCCTCGGTCGTGCGAGGAGGATCGATTTTTTCGATCCTTTACCCTCGCACCCCGCAACCGGGAGAGGGAGGCGCAAGTTGTGACAGGCGTGCTCCATCAGTGAATCGGCGCTGTCTGGCGCAAGTAGGCCTTCCACGTTCAGCCGTGCCTCAGCCAGAACACTGCGCCAGTCCGTCTCGCCGGCCATATACCGGTTCAGTCTTGCCCGCTCCGGGCTCAAATCCAGATGCGTAACATGGATCCAGCCATACCAGGTGATTTCGATAGAGAGCCCGGCATAGCCATGCCCTTCCTCGATCAACCGCCCCGTCCAGGCCACAAAAGCGCGCAGGCTCAGCCACAGCACCGGCCAGAAGAGCGGGTGCACACGGGAGAAGGGATCAGCGAGCGCGGTCATGGGCTGGAGTGTGCGGGGCGGGGCAAGTGGGTCGGATAAGTCCCCATGCAGAATGGTGCATATCGCTTGCGCTCCATGCCCCCTACTTGCTGTTGGAAATATGCATGCAGGTACCGAAGACGAACCGCGTGAGACTACAAACCTGCCGCGACACCATATTTCTGGCTAATCATGATGATGCCCGCAATCTGTACCGCGATGGCCGTACACGTATTTATCGTCACCACCATCAATGCGAGCAGACCGGCCCGCCAGGCGCGCCCAAGTCTTGAAGCATTCGAAAAAGCGCCGCGATACCCGGTTTGAAAATCAATCACGAAGGCCGCGACCGCCAGGAACATGCCGTAAGCTGTCATCAGCTGCATCGGCACAGCGAGCATCACAGTCAGGAAGAACGGCATCAGGCTCGCACTGGGGATCATCACCGCGAAGAGGTATCTCTGGCGCAGGGCAAGCGTCGTGCGCTCCGCCCACACATTGTAGACCAGCGCCAGCAAAATCATGCTGGCGATCTGTACGACGGGCACCCAGACAAATATCCACGATACCGCTTCGGAGCCAACATCCCAGTAACTGGTGCCGTCCGGCAGGCTCAGTCCCGCGCGCTCGAACCCGGTTGCGAACGCGCCGATCATCCCCGCATTTGTCCCGAGCCACCAGAACTTCAACGCAGAAAACAGTGCGAAGAAGGAAAGCCACAGCCTTACCGATGGCGTATATGTATCGTTCCAGTCGGAGCTTTTGGCGGCGGCGAAATACCTGCGAGGCCGGGTCCAGACTGTGAAGATCGTCTGCAAGCCTCGAATACTCAGGCCGAACAAGTCTTCTGCGATTGAATCGAGAGACAGTTTGGGGGAGTCCTCAAGGGGCTTTTGGGCTTCCAATTTTGCACTCCCCATAATCCGGCCCGGTATGCAGTTCATTCATCCGGGTGCGCCTCCACCCGGCGCTGAGCCTCGGCATGGCAATTAAACCCTCAAAAAGGCGCAGCATGCAAATGCCCCCGGTTCTGCGTGGGAATGTAGGGTGCATGGAGCGAAGCGATATGCACCAGACATCACATGCAGGATGGTGCATATCGGCCTCCGGCCTCCATGCACCCTACTTGCTTGCTGACTCTTCCCAAATCGCTTGATGATGGTTTATTCGCACCAAACCTATGTCAGCTAACGCTGTAATCGCGGGCAACATTACTGTTGGCACAGTCCAGGTATGACGCGACGGACTTAATCCGTCCTCGCCTTTGGTGAAGTGATGGACCTGAGCGCCATAATCGAGAAAGGCTTCGATAATCTTGTCGAGACTTACAGCATTGGGTGAGGGAGGCTGTCCAAGTATTCCTGCAATCTGGTCAATGGAGACCACTCGCACACCATCGGGCCATTCCACGGTCCTGAGATCAAGACCTCTTAAATATTCGTCATAGCTTATGAAGTCCGGAGTGGGCTCGTGAATGATACGGTGTGTAGCAGGATCGCGCTGATAGCGAGGGGCATCAGCGCAGCGCAGGCTCCAGAGGACGATGCAGGGCTGCTCCCAATAGCTGGCAAAACTGTGCCGGAAAAAGCGTTCCCCGTATGGGAATTCGGTTTCAGACCCAGCTGCTCTGAGCATCCAGCGCGCCATACACTTTACCAGTTCTCCCACGAGCAGTTTCTGTTTTGGCCACCAGTCTGCTGCCATCTTGCTTTCCTAAGCCGCCACCAAAAATGTCGAGATCACCTTCTTCGACCCGGTCTTGAACTTCACGGTCAGCTTCGTCCCGTCCGCCTTTTCGACATGGCCGTAGCCGAATTTGTCGTGAAAGACGCGTTGGCCGATTTCGAAGCCGCTCTGGCCGCCGGAAGTGGCGATGAGGGTGGCTTCGCCTTCCAGCGTGCGGGGCGCTTCGGAGACTCCGCGCCGCGCGTTTTCCTTCAGGCGTTTCCAGCCGGGGGAAGTGTAGCCGGAGCGTTCGCCGAGATCCTCGATTGAGCCCTGAAAGCCGGAGGCGGCGCCGGGCTGGCTGGAATAGCCAGTCTCGGCCATGGCATCGACATGCTCATGGGGCAGTTCGTCGACAAAGCGGGACGGCAAGACGGCCTGCCAGCGGCCATAAATCTGCCGGTTGGCGACGAAGGAGATGTGGCATTTCTCGCGCGCCCGCGTGATGCCGACATAGGCCAGGCGCCGTTCTTCCTCCAGGCCCTTCATCCCGCTTTCATCGATTGAGCGTTTCGACGGGAAGACTTCCTCCTCCCAGCCGGGCAGGAAGACCAGCGGCCATTCCAGGCCCTTGGCACCGTGCAAAGTGAGGATCTGCACCTCGTCGCCGCCGGAATTCTGGCCGACATCCATGATCAGCTCGACATGTTCCAGGAAGGCCGGGAGCGTGTCGAACTCGCCGAGGGCGCGGATGAGTTCCTTGAGGTTGTCGATGCGCGTCTGGCTTTGCGGCCCGCGATCCTTTTGCAGCATGTCCATATAGCCGGATTCTTCGAGGATCACCTCGCAGAGCTCGGTATGGGGCATGCCGTTCGCGAGCCGGTCGCGCCACATGTTGATCTGGTCGATAAAGGTTGTGAGGCCGCGTTTGGCGCCGCCCTTGATCTCGTCGGTTTGCAACACCATCGGGGTGAGCACGAAGAGCGAGCGGCCATCCTCGCGGGCATAAATCTGCAGCTTTTGCAGGCTGGTGTTGCCGACCCCGCGCTTGGGCTGGTTCACCACGCGCTCGAAGGCGAGGTCGTCGTCGGGACTGCGGATGAGGCGCAGATAGGCCAGCGCATCGCGGATCTCGGCGCGCTCGAAAAAGCGCGGGCCGCCGATGACGCGATAGGGGATTCCCAACATAATGAAGCGTTCCTCAAAGGCGCGCATCTGCCAGGAGGCGCGCACGAGAACGGCGCAGTCGGCGTTGCGCCCGCCCTTGCCGACATGGGCCTCCACCTCGTCGCCGACCCAGCGTGCCTCGGCCTCGCCATCCCAGAGCCCGCGCACCTTCACCTTGGCGGCATCGGGGTCGGCCGCAGTCTCATCGCCGACATAGAGCGCCTTGCCGAGCCGGCCTTTGTTGTTGTCGATCACCGCGCTGGCGGCGGCGAGGATGTGCTGGGTGGAGCGATAATTGCGCTCCAGCCGGATCACCTTCGCGCCGGGAAAATCCTTTTCAAACCGGAGGATATTGTCGACCTCCGCCCCGCGCCAGCCATAGATGGACTGGTCGTCATCGCCGACGCAGCAGATGTTCGCGCTGCCCTGAGCCAGAAGGCGCAGCCAGAGATACTGGGCAACATTCGTGTCCTGATACTCGTCGACGAGAATATAGCGGAAGCGCTGGTGGTATTCTGCCAGAAGGTCCGGATTGTTCTGGAAGATTACGATATTGTGGATGAGGAGATCGCCGAAATCGCAGGCGTTCAGCACCTTCAGGCGAGCCTGATAGATCTCGTAGCACTTGATGCCGCGCCCGTCGGCGAACTGGTAGGCCTCCTCGTCCGGCACCTTGCCGGGCACCAGCGCGCGGTTCTTCCAGCCATCGATCAGGCTGGCGAGATAGCGCGGCGTCCAGCGTTTCGGGTCGATGTTTTCTGCCTGGATGATCTGTTTGCAGAGGCGGATCTGGTCGTCGGTGTCGAGAATGGTGAAGCTGGATTTCAGGCCCGCCAGCTCGGCATGCTTGCGCAGGATCTGCGCTGAGATCGAGTGGAAGGTGCCGAGCCATCTGAGCCCCTCACCGGCATCGCCGAGCAGGGCCAGCGCCCGCTCGCGCATTTCGCGCGCCGCCTTGTTCGTGAAGGTCACCGTCAGGGTCTGCGACGGCCAAGCCTTTTTCGTTGCGATGATATGGGCCAGCCGCGTGGTCAACACCCGCGTCTTGCCCGTGCCCGCCCCGGCGAGCACGAGCAGAGGCCCCTCGGTGGTCAGCACAGCCTCGCGCTGCTCAGGGTTGAGGCCATCGAGATAGGCGGCCTCGTCGAAATTGCTCATCGGCGCCCGGGCGGCGGCCAGCTGCGAAATGGAGGGGCGATTCTCTGCGCTCATGGGCCGGAATATAGCAGGAACGGGCAGGGGTGTTAGGGGGGAATACCTGCTGGACGTACCCTACAGCCAGGATGGCCTGACGCACGGCTAACACATTCGTGTCTTTCGCGTGCGCGAAACTGCGCCTAACCATGGTGCATGACCGCGACCACATTGATTGCCCGCAAGTTTTCCGATCCTGACACCACGGCCAAAGGTGAAACGCGAGCTCGCGTCGCCTTTGGCGGGATGAAGACGCTGTGGCTGAATACCGGTACGCTCTGCAATATCGAGTGCGCCAATTGCTATATTGAAAGCTCGCCGGGCAATGACCGGCTGGTCTATCTGACGCTGACCGATGTGCTGCCATATCTTGATGAATTGGATGCGGCCGGCGAGGCCGCCATTGAAATCGGCATTACGGGTGGCGAGCCCTTCATGGCGCCGGAGATTATCGCGATCATGGAGGCGTGCCTTTCGCGCGGGCATGACCTCCTCATTCTCACCAATGCCATGCAGCCGATGATGCGCCCGCGTGTACAGGCGGGATTGCTCGACCTGCAGGCCCGGTTTGGCGCGCGGCTGACCCTGCGCGTGAGTCTGGATCATTACACCCAGCTCTTGCACGATCAGGAGCGCGGAGAGGGCAGTTTCGAGATCACCATGGCGGGCCTGAAATGGCTGGCGCGGTACGGTTTTCGTGTGGCACTGGCTGGCCGCACCCTGTGGGGCGAGGAGGAGGCGGCCGCCCGCGCGGGCTTTGGCGAGCTGATCATCCGGACCGGTCTCGATATTGATCCGGAAGACCCCGCCGCACTGGTGCTTTTTCCGGAAATGCAGCCCGAGGCCGATCCGCCGGAAATCACCACGGCCTGCTGGGGCATTCTCGACAAGGACCCGGCGGAACTGATGTGCGCGAGCCAGCGCATGGTGGTCAAACGCAAGGGCGCGGCCAGCCCCAGTGTTCTGGCCTGCACGCTGATCCCGTATGATCCGCGCTTCGATCTTGGCACCACGCTGGCCGAGGCGCGCGCTGAAGTGGCTCTCAACCATCCCTATTGCGCAAGCTTCTGTGTCCTTGGCGGCGGCAGCTGCTCGGCCTGATCCGACAGAAAGATATCCATGCTCCACGACACCGTGAAGGCCTATTATGGCGCTGAACTCACCGGCACCAGTGATCTAAAAACCGATGCCTGCAGCACGCTGGATGCGCCGGCGCCCTGGCTGCGCGCGGCGATCGGGCGGGTGCATGCCGAGGTGTCCGGGCGCTATTATGGCTGTGGACTTGCCATCCCGGCCGCGCTGGAGGGGCTGCGCGTGCTCGATCTCGGCTGCGGGGCGGGGCGCGATGTCTTCACGCTTGCCAGCCTTGTCGGCCCGAACGGCCATGTCACAGGTGTGGACATGACGGCGGAACAGCTCGCCGTTGCGCGCAATTACGAGGCCTGGCATGCTGACCAGTTCGGCTATGGCGCGCCGAATACGCGTTTTGTGGAAGGCTATCTGGAACAGCTCGGCGAGCTGGATCTGGAAGCGGAAAGCTTCGACCTCATCATCTCCAATTGCGTCTTCAACCTGTGCACCGACAAGCCGGCCGTGTTCCGCGCCGCCCATCGCTTGCTAAAGCCCGGCGGGGAGCTTTACTTCGCCGATGTCTATGCTGACCGGCGCATTCCAGCGCATCTGGCCGAAGACCCGGTGCTTTATGGCGAGTGCCTTTCCGGCGCGCTCTATTGGGGCGACTATCAAAAGATTGCCCGGGAGGTCGGATTCCTCGACCCACGCGTGGTCGCCCACCGCCCGCTCGCGATCATGGATGCGCGGTTGCAGGAAAAGCTGGATCCGATCCGATTTGCCTCAGTTACCGCGCGACTGATGAAACTGGATGGCCTTGAGCCGGCGTGCGAGGATTACGGCCAGGCGGTGATCTACAAGGGCGGCGTGAAGGGCATGGAGCGCGTCTTCAAGCTCGATGCCGAGCATGAGATCGAGATGGGCCGGATCTTTCCCGTCTGCGGCAACACGCTGGCCATGCTGATGCAGACGCGCTTTGCGCCTTTCTTCGAGGTGATCGGCGAGGGCGCCACGCATTTCGGCCTGTTCCCGGGCTGCGCCGCACCAGACGTGTTCGCGCCGGTGGAGGACGAAGCCCCCGCCAGCGCGGGCGGATGTTGCTAGGCCCGGTCCGGGCGCGCTCTAGAACAGCGTCGCCAGCGCCTTTGCATCATAATCGCCGAGTTCGTCCAGGCGGCCTTCTTTCACTTTCTGTGCCCAGAAGGGATCGTTCAGAAGGGCGCGGCCCACGGCGATAAGGTCGTATTCGCCTTTTTCGAGGCGTTCGATGGCGTCATTGATCGGGCGGGTTTTGCTGTCCTGACCGGCAAAGGCGCCAAAGAAATCCGAGCTGAGACCGACAGAGCCCACGGTAATTGAGGGCAGGCCTGTCAGCTTCTTGCACCAGCCGGCGAGATTAAGGCCCTCCTCGCCGTCAATCTCGGGGAATTCTGCTTCCCAGAAGCGGCGTTGCGAGGCGTGCAGGATATCCACGCCGGCATCGACGAAGACTTTCAGGAAGGCTTCCATCTCCTGCGGGGTTTCAGCCAGGCGCGCGGTGTATTCCTGTTGCTTCCACTGGCTCCAGCGCAGGATGATCGGCATGTCCTCGCCCACCGCCTTACGGCACTCGGCGATGATCTCGCCAGCAAAGCGCGCGCGCTCGATGAGGCTGCCGCCATATTTGTCAGAGCGCACATTCATCACGCCCCAGAAGAACTGGTCGATCAAATAGCCATGCGCGCCATGGATCTCGATACAGTCAAAGCCGAGCTTCTTCGCATCGGCCGCGCCCTGGGCATAGGCGGCCACCATGTCGGCGACCTCTTCCTCAGTCGGCTCGGGCTGAACCTGCTTGCCAGTGTGCGTGAGCCCTGAGGGGCCATCTGACAGGGCGTCTGGCACCGGACCTGTCCCCTGTTTGCGGACCATGCCGACATGCCAGAGTTGTGGTGCGATCTTGCCGCCTTCCTCATGCACCCGCTCAACCACATGGCCCCAGCCTTTGAGCGAGGCTTCCTTGTGGATGTTCGGCACTTTCGTGTCATTCGAAGCGCCATCGCGCCGGACTGTCGTGCCCTCGGTGATGAGAAGCCCGACATCGGCGGCCGCGCGGCGGGCATAATACTCCGCCACATTCTCGCCAGGCACACCATCGGGAGAAAAACTGCGGGTCATGGGCGCCATGGCAATGCGGTTGGGCAAGGTGAGGCCGCGGCATGAGAAAGGCTGAAACAGAGGTGCGGTATCGGACATGTTTTGTGGTCCTGTCTAACTGACGATTTCGAACAAAGTGGGCGCGCCTGTTTGCTACCGCAATGTATGCCGTAAGGGCAGGTGTCCTGGAACAGCCTGCGGCGACATGAAGACTCCATTCAATAATCGTTCAGATGCGCGGCGAGATAGTTGTTTAAAATCAAACACGGACCGGGACAGTGTACTGAGCAGGTCCGGAAAGGATCCTATGAGTTGTCGCATGGAAACCGGTTTGGCGCTTGGTGCCCTTGTGAGCTCTGTCGCGGCCTGTTCCTCAACTAATCTGGAATATACCGCGCGTGTGCCTGCCGGCGCCGCCATCGTCGCTGAATACCAGGAAGTCGCGGTGGACCAATTCCGCGGGCCGGAGGGGTATTGGTATACCGACATGTTCGAGCGCATGGTCGCCGATGCGCGCTTTGATGGCGCCCCCTGGTTCCAGATGGCCTCCAGCTATGACGACCCCGAAGCGGTGTTCCGCGGCTATGTCGATATTGACTGGGTGGATGAAGACCATGAGCGCAATATCGTCAGCCGCTGCGTGGAGTGGGATGGCCCCTTCGACTGCGAAACCCGCCGGGATGTCGTGCAACATTGCATCCGCTATGAAGTCCACCTTGCCGCTGAGCCGGAATTGGTCGACCGAGACACGGGCCGTGTGGTCTGGCGCGGGCGCTATCCCGGCAGTGCGGCGGATCGGGAATGCCGCGATGTGGGCTATGCCGATGAGACCGGGCATGGCCCGTGGGATGAGGGCTCGCGCCGTTATCACGGGCCGGGGTTTGGCGTGGGAGGCTTTGGCAGTTTTGGCTTCGGCGGGTTTTCAAATGGCCGCTACATCATCGACGAACTGGTCCGTGAGGCTTTGCTCGACACGCTTCGGCCGATCCGCGCCGATATCGCCCCGCGCAATGTTCGCGCGCGCGCACGCCTGATAGATGAGGCGGTCGATCCCGAGGTGCAGGCCGATCCGCGCTTCGATCTGGCAGTTCAGGCCGCCAGGGATAATGATGTGGCCGGCTCCTGCGCGCTATGGCGTGCGCTGGCGGCGGACTATCCCAATGCGCCGGCCGTGAAGTTCAACACCGGCGCCTGTCTTGAAGCTGCGGGCCAATATGCTGAAGCGCACCGGATCTATTCGGATGTGAGCCTGATGCCGATCGAGCTGCCAGACACGGTGCACCGCGCCCTGAGCCAGATCGAACGCCGCCGCAGCGGCGAAGCGGAAATCGAGCGCCTGATGGCGCCGGACGTGTTGGATGTTCCGGAGAGCTGAGGCGTTCAGAGTATTCGGTTTCGGTTCTTGGTGGAAACACCATGAATCCGCAGATGCCTGCGCAGGCAGGCATCCAACTCTGAAAGATGCGAGCGCGTGCTCCCTGTTGAGATAATAGGAGATGGACACCTGCCTTCGCAGGTGTCTGCGGCAACAAACCATCCCGCCAGGACCGGAATAGATTCAGATCCTCATAGGATCAGATCCTTCCGCAAGGGAACATGCCTGCGCAGGCATTCGCGGATTTTCATTTCTCTGTCACGACTTAAGGGCAATCAGTCCTCAGTCTGATCGCGCCTGTGCAGGTCGATCTGTTTCGCCGCGTTCTTCTGCGCCGCTTCTTCTGAAACTTTTTCAGCCTTTGTGCGCCCGAACTTCACCCGGTTCTCCGCCGCAGCCTGTTTCGCCGCCACGCGGGCGCGCGCCTTGCGGGCCTTGTTCAGATTGATCGGCGTATCAGCCATGATTCTTGTCGCGCCACTGCTCCATGGCGAGAGAAATGGCGAAGGTCTCGCGGTATTTCGGGCTGTCGGAGGGGCGCGGCGGGCGCGGGGCGGTCATGTTCATGATTTCGGCCAGCTTGTTGTGCGCCGCGCCGGATTGGCCCGCGCCGATATAGGCATGCAGCTCCAGGATCGCGCTGGACAGCGGATCATCGGCCCGGATCACGAAATAGGGCTCGTCCTCGGCAAGGTCGGGATAGCAGTCGAACTGCGACGGATTGGCCTTGGAGCCTTTGGTGGCATCGGACATGGGGTGCTGATCCTTGTGTTCTGTTGGTATGCGGTCTCAGAAACCTGTGGTGAGTCGGTCAATCGCCCTTGAGATTTCATACTCATACTTCGAGAGATCGCCTAGCTTGCGGCCAAGACGTTCCTGAGAAATTGTCGCCATGAACTCGGTCTTCAGAAGCATGGCCCGCCCATCAAACTCGATGGTTGGATTTACGATGGGATCAATCTGTCGGTGATTTGCGGCGATCGGAACGACAAGCCGGATTTCCAGATGATCGTAGAACTCCGATTGGAGTATGACGACATAGTCAAAGCTTGAAGGCTCGGTGAGCCTGTGCACGTCAAAGCGCGCCATGCCTAGATCATTCCGAGCTGTTCAGAAAGCGTGCCGTATTTGCGGACATACTCGTTCGTCCACTCAATGCCCTCGCGGTTATGCTCCATATAGGCTTGCTTGAAGACTTCGCGCAGGCGGGGCAGGCCGCCCTCGGCGAGGAGGACCTCGACGTCGAGGCCGTATTTGCGGGAGAGTTCCAGGAGGTCTTTTGGCACGCTGACAGTCACCGGCTGTGGGGCCAGGCGTTCAGCCCGGAGCTCAGCCATGGATTTGGGACCAGCTGAGTCTTCCGGGCCGAATGGCGCGGGGGATTCCGACATGCCTCGCGTGCCAGCACTTTCGTGTCTCTCCGGATGCCCGGAGATACCGAGAAGCTCAGCTGCCGTCACTTGCCCGCTCGAGAGCGCTTCGATCCGCGCGGCAATTTCCGGGCTCGGGCGCCGAAAGCCATTCTCGTATTGGCTCCAGGTTGGTTGAGCCACGCCGATCCTCTGTGCAGCATCCCGGCCTGTCAGGCCACTCGTCTTTCGCCAGTCTTTCAGTTTCATGCCGAATAAGATATTGCAAACTGCAAATTCCAGCAATCTTTTTTGAGCCTATTTCGGCCCGATCATGTCTTCCGGGCGCACCACGGCGTCATAGGTCGCCTCATCGACATAGCCGAGTTTCAGCGCGGCTTCCTTCAGCGTGGTGCCTTCCTTGTGCGCGGTCTTGGCGATTTCGGTGGCCTTGTCATAGCCGATAGTCGGGGCCAGCGCGGTGACGAGCATGAGCGAGCGGCTCATCAGGTCGGCGATGCGGTCTGTGTTGGCCACGATCCCAACGACGCATTTGTCGGTGAAGGCGTGGGCCGCATCCGACAGGATGCGCACAGATTGCAGCATATTGTAGGCCATGACGGGCTTGTAGACATTCAGTTCGAAATGGCCCTGGCTGCCGGCGACCGTCATCGTGGTATTGTTGCCCATCACCTGGGCGCAGACCATGGTCATGGCCTCGCATTGTGTGGGGTTCACCTTGCCGGGCATGATGGACGAGCCCGGCTCGTTTTCCGGCAGGGACAGCTCGCCAAGGCCGGAGCGCGGGCCGGAGCCCAGGAAGCGGATATCATTGGCGATCTTGAACAGGCTCGCGGCCACTGTGTTCAGCGCGCCATGGGCCGAGACGAAGGCGTCATGGCTGGCCAGCGCCTCGAACTTGTTCGGCGCGGTGACGAAGGGGAGCTTGGTGTAGGCTGCGACTTCCTCGGCGAATTTCTCGGCAAAGCCCGGCTTGGCGTTCAGCCCCGTGCCGACCGCCGTGCCGCCCTGGGCGAGCGGGTAGAGATACTGCAGGCCCTCCTCGACGCGCTTCAGGCCGAGATCCATCTGCGCGACATAGCCGGAAAATTCCTGGCCGAGCGTGAGCGGCGTGGCGTCCTGGGTATGCGTGCGGCCGATCTTGATGATGTCCTTGAACTCGGCCGCCTTGTCATTCAGCGCATTGCGCAGCTTTTGCAGGGCCGGCAGCAGGGAATGATGGAATTCCTCGGCCGCGGCGATGTGCATGGCGGTCGGGAAAGTGTCGTTCGAGCTCTGGCTGCGATTGACATGATCGTTCGGGTGGACCGGAGATTTCGAGCCGATCTCGCCGCCGAGAATCTCGATCGCGCGATTGGAGATCACTTCATTGGAATTCATGTTCGATTGCGTGCCCGAGCCGGTCTGCCAGACAGAGAGCGGGAAATGATCGTTCAGCTTGCCCTCGGCGACTTCTGAGGCGGCCGTCACGATGGCATCGGCCAGCTCCGGCTCGATATTGTCGAGTGCCTTGTTGGCCATGGCGGCAGAGCGCTTGACCACGCCGAGCGCGCGCACCAGCGGGGCCGGCATGGTTTCCTCGCCGATGGGAAAGTTGATCAGCGAGCGGGCCGTCTGCGCACCGAAATACTTGTCGGCGGGCACCTGGAGTTCACCGAAACTGTCACTCTCTGTACGCATCGGCTTATTCTCGTCGGCCATGAGCCCTCTCCATGTTCGAATGTCGCTATCTGCCATGCGGTCTAGAGCCTTCCCGCGCGCGAGGCAATTTCTGCCTCTTGCCGGATGGTCGCAGCCCTCATACAGCGTGAGTCATGAGCGAGGAATGGACCCGGCACGCCAAGGTGGCGGCGCGCTTTGATGATGCCGGCGCGCTGGAGGTCCGCTGCACGGGCCTCACCACGCAGGCGAAATATTACAAGACCCTGCTGCGCGAGTTTTTCCGCAAGCATTTCCAGCGCCTGCGTCCCGGCTATGGCGACTATTCTGTGCATATCTGCATGGAATATACCGGCGATGCGCCCTGGATGGATCTGGATAATCTCGCCAAGGCGCTGCTGGATTCGCTGACCGGAAATGCTTTCGAGGACGACCACCAGGTCGCCCGCCTGCTGGTCGAGCGGCGGGTCGGCGAGCGCGAGGGCATCTGGATGCGGGTGGAGAAAATCGACCTCGGGCAGTGAGGCAGACCATGCTTTTACTGAAACACAAGAGCCCGCAAATGCCTGCGCAGGCAGGCATCCATGGACGAAAGAAGCAGCCAAGCGCTCCCGATTGAGATATTGGTCCATGGACACCTGCCTTCGCAGGTGTCTGC
>JALEGE010000200.1 GCA_022760335.1 Hyphomonadaceae bacterium
ACAAAGCAGGGAGTCTTTGTTGGAGGCTGCCGCCTCATCCTCCGCCTAAAATTGATCCCCCGGATCAATTTTCCCTCGCTTTGCTCGGAGCGGCTGCGGATGGTGCGGACGGCCGGGATTGAACCGGCAAGGCCATACGGCCGGCAGATTTTAAGTCTGCTGTGTTTACCAATTTCACCACGCCCGCACGGCGCGAGCACCGGGATAACCGGTTTTGCCAAGGGATGCTATGGTGGTTTCCTCAGCGCGTCAGGCTACGCGCCAGATTGGGAAGGATGGGATGAGACAGACAACTCTTGGCGCCGCTTTTCTGGCTCTCGCTGCCTGCCAGCCAAGCGCCGATGAACATTACAGTGCCGCACCACAGGACATTCCCCGTCCCCCACCCGGCTCGAATGAGCAGCTGCGCGCGCCGATTACCATCGCAGACGGGCTGGAAGTGATCATCTCCGATGTTGTCATCCCGCCGGGCGCGCAAGTGCCGCGCCATTATCATCCCGGCGAGGAATTCCTCTATGTCATCGAAGGCTCGGCCGTACATGTGCAGGAGGGCCAACCCGACATTATCCTGAGCGCAGGCGACAGTTATGTCATCCCGCCACAGGCGGTCCACAGTCCCTATGCGGGCGAAGCGGGTGCCCGTGCCGTCGTGTTCCGCGTTCACACAGAAGGAGAGCCCGAGCGCACGCTGGTGGAAACACCGGATGAGACCGAAACGCCCTAACCCACCCGCTCGAACACCGCCGCGAGGCCCTGCCCGCCGCCGATGCACATGGTTTCCAGGCCATAGCGCGCCTCGCGCCGGTGCATCTCGTTCAAGAGGGTTGCGAGGATACGTGCGCCGGTTGCGCCGACTGGGTGGCCCAGCGAGATGCCCGAACCGTTGACATTGGTGCGGTCGAAATCCTCGGTGCCGAAACCCCAGACCTTGGTGCAGGCAAGCACCTGGCTGGCAAAGGCCTCGTTGAGTTCGATCAGGTCGATATCCTTCAGCCCGAGGCCGGCGCGCGCGAGCGCCTTTTCCGAAGAGGGGACCGGTCCGATGCCCATGGTCGCCGGTGGCACGCCCGCCACGGCCCAGGATTTCAAGGTCGCAAGCGGGGTCAGGCCATAACGCTCAGCCGCCGCGCGCGTGGCCACGATACAGGCCGCCGCGCCATCATTCTGGCCCGAGGCATTGCCCGCAGTGACCGTGGAATCCGGGTCCTGTTTCAGGCGGATGGGTTTCAGCCCCGAAAGCTGCTCGGCGGTGGTGCCGGGGCGTGGATGCTCATCTGCAGCCACCACAGTCTCGCCCTTGCGGTGGCGCACAGTGACGGGGACGAGTTCATTGTCATACAGGCCAGCCTCCTGCGCGGCCGCAGCGCGCGCCTGAGACATGGCGGCATATTCATCCTGCGCCTGGCGCGAGATCTCATATTCGCGGCGCAGATTTTCCGCGGTTTCCAGCATGCCGCCGGGCACGGGGAAATTCTTCCCGCCTGCCGTCACGCGGCCCTGGGTGAGGCCATCCTCGAACACCAGGGCTGGCGCCTTGATGCCCCAGCGATGCTTGGTGGAATAGAACGGCGCATTGCTCATGCTTTCCGCGCCACCGGCGATGATCACCTCCCCGGCTCCGGTGGCGACCTGCATCACCGCATTGATCACCGCCTGCAGGCCGGAGCCGCAGCGCCGGTCAAGCTGGTAGCCCGGCGCGGAGACCGGCAGGCCGGCATCAAGGCCAATCACGCGGCCAGCCGCCGGTGCGTCCATGCTGGGATAACATTGCGCGAAGATGAGATCATCGACCGCCTCGCCCGGCAGGCCGGTCTGTTCCAATAGCGCGGAGACGATTGTCGCGCCCAGCTCATGGGCGTGCAAATCCTTGAATGCCCCGCCAAACCGGCCAACAGGTGTGCGCAGCGGCGCGCAAATTACAACATTGTCCAGGCTCATGATTGCTGCCCCCGTCCACGTTCCGTAACAGCCTTGCGGGCGGCTTCAACGCCTTCCGCCGTCACTGATTTCACGTGCTCAACGCTACGCTCACGTTCGAGCATCAGAGCGTCGCCAAAGCTCATGGCATAGCCATCATCAATCACACGCTTGTAGGATTTCAGCATGCCGGGATCGCAGCTCGCCATGTCATGCGCGAGCTTGATGGCTGCCGGTAGCAACTCATCGGCATGATAGACATGATTGACGAGGCCCCAGCGCTCAGCAGTGTGGGCATCCAGGAAGTTGCCTGAAAGTGAGAGCTCCTTGGCCCGCGAGATGCCGATCAGGCGGGAGAGTTTCTGGCTGAGCCCCCAGCCTGGCATGATACCAACGCGGGCATGTGTGTCTGCGAATTTGGCATGCTCGCCGGCCAGCAGAACATCGCACATCAGAGCCAGTTCGAACCCGCCCGTAATCGCAAAGCCATTGATTGCGCCAATGATGGGCCAGGGAAACTCTGAAAGCGCCCTGGCGATATCGATGTCGCTGCCATCGACTCCCAAGGCAAATCCCTGCTCGCCAGCTTCCTTCAGGTCGACACCTGCTGTAAATGCGCGCCCTACCCCTGTGAGCACAACCACACGCGTATTCTCATCCTCAGATAAAACGTTGAAAACGCGCACCAACTCCGCACGTAGAGCTCTACTGAGCGCATTCAGCGCATCAGGACGGTTCAGTTTCACGATGGCCACGGGACCATCATGGTTCACAAGAATGATCTTTTCAGACATGACAGTCTCCGCGCATCTGAATGGGTTTTGGTAAGGTCATAACGCAGCCCATCGCACTGCCAAGCCTAACGTCGCGCAAGTGCCCTGCCGCAACACCAAAGCGCCAACAAGATACCAAGACCCGCCATGGCGAATTTCAGCGGTGTCAGCACAGTCTTCGCGTTCAAGGCGGCTTCATTACCGGCCAAGCCCTGCAACTGGGTCAGATTCTCAGCAATATCCAGCCCAGCGGCAAACAGCATGGGCAGTATGAAAATTACCCGATGTGTCTGACTGAACCGGATGGCGAGACTGGCGAAGAACAGACCATAAGCCAAGGGGTAGGCCATATCGAGCTTGCCTGAGATGAACTTGTGCACCGCAATGCCCTGGGGCAGCTCGCGAAGCTCGCTCAGACGGGCAATCGCGGCTTCTCCCGTCAACTGAAAGTCCAGCAAATCACCACCGATCTGTTGGGCGGCCAAGCGGATCTGAATCATCAAAGCCAGCATCACCAGGCCCGATATGAGGATCACGGGCGTGCTGCCCAGCCATTTGGCTGGGCTCATCATGCCGCTGGATCCTCAACCCGATATGGCTCAATCCCCTTTGCCCGGACCATCTCTTCGATCTTGGCTTCGGCTTCGGCAAGCAAGGCTTCATCCGAGCCACGCACCACAATCTGTACGCCGGCATCGTCAAGAGATCTGAACCAGGGATAGGAGCCAATACTGAGTTGCGGATAGCCCTCTGCCACCACGCCAAGCTCTTCGGCCACATCTCCCTCGCGCAATCCCTTCGCGCGCAAAGTAACAGCATGTACCACTGCGCCGGTTTCAAGCCTGTGGCCGATATCGCCCAGCATGCCGCGCACAATGGAAGGCACGCCAGCCAGCGTGAAAACATTCTCTGTTTGAAACCCGGGCGCGCCGCTCACCGGATTGGCGATCAAGCTGGCGCCATGGGGAACCCGGGTCATGCGGCGGCGCGCGGGTGTGAACTCGGTATCCATGGCCGCATAGCGCGCCTCCAGCAGCGCGACGGCATCCGGATGCTCTGAAATCTCAACGCCAAAGGCGGCTGCAATGGCATCGGCGGTGATGTCGTCATGAGTTGGACCAATTCCGCCCGTGGTAAAGACATAGGTATAGGCTGCGCGCAGAGCATTGACGGCAGCAATGATGGCGTCCGGCTCATCGCTCACGGTGCGTGCTTCCTTCACCGCAATACCAAGCGGCGCCAGGAAACCGGCAATCTGTTGCAGATTGATATCACGGGTGCGCCCCGAAAGCAGTTCATCGCCAATCAGAAGAACGGCAGCGGTGGGATTAGTGTCGGTCATTGAGTGCTTCATGTACCAGTTCGCCAGAGACCTCACGGAATATGGTCTGATCTCCGCCAGCGTCAAAACGCTGGATCATACCGATGAAAAAAAGATCATTTTCTGGATCAACCCAATACCAGGTTCCAGCTGCCCCGCCCCAGAAATGCGTGCCCAGGCCATAACGGTCCGTCGCCGCCGGGCCGGTGATGACGCCAACATTCAGCCCAAACCCAACCCCGGTCGGAACATCTCCCTGCCCACCATCGGAAAAGATCGACTGGTCTTCTGTCAGCAGATTGGTGGTCATCAGCGCGACGCTTTCCGGCTTGAGGATCTGCACGTCATTGAAAGCGCCATCATCCAGGAGCATCTGGCAGAACCGGGCATAGTCATCCAGAGTGGAAACCAACCCACCGCCACCGGATTCAAAAGCTATTGAGTCCTCTCGAAAGGTCACCCAAGGCTCAGTGAAGGGTTCCAGATTGCCGGTATAACTGTCCGTGATGAAGACATCGCCAAAGCGGTCATACTCAGCTTCGGGTACGAAGAATCCGGTATCGTCCATGCCCAACGGATCAAAGATCCGGTCTTCAAGGAAGGCGCCAAAAGACTCGCCAGTGACACGTTCTATAATTGCGCCCTGAATATCGACTGAAAGTGAGTAGTACCAGTTGGTCCCCGGCTCCATCAGCAGTGGCACACCCGCCACGGTTTCGATGAATGTATCCAGATCAGGCTGAGCCAGAACACCAAGCGCCTGATATTCGGCATCCGGCGGGGTGATATCGCTCAGCCCATAAGCAAAACCAGCCGTGTGGCTCATCAACTCACGCATGGTCGGCGGACGGCTCACCGGGCCGGGAGGGCCATCGGCGGACCAGACCTGGAGATTTTCA
>JALEGE010000201.1 GCA_022760335.1 Hyphomonadaceae bacterium
GTTCGGCGCGTTGGAAATCTCCGAAGCCTTGTCAGAAGAGGGCATCCAGCCAATTGTCGCCTGCTGTTTCGATATCCTTGAGGATGAGCGCAAAGGCGAGACCAGCCGCGCCACGCTTTATGCGCAGAATGAGACTGGTTATCGTCGTCTAATGAAGCTTAGCTCGCTGGCCTATCTTGAAGCCGGCGATGGTGTGCCAAAGCTAGCGCGCACGCATTATCTTACCGAGACGGATGGATTGATTGTGCTCACGGGCGGGGTGGAAGGGCGTGTCGCCCAGCATCTCGCCAAGGGACGCCTGGAAGAGGCGCGCGAGGAGTTGGAAACAGTCAGCACGGCCTATCCGGGCCGGTGCTATGTCGAGATCATACGCCATGGCGCGCCCTTGGAGATCCAGGTCGAGCCAGGCCTGTTGGATCTGGCCTATCAGATGGGCCTGCCCATCGTGGCGAGCCATGATGCACGCTTCATGAAACCCGACGATTCAGGCGCGCATGATGCCATGATGTGCATCTCCCATGGCCGGTATCTGGGTGAGGAAGATCGCCCACGCGTCCAGCCGAGCCAATATCTCAAGACTGCCGATGAGATGCGCATCCTGTTTGCTGATCTGCCTGAGGCCATCGCCACCACTGCGGAAGTCGCGCGGCGCTGCGCGGTGAAATCGGAACGCCATGCGCCGATCCTGCCAAGCTTTGCCGAGGGCGATGTCTCCGAGATTGAAGCCCTGCGCGCCCAGGCCATCGAGGGGCTGGAAGGGCGTCTGGCCGAGGCCGATGAACTTTATGCCGAGCGCGAGACATATTTCGAGCGGCTTGATTATGAGCTCGGAATTATCGAGCGCATGGGATTTCCCGGCTATTTCCTGATCGTGTCCGACTTTATCAAATGGGCCAAGGATCAGGGCATCCCGGTGGGACCGGGCCGCGGCTCGGGCGCGGGGTCTCTGGTCGCCTGGTCGCTGCTGATCACCGATCTCGACCCACTCCGCTTTGACCTGCTGTTCGAACGCTTCCTGAACCCGGAACGCGTCTCCATGCCCGACTTCGATGTCGACTTCTGCCAGGAGCGGCGCGGCGAAGTGATCCGCTATGTGCGCGACAAGTATGGCGCTGACAGTGTGGCCATGATCATCACCTTCGGCACTTTGCAGGCCAAGGCTGTGGTGCGCGATGTCGGCCGGGTGATGCAGATGCCCTATGGGCAGGTCGACCGGCTGGCCAAGCTCATCCCGTTCAACCCGGCCAATCCGCCCAAGTTGAAAGATGCCATCGCGGATGAGCCGAAATTCGATGAGGAGATTGAGGCAGATCCGCGCGTAGGGGAGTTGCTGGATGTCGGCCTGCAGCTGGAGGGGCTCTACCGTTCGGCTGGCACGCATGCCGCCGGTGTGGTGATTGCAGATCGCCCGCTGACGGAAATTGCGCCACTCTACAATGACCCGCGCTCGGACTTGCCGGCGACCCAGTTCAACATGAAATGGGCGGAAAATGCCGGTCTGGTGAAATTCGATTTTCTCGGCCTGAAAACGCTCACTGTGATCCAGCGCGCGCTGAACTTCATCCGCCGCGATGGCCGCGATGTTTGCCCGAAATGGCGCACTTTCGATGATGAGGCGACCTATGAGCTGATGGCGTCGGGCGAGACGCTTGGCGTGTTCCAGCTGGAAGGTCAGGGTATGCGCGACACGCTGCGCAAGGTGCGCCCAGGCAATATAGAGGATGTCATCGCCATCATCTCTCTCTATCGGCCGGGTCCGATGGATAACATTCCAGTTTATGTCCAGGGCAAGGAAGACCCCAAGACCATTCGCTATGATCATCCCGATCTGGAGCCCATCCTGAAGGCGACCTATGGCGTCCCTGTATACCAGGAGCAGGTGATGAGGATGGCGCAGGAAATCGCCGGTTACTCACTCGGTGAGGCTGATCTTCTGCGCCGGGCCATGGGCAAGAAGAAAAAAGAGGAGATGGACAAGCAAAGGGTGCGCTTTGTTGAGGGCGCGGCCGAGCTCAAGGGGATCGATGAAACCCTCGCCAACACGATTTTCGACACGATGGCCAAGTTTGCCGGCTATGGTTTCAACAAGTCCCACGCCGCAGCCTATGCGGCCATCGGCTATCACACCGGTTATCTCAAACGCCACTTCCCGGTAGAATTCCTTGCGGCTTCCATGAGCCTGGATATCCATAATACCGATAAGCTCGCCGCTTTTGTTCAGGAGGCCCGTCGCCTGGAGATCGATGTGCTCGTCCCGGATGTCACCGCTTCGACAGCGGATTTTGACGTGCGCGATGGTGCCATCGTTTATGCTCTTGGCGCGCTGAAAGGCGTCGGCCTGGAAGCCATGCGCCACTTGGTTGATGTGCGTGAAACCGGTGGATGTTTCAAGGATCTGCACGATTTCGCAGAACGGGTAGATCCGAACCAGATCAACAAGCGCGCTTTTGAACAGCTGGCACGCGCGGGTGCTTTTGATGAACTGGAAGTCAATCGCGCCCGCGTGCTTGCCGGCGCGCCTGTTCTGGTCGCGGAAGCCTCTCGGGCGGCTGAGGATCGCGCCGGTGGGCAGGGCGGGCTTTTTGGCGAGGAAGAGACCTCCGTGCGTGCGCCTCTGCCCACAGCCAAGGTCTGGAACGGACAGCAGAAACTGGATGAGGAGTTCAAGGCCATCGGCTTTTACCTCTCCGGTCATCCATTGGACGATGTGCTGGAGAGCATCGACCGGTCTCGCGTCACGCTCACGCACGAAATTTCCGAAAAGGCCGAGGATGGCAAGGCGCTGGAACTGATCGGCATTGTCCGCGCCAGGGTGGAAAAACCGGCGCGGCGGGGTGGCAAGTTCGCCTTCCTCACCCTCTCAGACCCCACCGGTGCGGTGGAGATGATGGTTTATCCTGAAGTTCTTTCGGAACAGCGGGAGAAATTGCAGGTTGGCAATGCCATTGCCGTGACCACCAGTGTGCGTCGCAATGGCGATGAAATCCGGCTTGCTGCCGAAGTGATCAAGCCGATCGCGGAGGCGCGCCTTTCGCGCCCTAGTCCCGCCCTGACGGTTCGCCTTGGAACTGGCGCAGATCCGGGCGACCTGGGCGCCATCGCCAGTACTCTGCGCGGCCGACCGGGGCAGGATCGTGGCGCCTTGCGCATCGAGATTCCGCTTGAGGATGGCCGCCTTGTGACCCTGGAACTGGATGGAGAGTATCCCACCGATATCCGTGCCGTGCAGGCCTTGAAATCTGCGTCGGGCGTGGATCAGGTGATTGCCGCCTGATCTTCACTGGACCGGGTGGTTGCGCCGCGCGCGCAATTGTGTATAGCCACCGCCTTCAACCCCTGTGCACGGGCGCATCCGGTGCGGGCTGCCATCCTCGGTGGTTCCGTGTCGCTCGTGAAGGTCAACCGGATGGAGACAATCAAGATGGCTTTGCCTGACTTTACCATGCGCCAGCTTCTCGAAGCCGGCGTGCATTTCGGCCACCAGACCCACCGCTGGAACCCGAAAATGAAGCGCTACATCTATGGCGAGCGCTCGCATATCCACATTCTCGACCTGTCTAAAACAGTGCCGCTCCTGCACCAGGCGCTGGTCCAGGTCCGTGACACGGTGGCCAAGGGCGGCCGCGTGCTGTTCGTCGGCACCAAGCGCCAGGCTGCCGACCCTGTGGCCGAGGCTGCCCAGCGTTGTGCGCAATACTATATCAACCACCGTTGGCTCGGCGGCACGCTGACCAATTGGCAAACCGTGTCGAACTCGATCAAGCGCCTGAAAGAGCTTGAGAGCATGTTCGAAAGCGGCGGTGGCGAAGGCCTCACCAAGAAAGAACTCCTGAACCTTGAGCGTGAGCGTGAAAAGCTCGATCGCGCTCTGGGCGGCATTGCCAATATGGGCGGCCTGCCGGACCTGATGTTCGTGATCGACACCAACAAGGAAGCCATCGCCGTGAAGGAAGCCCGCAAGCTGGGCATCCCGGTCGTGGCCGTTGTCGACACCAATTGCGATCCCGACGATATCGACTTCCCGTTCCCGGGCAATGACGACGCCGCGCGTGCGATTTCGCTCTACTGTAATCTGGTTGCCGATTCCGTGGTCGATGGTCTTGCCGAATCCACGGCCAATCTGGGCGTGGATCTTGGCGATCTTGAAGATCTCGGCGAATTGGCCGAAGCCGATGCGGCCTTGGCCGAACTGGCCGAAGCTGCTGCGGAGGAGACTGAGACCGCCGCAGAAGACAGCACGGAAGACCAGCCGAGCGCATAAGGCGTTCGGCTGCCCGCCAACCGCAACACCCCTTAACCTCCCAAGCTGAAGAGCAGACCCATGGCTGAGATTACCGCCGCCCTTGTGAAAAGCCTGCGCGAAAAAACCGGCGCTGGCATGATGGACGCCAAGAAGGCCCTCGTGGAAAGCGAGGGCGATATGGAAGCGGCCGTTGACTGGCTGCGCGCCAAAGGCCTTTCCAAGGCGGCCAAGAAATCCGGGCGAACAGCGGCCGATGGCCTCGTTGCGGCGCTGGTTTCGGAAGACGGCAAGACCGGCGCGCTGGTCGAGCTGAATGCCGAGACGGATTTTGTGGCCCGCAACGCCCAGTTCCAGGCCGCACTGAAAGGCATTGCCGCGGTCGCGCTGGAAACGGATGGTACGCTTGAGGCCCTGAAGGCCGCGCCGGCGCCAGAAGGCGAGGGCACAGTTGAGGACATGATCACCCGCATGATCGCGACCATCGGCGAGAATATGAGCCTGCGCCGCACCCAGCAGATCAAGGCCGATGGCGCTGTTGCGTCTTACATCCACAATGCAGAGACCGAAGGACTGGGCAAGGTGGGCGTGCTGGTTGGTCTCAATGGTGAAGGTGATCTTGCGGAGCTTGGTCGCAAGGTGGCCATGCATGTCGCCGCCACGGCTCCTGCTGCGGCCAGCGTGGATGAGCTGGACCCGGCCCTGGTCGAGCGCGAAAAGACTGTGCTGACCGAGGAAGCGCGCGCTTCCGGCAAGCCCGACAATGTCATCGAGAAGATGATCATTGGCCGCATGAACAAGTTCTACAAGGAAGTTGTCCTTGTCGAGCAGCCCTTCGTGATGGACCCGGACAAGACAGTCGGCAAATTCCTTGAAGACAATGGCGCAAGCCTTGTTGGATTTGCGCGCTTCGCTCTTGGCGAGGGCATCGAGAAGGAAGAGGACGACTTTGCCGCAGAGGTCGCATCCCTCTCCAAGGGCTGATCTCCAGGTCACGCCTGAAGAAAAATCAATGGAACTCTGCCCGGCGGCCATGACAGGCCGCCGGGAATCCTTTAGGGCAGAAGAAATCTGACCGGAGTTGACATATGAGCGCGCCAGAACCTGATCCGTCCGACGCGTTAGTCTATAAACGCGTCCTTCTCAAACTTTCCGGCGAAGCCCTGATGGGCGACAGCGATTACGGCATCGACATGGGGGTTTGCGAGAAGTTCGCACGAGCAATTGTCGGCGCGCAGGAAATCGGCGCGGAGATCAGTCTCGTTATCGGCGGCGGCAACATCTTTCGCGGCCTGGCCGGGGCGGCCCAGGGTATGGATCGCGCCCAGGCCGACAGCATGGGCATGCTGGCCACGGTGATGAATGCGTTGGCCATGCAGAGCGCGCTTGAAAAGCTCGGCGTCGATACGCGCGTGCAGTCTGCCATCCCGATGGAATCGGTCTGCGAGCCATATATCCGCCGCCGCGCCATCCGCCATATGGAAAAGGGCCGGATCGTGATTTTTGCCGCCGGTACCGGCAACCCGTTCTTTACAACCGATACCGGCGCCGCACTGCGTGCGGCCGAGATGGGCTGTGATGCCATGCTCAAGGGCACGCAAGTGGACGGGGTTTACTCGGCTGATCCGAAGAAGGATGCCAATGCAGAGCGGTATGAGACGCTGGAATATCAGGATGTGTTGGCGCGCAATCTGAAAGTGATGGATGCTTCGGCTGTCAGCCTGATGCGGGATGTCAATATTCCGATCATCGTGTTCTCACTGGGAGATGAAGGTGTTTTGCAGGATGTTCTGCGGGGACGGGGGACGTATACTGTCATTCGAAACCAGACGAAGGTGGCCCCATGAGTTTTGACCTGAAGGATCTTGAACGTCGCATGGATGGTGCGCTGACCTCCCTGTCAGACGATTTTGCAGGCCTGCGCACCGGGCGCGCCTCAGTGAACCTGCTCGATAGCGTGATGGTACCGGCCTATGGCTCCACCGTGCCGCTGAATCAGGTGGGCTCGGTCACCGTGCCGGAATCGCGCATGCTGGCGGTGAATATCTGGGACAAGTCCGTCGTCGGCGCTGCCGACAAGGCAATCCGTGATGCTGGTCTTGGCCTTAATCCGGTGGTCGATGGCACCAATCTGCGCATTCCGATTCCGCCGCTGAATGAGGAGCGCCGCCGCGATTTGACCAAGGTGGCGGGCAAGTATGCCGAGCAGGCGCGTGTTGCTGTGCGAAATGTACGCCGCGATGGCATGGATGCGCTGAAGAAGATGGAAAAGGATGGCGAGATCGGCGAGGACGAACAGCGTGCCTGGGCAGATGATGTGCAAAAGCTCACCGATCAGCACATTACCCGCATCGATGATACATTGAAGTCCAAGGAAGCGGAGATCATGCAGGTCTGATGGCCAGCCAGCCGGTTTCCGGCCCGGCCGCCCGGCAGGGCGCCAGTGATGCCATTCCCGCGCATGTCGCAATCATCATGGACGGCAATGGTCGCTGGGCCAAGTCGCGCGGTCTGCCCCGGGCAGCCGGGCATGAACGCGGCGTTGAGGCGCTGCGCCGCACCGTGGAAGCGGCCCGCGAGATCGGCATTCGCTATGTCACGGTGTTCTCCTTTTCCACAGAGAACTGGCGCCGGCCGACCAGTGAGGTCAGCGCCCTGTTCGGCCTCCTCAAGGCCTATATTCGTCGCGATCTGGCCCGCTTGAAGCGCGAAGGCGTACGTGTGCGCATTGCTGGCACGCGGGACAATCTGCCCGAGGATATCGCCAAACTGGTGGATGAGGCAGAGCGCGAGACGATCGATAATTCACAGTTCCATCTTACCGTGGCGTTCAATTATGGTGGACGGGAAGAGATTGTTCGCGCGGCACAAAATCTGGCGGCGCGCGTTGCGGCTGGAGATTTGCAACCCTCTGAAATCACGGAAGAAAAATTCTCCACCGCGCTCGACACCCGTGACTTGCCGGACCCAGACCTCTTGATACGGACCAGTGGTGAGCACCGGATTTCAAATTTTCTGCTTTGGCAGTGCGCCTATGCCGAACTGGTTTTTTCGGATGTGCTGTGGCCCGATTTTGATGAGACGGCCCTGCGCGCGGCGGTGACAGAGTTTGCCGGCCGGGAGCGTCGTTATGGCGCCGTTACGGCCGGGGCGAGCTAGACCATGGCTGATTTAGCCGGCGGGCGCACGCGCAGCGAATTGGCTCTGCGCGTGGCTTCCGCGCTGGTTCTGATTCCCTTTGCCCTCTTTGTCGTCCATCAAGGCGGCGCTTGGTTGGCTTGTGGGGCGGCGGTTTTTGCCGCTGTGATGGGCTATGAGTGGTGCCGGATGAGTGGGCAGGGGCCAGTCTGGCTCGCCGCTGGTGCGCTGGGCCTTTCCAATCTGGCTTTCCTTGCGGTTTCTGCGGGCTGGGTTTCAGCCGTGTTGGGAGCCAGCGCGCTGGCGTTTGGCGCCCTGCACGGTCGCGGCTTTGCCCTTGGCGCGTTCGGCATGCTTTATGCCGGTGGTTTGCCCTTCGCTCTACAGGTCTTGCGGGAAGGTGGGCCCTGGGATGGTCAGGCTGCTGCGCTGATACTCATGGCGATTGTCTGGGCCTCAGATTCGGGGGCCTATTTCGCCGGGCGGGGCTTTGGCGGCCCGGCGCTAAGCACTGACAGCCCAAACAAGACCTGGAGCGGCGCGCTTGGCGCTGTGATTTGCTCTGTCCTTTCCGGTGCCATTGCGGCGGGCATACTGGAAGCGGACTTGACGGCCTGGATGCTGTTCGGTGCCGCTATTTCCGTCGCCGCGCAGCTGGGCGACCTGTTCGAATCCCAGATAAAACGCCAGTTTGATGTGAAGGATGCGAGCGGCCTGGTGCCGGGACATGGCGGCATCATGGACCGTGTGGACGGACTGGGCGCGGTTTGTTTCCTGGCGGTGGCGGCGTTTTTGGCCATGCCAGGACTGGTCGGCATTCTGGGCTTCCAAGGATCATAGGCGATGGTGCAGCAGATATCGATCATGGGCGCGACTGGATCCATCGGGCTGTCAGCTGCCGATGTGATCGAGGATGCGAACGCTGCCGCACCGCCAAGCGAGCCTGTGTTTGCTGTGGAAGCTCTGAGCGCAGGCCGTCAGGTCGACGCGCTGGTGGCGCTCGCCCGGCGTTTAAAGCCCAAGATCGCCGTTATCGCCGATGAGGCCGGTCTGCCGGCTCTGCGGGCTGGCCTGGATGGAACAGGCATCGAATCGGCGGCGGGCGAGGCTGCCTGCATTGAGGCTGCGACCCGGCCCTGTGACAAGCTGCTGGCGGCGATTTCCGGCTCTGCGGGCCTGGCCTCAACCCTGGCCGCCGTGCGCCGGGGCACGACAGTTGCGTTGGCCAACAAGGAGAGCATTGTCTGTGCTGGCGGCCTGATCCTCTCGGAGGCTAGAGAATTCGGAGCGACAATCCTGCCGGTCGATAGCGAGCACAATGCTATTTTTCAGGTGCTGCAAGACAAGGGCGATGTAGAACAGCTCACCATCACGGCCTCGGGCGGCCCTTTTCGCCTGCACAGTCTGGAGGCGATGGCCGTTGCAACTCCCGATGAGGCCAAGGCCCATCCCAACTGGGATATGGGGATCAAGAATTCCATCGATAGCGCGACCTTGATGAACAAGGCGCTGGAATTCATTGAGGCGGCCTATCTGTTTGACCTGCCGGCTGAGCAGATTGAGGTGTTGATCCATCCCCAGTCGATCATTCACGGCATGGCGCACTACAAGGATGGTTCGGTGCTCGCTCAACTGGGTGTGCCAGACATGAAAACGCCGATTGCCCATGCCCTGGCCTGGCCTGGCCGCGTGGAAACGCGTGTCGCACGGCTCGATCTGGCGACAATCGGCCAGTTGGATTTCGCCCCGGTTGACGATGGCCGGTTTCCTGCAGTGGCCTATGCAAAGCGCGCCAGCGCGTTGGGAAATGCGGCCGCCACCGTATTAAATAGCGCTAATGAAGCCGCCGTGACTGCATTTATTTCAGGCCGTTGCGGTTTTCTCGACATAAGCTGGGCCGTAGGAGAGATGCTGGACATGTTCGAGGCCTCGAATTTTTCGGGGCTGAGCTGCATGTCTCTGGAAGAGATCGAATACCTTGATACAAGGGTGCGCGATCTGACAGACAAGAGCTTACAAAGGGCGCCCAGCCGCCCGGGAGGATAAATTTGGACGGCGCACTGGGCCAAACCGCACTCTTCTTCGTGTCTCTCATCCTGATGATGGGCATTGTCGTGGTGATCCATGAACTCGGTCATTATTATGCCGGGCGTTGGTTTGGCGCCGCCGTGGAATCCTTTTCCGTCGGCTTCGGCCGCCCGATCACAGAGCGCAAGGACAAGCGCGGCACCCGCTGGCGCATCAACTGGATCCCACTGGGCGGGTTTGTGAAGTTTGTTGGCGAGGCGCAAGGGCCACGTGATGTCGGCCGCGTGGAGCAGGGGCCGGAGGGCAAGCCATATAGTGATCTTTCCCCGCTGCAGCGCATTGTTGTTTCATTGGCGGGACCTGCGGCGAACTTCGTGCTCGCCGTGCTGATCTTCTCCGTCATGTTGCTTTGGCTCGGCAGTCCACGTGAAACGATCCGTGTTGAGGGTGTTGTGGCCGACGGGCCTGCCGCTCAGGCAGGGCTTGAGCCCGGCGACGTGCTGATTTCAGTGGATGGCAAGACGGTGGAAAATCGCGATGACTTGCTGCTCCCTGTGAAGCTCCAGGCAGGTTCGGATATCTCCGTTACGCTTGATCGGGCAGGCGAAACGCTCGCGCTGACGCTGACCCCGGAGCGCAAGCTTATGGATAATGGACTTGGCCAGATGGTGCCCCTTGGGTCCATCAGTATGGAGTTCTCCGCTGTCCCGCTTGAGCCGAAGCGTTATGGCCCAATCGGCGCGGTGACAGGCGGCGTTGTCGAGACTGTCGAAACAGTGGACATGACAGTCGACATGCTGGTGCGCATGGTGACAGGGAAGGAGCCTTTGAGCAATCTCTCCGGCCCGGTCGGAATTGGGGATGTCACCCGGCGCGTGGTCAATCGCACACTGGAAGTGGAAGAGGCCAGTGCAGCGGAAAAGGCACGCGCCCTTGCCATCATGGCGCTGAAAATCTGCGCCCTGGTCTCAGTTGGAATCGGTTTGTTCAACCTGCTGCCATTCCCAATCCTGGATGGCGGACACGTGGTTTTTTACACTTGGGAAGCAGTAACTGGCAGGGCCTTGCCTGAGAAAATACAGGAGGGCGCGCTGACAGTCGGCTTCTTCCTGCTTATAGGGCTGTTCGTGGTCGTCACTTGGGGCGACATTTTGGAAACGGGTGTGTTCACCGCGACGGGCTCTGAGTAAGTCCCACCCATGTCGAGTTTGAAAAGGTCGTCGAGGATGCGTTCGATTCTATCTGCGACAGCCATGGCGGCTGCATTTGCCCTCACACCGGGCCTGGGACTGGCTGGCCAGGCCAGTGCTCAGGAAGACCTGTTGGCGGGCAATATCCGCGCCGTGATTGTCGAAGGGAACCAACGTATCGAGGCACGTACGGTTCAATCCTATCTGCTGCTGGAGGCGGGTGATCCTTTTGATGGGGAACGTATTGATCTCAGTCTGAAGACACTCTTCGCAACCGGTCTGTTTGCCGATGTGGCGATTGACCGTCGCGGTTCAGACTTGATTGTACGCGTTGTTGAAAACCCGATCATCAACCGCGTGATCTTCGAAGGAAATCGCGCGCTGGATGATGACAAGCTGCGCGAGGAAATCCAGGCCGCACCACGTGGTATCTTTACGGCTGCACGTGTGCAGGCCGATGTGCAGCGCATCCTGGAACTCTATCGCCAGTCAGGTCGCTTCTCCGCGACGGTAGAACCGGAATACAAGCCGCTCGATCAGAATCGCGTCGATCTCATCTTCAAGATGACAGAGGGGCCGGTGACGGGCGTGCGCTCGATCAACTTTATCGGCAATGAAGTCTATGCTGACAGGCGCCTGCGCAGCGAGATCGTGACCAAACAGTCGCGTTGGTGGCGCTTTTTCTCCTCCAATGACAATTATGATCCCGGTCGGCTGGAATATGACCGCGAAGTGCTGCGCCAGTTTTATCAGAATAACGGCTATTATGATTTCCGCGTAGTCTCTGCGGTGGCCGACCTCACGCCGGACCAGGAAGATTTCTACATCACCTTCACTATTGATGAAGGTGAGCAGTATGACTTTGGAGAGATAAAGGTCGAGACCGCGCTGGAGAAGCTGAACGCGAATGGCCTGCGCCGCGCCGTGGCTATACAGGAAGGCGATCTTTATCAAGGTGACCGTATCGAGGACGCCATCGATACGCTGACTTTCGCCGCTGGTGTGGCCGGCTATGCCTTTGTCGACATCCGTCCGCGTATCGAAGCCGACCCGGTCACGAACAAGGTGAATGTCACCTTTGCTATCGATGAGGGGCCACGAGTTTATGTTGAGAGGATCAACATTGTCGGAAACACGCGTACACTGGATCGCGTAATCCGGCGAGAGTTGCGGATCACTGAGGGCGATGCGTTCAACCGCATTCTGCTCGACCGTTCGCGCAACCGGGTCCGCGCACTTGGCTTCTTTGGCGATGTTGCCGTGACCGAAGAGCCCGGTTCGGAGGCCGACCGCACTGTTGTCAATGTGTCGGTGGAAGAACAGCCAACCGGCGAGCTTTCCTTTGCTGCCGGATTTTCTTCAGTCGATGCCTTTCTCATCGATGTGTCTGTCACCCAGCGCAATCTGCGCGGGACTGGGCAGTCCCTCGTCGCGCGCGTGTCGGCGTCGGACCGGAACCAGTATGTCGATTTCCGCTTCACAGAGCCGCGCTTCCTCGACCGCAATCTTGCTGCAGGTCTCGATCTCTTCGCCACGCGCTCGAACTTCCTGGATGTTTCGAACTTTGAAACGCAAACTTATGGCGCAGGATTGCGGGTTGGTTTCCCACTGACCGAACGCACGAATCTTGGCCTGCGCTATCGCTTGCAATCGGATGAGATCAATGTCGACGATGATCTGGTCGTGATCGATGCAGATGGCAATTATGCCACTGAGGAGATCGTCAACGATAACGGCACTCCGGATGATCCCAGCGATGATTTTACCATCCCGGTCACCATCCCGCCGACGCGTAACCCGCTACCCGAGGGCACTCAGGCGGTAAACATCTGTTCCTCGCAGATTGCGCCGAACCTGCGGTCCTCGCTGTGTGATTCCGAGCGTGCAGATATTTCCTCTATTCTCGGCTATACATTCCAATGGGATCGTCGCAACGATCCGATCGAGCCGACACGCGGGTTCGACATGTCCTTCAGCCAGGATTTCGCTGGACTGGGCGGCGATGTAAAGTATTTGCGCACTGAGGCGACGGCAGCCTGGTATCGCGGACTTTGGAGAGGCTTCCGCTTCTCGTCGCGCTTCTCGACAGGATACATCTTCCCGCTGGGCGGAGATGACACGATCCGGATCAACAACCGTTTCTTCCGGGGCGGCAGTTCCTTCCGCGGCTTCGATGTGGCCGGGCTGGGTCCGCGCGAGATGGACCGTTTCTTTGACGAGGACGGCAATGAGGTAGGCCTGCGCCGGGGCCGGTCCCTGGGCGGCAATCTCTATTATCAGGGCACATTCGAATTGGCCGTGCCAAACCTCTTGCCTGAAGAGTATGGTATCAAGACGGCCCTGTTCGCAGATGCCGGCTCGCTCGGCTGGCTTGAGGACACAGACCAGGATGACCCGATCTTCTATGTCGATCAGTCCACAGGTGTGACGAGAAGTGCAGTGCGTTTTACAGAGGATGAGTTGACCCTGCGCGCCTCGGCTGGTCTCAGCGTATTCTGGGACAGCCCGTTTGGTCCCATTCGCTTTGACTTTTCCCAGATCCTCCGCAAGGAGGAGTACGACCGGACAGAGACGTTCCGGTTCTCAACCTCAACGAGGTTCTAGCCCCAGAAGGAGTAACTTCCATGCTGCAAGTGAGACATTTCATAGCCGTGACGGTGCTGGTGATCGCCAGCTTCGCTCTGGCCGCCCCGGCTCTTGCCCAGGGCACCAAGATTGTCGTTGTCGATCAGACGCGCGTGCTGACTGAAAGCGCGGCCGGCCAGGATATTGCCACCAAGATCCAGACCATTCAGGAACAGATGCAGCGCGAGCTTGAGCCGTCTGCCAATTCCCTGGAAGAGCTTGGCGAAACAATCCAGGCACGCACAGCCAATATGACGCCGGAGGCTCTTCAGGCCGATACCGAGCTGCAGGCCCAGGCGCGCGACTATCAGACCCGCCTGCGTACACTGAGCCAGGAATCTGATCGCCGTGCCACGGAACTGGCCATCACCGAGCGCAAGGCTCAGATCGCCTTTGCTGAAGCGCTCAAGCCTGTGCTTGAGGAAGTGATGGCAGAGAAGGGTGCGGAAATCATGTTGGCGGCCACGGATGTCATGATCGCCCTACCTTCGGTGAATGTGACCGATGAAGTGATTTCCAAGCTGAACAGCAGCACGCCGACCATCGCGGTCACGCGTGAGCGCCTGCCAGCGCAGCAAAGCCAACAGCAGTAGCAACTTTAAAAGAGGGGCGCGCCCGTGCCAGTCGATCCCCGTTTCTTCGCGTCCATTGGGGCTGTGACGTTAGGAAAGTGGGCCGAGCTGGCGGGCGCGACCCTTATCGGAGATCCCGAGGCACCAGCCACCGGGGTTTCCTCAGCCACATCTGCCAGGCATGGTGATGTCTGTTTCTTCGAAGGCCGGCGCGAGGAAATGTCTGCCATCAGCGTTGATGCGCTGGCCTGCTTGGTGAAGCCGGACTTTGCCGATGGCTTGCCAGAGGGCGTCGCGGCGCTTGTGTGTGATGCGCCGCGATTGACCCATGTCCGTGTCGGCCGACAATTGTTTACTCTTCGTCCTCTGTCTGAGTGGGGAGAACAGATTGCGCCAGGCGCGGCTGTTCATCCGGAAGCGAAACTGGCCCATGGCGTGGTTGTTGGCGCTGGTGCGGCGATTGGCGAAGGCACAGAAATTGGCCCAGGATCAGTAATCGGCGCTGGTGTGCAGATTGGCCGGAACTGCCGCATTGGCGCGCATGTTTCGGTTCAATGCGCTCTGATCGGGGATCATGTGAAGCTGGCCTCGGGTGTGCGCATTGGGGAAGCCGGATTTGGCGTGATCGCGGGCGAGGCGGGCGCTGAAGATATTCCCCAATTTGGGCGGGTCATTTTGCAAGACCATGTCACAGTGGGTGCCAATTCCACGATCGATCGCGGCGCCTTTGATGACACCCTTATTGGTGAGCGGTCAAAGATCGATAATCTCTGTCATATCGGCCACAATGTGGTGATGGGGCGAAGCGTGGCAATCGCCGCGTTCAGCGGTATTTCCGGCAGTTGTGTTATTGGCGATGGTGTTCAACTTGGTGGCCGGGCTGGTATTGCCGATCATGTCACCATTGGTGCGGGCGCCAAGCTGGCGGCGGCGGCCGGTGTTTTCAGGGATGTCCCGGCAGGAGAGGTTTGGGGCGGTGTTCCGGCGCGGCCCTTGCGCGAATATATGCGTGAAGTGGCCTGGCTCTCCAAGCAGACCAAATCGCGAAAGAAAACCTGATGAACGAACCTCGTATCCATCCCTCTTCGGTCATCCATGAGGGTGCAGAGATTGGTGAAGGCGTCGAGATCGGCCCATTCTGCGAAGTAGGTCCGCAAGTGGTCTTGGGCGCGCGTGTTCGGTTGCATGGCCGTGTCACCATTATGGGTGAAACCATTCTGGGCGAGGATTGCGAGGTTTTCCCGGGCGCGGTCCTGGGCTGCCGCGGTCAGAGCCTTGGCGCCAAGGATGAGCCGGGGACCGGATTGGTTGTTGGCCCGCGTACGGTTTTTCGTGAGTTTTCCAGCGTCCATGCAGGCTTGGTACATGGCAGGAAGATCACCCGTATTGGTTCCGATTGTTACTTCATGACCTATGCCCATGCGGGCCATGACTGCCAGATCGGCAATCATTGCGTGTTTGCCAATGCGGCCGAAATTGGCGGGCATTGTCTGGTCGGCGACCATGTCTGGATGGGTGGGGTTGTTGCCATCCATCAGTTCTCGGAGATTGGCGATCATGCCTTTGTTGCCGGGGGCGCGATTGTCGTTTCCGATGTCATTCCGTTCGGCATAGTGGCCGGGAACCGCGCGCAGCTGACCGGACTGAATGTCAAGGGGATGACACGGCGGGGGTTCAGCCGTGAGGATATTCGTATCATACGCCGGGCCTACAAGATGTTGTTTGAGGGCGAAGGGGCGTTTGCTGATCGTCTCGAGGCGACAGTGCAGGCCTTTCAAGGTGCGCCGCATGTGACGCAAGTTCTGGACTTCATTCGCAAGGATCGCTCCAGAGCCCTCTGTCTGCCAGGAAATACGGGCTGATGCCTGGGCCGATCGGACTGGTTGCAGGTCTTGGCATGTTGCCTGTGCGCGTTGCCGAGGGCGCGCTGGCCAGTGGGCGCGAAGTCTTTGTTATACGCCTGAAGGGCTTTGAAGAGCCTGCTTTGCAGGATTATCCTGGCGACACTGTCGGTCTTGGTGAGTTCGGGAAGTTGATCAAGACGCTGAATGGTGCCGGCTGCCGAGATATCGTGTTTGCCGGCAATGTTTCGCGTCCGGATTTTTCTGCGCTCAAGCTGGATTTTCGAGGCGCACGTCTCCTTCCCAAGGTTCTCAGCGCGGCGCGGCAGGGTGATGACGCCTTGCTGCAGACCATTTTGAAAGAGCTGGAAGCGGAAGGCTTCACAATACGCGGGGCGGATGAAATTGCAGGACACCTTTTGGCGCCTTCTGGCCTGCTGGCCGGACCTGAGCCGGATGAAGCCGCGCGCCGGGATATAGAGCGCGCGGCTCATGTGGCGCGTGAGATTGGCAGGTTGGATGTCGGTCAGGGCTGCATTGTCTGCGATGGGCTGGTTCTGGCCGTAGAAGCCCAGGAGGGCACGGACCGCATGTTGGCACGTTGCGCCGAACTTGATCTTACACTGCGTGGAACACCGGAGTCGCCACGCGGTGTGTTGGTTAAGATTCCCAAGCCAATCCAGGATCGCAAGATCGACCTGCCCACACTCGGTGTAGCGACTGTAGAAGGCGTCCAACGTGCGGGGCTTGCCGGCATTGCTTTTGAGGCGGGGGGCGCCTTGATCGTTGATCGCATCGCTGTGGAATCGACCGCGAATGAAGCCGGCATTTTTCTCTTCGGGTTGGAGCCCGGGAAATGAAGTTGCACTTCACTGCAGCGGAAGCCTCAGGCGACTTGCTTGCGCGTGAGGTGATGCAGGCGATCCTTGAACGCCAGCCCGACTGTGAACTCGCTGGCATTGGCGGCAGTGAAATGGCGCGGCTGGGCATTCAGTCGCCCTTCGATATCGCGCCGCTTTCCGTGTTGGGGCTCGTGGAAGGCCTGATGGCCTATTCCACGGTTATCAAATTGGCCGATGCGGCAGCCGACCATATTGTAGAGAATGCGCCCGATGCAGCGGTCTTGGTCGATAGTTGGGGCTTTTGCCTGCGGGTTGGCCAGCGCGTGCGTGCGCTTGCCCCGCATATTCGGCTCATAAAGCTGGCTGGGCCGCAAGTGTGGGCCTCAAGACCAGGGCGTGCGAAGACCCTGGCGGCGACATTCGATCAAGTGCTGTGTCTGCATGAGATGGAACTTCCCTATTACGAACAACTTCCGATTGAGGCAGCGGCGATTGGCGTTCCCGCACTTTCGCGCGGGGTGCCGGGTGACAAGGCACGTTTTTGCGCCACGCACAGTCTGGATCCGGAAAGGCCGATCCTGCTTGTCTTGCCGGGGAGCCGGATGAGTGAGATCCGGCGTGTGGCGCCCGCCCTGATGCGTGCGGCGCTGATGGTGAAACATGCACGACCAGATGTTCAGTTGGTCGCCATGCCGGCAGAGAGCATTGCGGATGCATTCTGCGCTGACTTTGCCAGCGAGCTTGAGAGTATGCGCGTGCCCGATGAAGGCAGCCCTCACGGGGATGCCATGGCCGCGGCGGATCTCGCCCTGGCCTGTTCCGGAACGGTGACCAGTGAGCTGGCTATGCAGGGTACTCCGATGGTGGTGGCTTACAAGCTTGGCAGTTTGACCTATCTGCTTGCGCGCCAGATTTTCCGTTTCAAGCATGTCACGCTTTTGAATATCGCGGCTGGAGATCAAGCTATCGTGCCGGAGTTCATCCAGAATGAGATGACACCAGAACGCCTGAGCGGTGCGGCGACCGAGCTGCTCAAAGCGCCAGGAAAGCTTGCCGCCCAAATTGCTGGTCAGCACGAAGCGCTGAAGGCAATGGGGCATGGCGCACGGCCGACTCCGGATCGCGCGGCAGAGGCAATATTGGCTGGTCTCGAGTGAGCACGCCGTCTGACGGGCGATAAGAGATCACCCGTCTAGAGCATCGTGCGTTATATGTGAAACGCTCGATGCTCTAGGTTTTTTTGGGGTCGCGTGGGCTCATGCGAAAAACCGGAGTCCACCTTTTCGCCCGGCGCTCTAAGGGTGCACGTCCAATCCGCCAATCAGCTCCGATAGCCGCTCCAAGCCGAGTTTCGCATCCTCGATCGCCAGAGGAATCTCGGCTTGGTAAAATTCTGATTCAGGTGCGGTTGCCGGCATATGGCTGGCCGCCACGCTAAGCACGGACACACTCGACTCCAAACGCCGAACTTCTTCCAGGAGCTGTTGTCGAGTGGGCATACAAAAAACAACCTAAACGAGAAATACAATTTAATGAATTTCCGTAAGGTTGCAAGTCCGCATCCTGTAGTGTTTGCGATTATTCACCGAGCGCATCAAGAATGACTGCCCAGTTCACCAGCTTGAAGTTCTGATCCCGGGACTTGGTCGGGTTGGCGTCATCCTGAACGACAAGCAGACCAGCGGGATAGCCGGGCAGGGGAGCGGAAGTGATATCCAGGCCATCGGTATGGCTAACTGCATCCACGCTGCCATCTTCACTGCCGGCAACCTTGAAAATTCCCAAGGGAGCATGTGGCGGGGTCAGATCATAAACCACATAACGGTCAGCGGCTTGTGCGGAGGCGACAAGATAGCCTGTGCCTTCAGGTCCGGCCCAGATGGACAGGCCTTCGACATCCATCACCAGGCCATTGCCGGCCGCGATTGTATCAACACTGACGGGTGCACTGGCAGGATCAGATAGATCCAGCGACCAGATGCCGTGCTCTTCCTCGCCGATGAACA
>JALEGE010000202.1 GCA_022760335.1 Hyphomonadaceae bacterium
AGGGGTGCGCCTGTTCCAGGAGGCGGCGCTGCGATGTGTGCTTCGGCAAGCCCTGGCGGGGCGCGATTGGGACGCATTGAGCCAGGCCGAGCAGCTTGCTGTCGCGCCGGTCCTGGCACGGCTTTATCTTGCCACACGCGATGAAAGCGTGCGGCAATATGATTTCTGCACGCATAAGCCCGGGGCGCTGGCGGAGGCCATCGTCAATACCTTTGTCGAGGCGATGTCCATGGAAAGTGCGCCCGCGCCATATCGGCTTGAGAAGCCCGGGGCGGGGACCGAGCACATGGATATTCTGCGGAGCTATCTTTATTGCGAATCCGAGGCGGAGCGCGCGGTCACGGATCTTCCGGTGGGGGATGCCGGCCCGGATCTTTCAAAACCGCGCCCGGATCAGGATGAAGCTCTGAAGTTATACCAGGCCTGGTCTGGCGTGTGTGACATGGATGATCCTGAGATCCGCGACCAAGTGGAAACCGGCGCGCAGCTCGCCTGGCCGGAGGCGCTGGAGTGTGTCTTCTCCCACCAGCTTTCTGGGCGTAGCTGGCCTGATCTCAGCGACAAGGAGCGCGGGGATCTGCTTGATGAGGTGATTGCGCTCTCGCTTTTGACAAAGGATCCGGACATTCTTGCCCTTGAGGTCTGTGATCTTGCGCCGGACATACGCTGGGCGGCATCCCAGATCGTGTTTGAGCAATTCCGAGAGGCGTATGCCCGCCCGCCGGACAGGCGGCCACCGGTTCCGTTCGGCTTTGCCATCCCCCTGCACCAGCGGATTGACTGCTGACCAGGTGCGGTAACCACAGCGCCAAGCGTGAAACCCTTTGAAATCCATGCCGATCCGAGCCATATGCGCCCCATGCTGAACCTGAATGATCTGCACGCAACTGTCGGCGAAGGCGATGAGGCCAAGCCGATCCTGAAAGGGCTCTCTCTGGAGGTGCCTGCCGGCGAGGTGCACGCCATCATGGGGCCCAATGGCGCGGGCAAGTCGACACTGTCTTATGTGCTCACCGGCCGGGAAGGCTATGAGGTGACAAGTGGCAGCGCCACGCTGGAGGGCGCCGATATCCTGGACATGGCGCCGGAAGCGCGCGCCGCAGCGGGGCTCTTTCTCTCTTTCCAATATCCGGTGGAAATCCCCGGCGTGCCGGTGATGACCTTTGTGCGTACCGCCATGAACGCCCAGCGCAAGGCGCGCGGGGAAGACGAGGTTTCCGCGCCGGATTTCATCAAGAAGGCGCGAGAGATTGGCGGCCAGCTGAACCTCACCGCCGATATGCTGAAACGCCCACTGAATGTCGGCTTCTCTGGTGGTGAGAAAAAGCGGCTGGAAATCTTCCAGATGATGATGCTGGAACCACGCTTCGCTATTCTCGACGAGACTGATTCCGGCCTCGACATCGACGCGCTGAAAACCGTGGCTGAAGGCGTGAACGTCCTGCGCGCGCCCGAGCGCGGCATGCTGGTGATCACCCATTATCAGCGCCTGCTCGACCATATCAAACCCGACAAGGTGCATGTCCTGTCGGCCGGGCGTATCGTGAAGACCGGCGGGCCAGAGCTCGCCCTGCGCCTGGAAGAAGAAGGCTATGACGGGGTGATCGGGGAGGCGGCCTGATGGCCACCGATCTGAAATCCATTATTACCAACGCAAATACCACTGAGCTGGAGCTGGTTGCGCGCTATGCCATGCGCGGGGAGGATCCGCGCCGCGAGCGGGCCTTTTCCGCGTTCGCGGCCACGGGCCTGCCGCACCGCCGCATGGAGGCCTGGCGCTGGAGCGATTTCCGCGCCGCGCTACCAATGTTGGAAGCGCCGAAAGGAACACCTAACGCCGATCCGTTCGCCGCGCTGCAGGGCCCGGTGATCGAAATCAACGCAAGCCGCTATATCCTGCCATCGGACCTGCCGGTCGGGCTGCGTATCCTTGAGCGCCCGGATGCCGACGCCTTTTCGCGTGCCGAGGAGATGCCGCTCGGTGCGCTCACAGCTGCTCTGGCCGGGCGCAAGGGCGCGGCATCCGGCCTGGCGATCGAGGTCACCGAACCTGTAGCAGAGCCCCTTCGCATCATTGCGCGTTCAGAGCGCGCCGAAGCCAATCTTGCCCGGATCAGCGTGATCGTTCGCCCGGGCGCACATATCGACCTGGTCGAAAGCCATCTTGGCGGGGCGGGATTGTCCAGCTTCCTGCTCGATTTCACGCTGCAGGAGGGCGCATCGGCCACTCGCACGCTTTATCAGAACGGCGCCGGCGATGAGGCCCAGGCCATCACGGCGAATATCCGGTCGGCCAGCGCGGCGCGATATGCACAGACGGCTTTGGCTTTTGGCGCAAGAATCACGCGCATTGAGACCCATCTCACCCATCAGGAGACCGGGTCGCAGGCGGTGCTGAACGCGGCCTATCTCGCTGCTTCCGGCCGGCATGTGGATTTCACCAGCCATATCCGCCATGGCGCAGAGGCCTGCACGACACGCCAGCTCACCAAGGGCGCCGTTCTGGATGGCGGGCGCGGCATTTTCCAAGGCAAGTTCATGGTGCCGCGCGGGGTCGGCCAGCGCACCGATGCGGCCATGCAACATCACGCCTTGCTGCTGGAAGACGGCGCGGAAGTTTTCGCCAAACCGGAACTGGAAATCTATGCTGACGATGTCGAGTGTGCGCATGGCAACACCTGCGGCGCGCTCGACAACAACCAGTTGTTCTATATGCGTCAGCGCGGCATTCCCGAACATGAAGCAAAGGCAATGCTGACTCAGGCCTTTGTCGCTGAGGCATTTGATCAAGCCCCTGATTTTGCATCGGAAATATTGCTTTCCACGGCCCAGACCTGGCTGGGAGCAAATAAGGCAATTGCATGATGATTTGATGCGGGGGGCCGACATTGTTCTCCCGCCTTCCTAGGTCAGCCTCCCATGCAGAATGGAGGTAAGACTATGAAAAATTGGAAAGTTTATACGATTTCCGCCCTTGCGCCGCTGACACTTGCTGCGTGTGCTACCGATGAGCTTTCGCGCAGCCAGACCAACCTGGCGGCGCAATCGGAAGAGGCCCAAGACATCCGTAGTAATGAGATCGAGCAGGTAAATGACCTGGTCTCGATTTATATCGATGCGGCCGAGCTGTATCACGAAGCATCCGATGTGACCGACAATGATCCGGTCGTTGCTGAAACATTGGAAGCGCTGGCCATGGAGCGCGCCGCACAGCGCGATAATCTGCAGGCCCGAATAATCGAACTTGGCGGGAAGCCTGATGAAGTGGGCCAGGCGCTCGGCACCGGCCATCGTGCCTTCACGCAATTGCGCACGATCGTCGACAATGACTCCGAGGTTGCGATTGAGGAGGTTCTGCGCGCCGAGCATTTTGTCGCCGGCGAGATTGAAGAAGTTCTCGCTGAACAGATCACCGCGCAGACACGCGCAATGCTGACGGCTTTGAAGTCTGACAGTCAGACCACCATTGCCGCGCTCGAAAAACTCGATCGCGACGTTTAATCGCTGAAAAGGCTCACATCTGAGCTATGGCAAGTTCGGCTGGCAGGCCTAAATAGCAGGCATGCCAGCCGATTCCGTTTTCGACATCGAGGCCATTCGCGCCCAGTTCCCGATCCTCTCGCGGGAGGTGCATGGCCGCCCGCTTGTCTATCTCGACAATGCCGCCAGCGCGCAAAAGCCCGAGGCGGTGATCGAGGCCATGGCCGGGCAGATGCGCACGGCCTATGCCAATGTGCATCGCGGCCTGCACACCCTGGCCAATGAAACCACCGAAGCCTTCGAGGGCGCGCGCGCGGATGTCACGCGGTTCCTGAATGCGCCTTCGCCCGAGAGCATCATCTTCACCAAGGGGGGCACCGAAGCCTTCAACCTGGTCGCCTCAGGCCTCGCAGGCACAATCCAGCCGGGCGAGGAAATCGTGCTCTCCATAATGGAGCACCATTCCAATATCGTGCCCTGGCACTTTCTGCGCGAGCGCCATGGCGCTGTGCTGCGCTGGGTTGGCCTGAACGCGGATGGCAGCCTGGACATGGCGGCGCTTGCGGATGCTATCGGCCCGAAAACGCGCATGGTGGCCATCACGCATATGTCGAATGTGCTGGGCACGGTGACGGACGCCGCCGAAGTGGCGCGGCTGGCCCATGCGGCCGGAGCAGAAGTCTTGTTCGATGGTTGCCAGGCCTGGGTGCACCTGCCAGTGGATGTGCAGGCGCTGGATTGCGATTACTATGTCACCACCGGGCACAAGCTTTATGGCCCGAACGGCATCGGCGTCCTCTATGGCAAGCTGGAGAAGCTCGCCGCCATGCGGCCCTATCAGGGCGGTGGAGAGATGATCGAAATCGTCGAGACGGGCCGGGTCACCTATAACGCGCCACCTCATCGGTTCGAAGCCGGTACGCCACCCATTGTCGAGGCGATCGGGCTGGGCGCGGCCATCCGCTGGGTAGAGCAGTTCGACAGTGCGGCGGTGATCGCCCATGAGCATGCGCTTTATACACGCGCGGCAGAGGCCCTGCGCGGCATCAATGGCTTGCGCATTCATGGCCAGGCGGCGGGGAAGGGGGCGGTCCTCTCCTTCAGCCTGGAGGGGGCCCATCCGCATGACATCGCACAAATTCTCGACCGCTATGGCGTGGCGGTTCGCGCGGGGCATCACTGTGCCCAGCCGCTGATGACCCATCTCGGTGTGACGGCCACGGCGCGCGCCAGTTTTGGTATTTACAACACCGAAACTGAAGTGGATGCATTCATTGATGCACTGGCGCGCGCGCGTGATATGCTCGCTTGAGTTTGATTATTGCTGGAAGGCCCCTTAGATCGCACACATGGCAGATGATATGACCAGCCGCGACATGATCGACGTCGACGCCGCCAAGGCGGAGGCGGCCGAGGGCGTGATCCCGAAGGATGAGCTCAACCGGATTACCGATGACATCATTGCGGCCTTCAAGACCGTGTATGACCCTGAAATCCCGGTGGATATTTATGAGCTGGGCCTGATCTACAAGGTCGATATCGACGAGGCCACGCGCAAGGTGGATGTGGACATGACCCTCACCGCGCCGGGTTGCCCCGTGGCGGGCGACATGCCGGGCTGGGTCGAAACCGCCGCGCGCGGCGTTGAGGGCGTGGAAGATGTCGAAGTACGCCTGACCTTCGAGCCGCCCTGGGATCCTTCGCGCATGTCGGATGAAGCGCGCCTGGCGCTGAACATGCTCTGATAGGCATCAAGACTGTTCAGCATGCATTGTATCCTAAGGTGCATATGATTCTTGTGCGCAAGTTGAGTGATACAGAAAATTTTATCTTGAGTTGATATTCTGTAATATTCGACTAGTCTCGTCCTCTGCAACGGGGGCGCATAATGAAGATGAAAATGAATCGCGTGGTTCGCATTGGATTGGCAGGCGGGCTGATTGGGGCGCTTGTGACAAATACCAGGGCGGCTTTCGAGAAATCTATTTCTCAACAGAATGCACAAGGATGGAACTTGTGTGAGGTTGTTCCCATCGGTGGAACAAACCTGTTCATGCTGATCATCAGATTGCTGATCCTGGTGCTTACGCTCGGCTTGTTTACGCTTGGCTCAAATTACCTGCTCATATTCGAGAAGTGCAGAGAAGAGTAGAAAGTAGGGTGCATGGAGGCTGAAGGCCGATATCCACAGGATAACCGCTTGGTGCATATCGTTCACGCTCCATGCACCCTACATTTCCACGCAGGCAACCGGACTTATCCGACCCACTTGCCGCGCCCCGCACACTTCAGCCCATGACCGCGCTGGCTGATCCCTTTTCCCGTGTGCACCCCTTCTTCTGGCCGGTGCTGTGGCTGAGCCTGCGGTCCTTTGTGGCCTGGACGGGGAAGCTGATTGAGGAAGGGCATGGCTATGCCAGCATGAAGGTGGAGATCACCTGGTATGGCTGGATCCATGTGACGTATCTCGACCTCAGCCCGGAGCGGGCGCGGTTCAACCGGCATATGGCCGGCGTTGAGGACTGGTGCGATGTGCTCGCGCGGGCGAAGCGGAAAACTGCTGAATTGCTCTCGGTCTCATCCTCCCCCGCCCGCGGGGGAGGTGGCCCGCGCATGCGGGTCGGAGGGGGCACACGCCGTGCTTTATCGTTTGGGGCGTTCGCCCCCGCCATCCACGACACAAGCTAACCCCCAAAGCCGCTTATCCCCGCCTGCGCGGGGGAGGGCGGAAACTGAGGTTCAACTTGAATTGCAATCACCGCAGCGCCCAGCGCGCCTTGCGGACACAGGTGCGGCCTTGAGCAGGGGGCCATCGAGAATCGGGGATCAGACAGGAAAATCTGAACCCGTGCACCCTCAAGCCGCCTTCGATTTCCCTTTCTTCTTCCCCTTGCCCTCGCGTGCCTTCTTCGCCGCGCGGCGTTCATCCTGGCGCTTGAAGGTTTCCGCCAGAAAGCGCCCGGTATGGCTGCCCTCGGTCTGGGCGACCTGTTCAGGTGTGCCTTCGGCGACCAGCTGCCCGCCGCCATCGCCGCCTTCCGGGCCGAGATCGAGCAGCCAGTCGGCGGTCTTGATGACATCGAGATTGTGCTCGATGACCACCACCGTATTGCCGGCATCGACCAGTTCGTGGAGCACTTCGAGCAGCTTGTTCACATCCTCAAAATGCAGGCCGGTGGTCGGCTCGTCGAGGATATAGAGCGTGCGGCCGGTGGCGCGTTTTGACAGCTCCTTGGCGAGTTTCACGCGCTGGGCCTCGCCGCCCGACAGGGTCGTGGCCTGCTGGCCGACCTTGATATAGGAGAGCCCGACCCGGTTCAGGGTCTCCATCTTGGTGGCAATGGCCGGCACGGCGGAGAAGAATTTCGCCGCATCTTCCACCGTCATGTCGAGCACATCGGCGATGGACTTGCCCTTGTAGAGCACTTCCAGCGTCTCGCGATTATACCGCTTGCCGTGGCAGACCTCGCAGGTGACGTACACATCCGGCAGGAAGTGCATCTCGATCTTGATGACGCCGTCGCCCTGACAGGCTTCGCACCGCCCGCCCTTCACATTGAAGCTGAACCGGCCGGGCTTGTAGCCGCGTGCCTTGGATTCGGGCAGATTGGCGAACCAGTCGCGGATCGGTCCGAAGGCGCCGGTATAGGTCGCCGGGTTGGACCGGGGCGTGCGCCCAATCGGGCTCTGATCGATATCGATCACCTTGTCGAGATGCTCCAGCCCCTCAATCGTGTCATAGGGCGCGGGTACGGCAGAAGCGCCGTTCAGCTTGCGCGCCAGGGATTTGTAAAGCGTCTCAATGATAAGTGTGGATTTGCCGCCGCCGGAGACGCCGGTGATGGCGGTGAACACGCCCAGCGGAATGCGCGCATCGACCGATTTCAGATTGTTGCCGGTCGCGCCCTTCAGGCGGATCGATTTGACGCGGGCGGCAGAGCGGCGCTTTTCGGGGATCGCGATCTCCCGCGTGCCGTTTAGATAAGCGCCGGTCAGGCTGTTCGGATCGGCAATCACCTCTTCGGCCGTGCCCTGGGCCACCACTTCTCCGCCATGTACCCCGGCGGCCGGGCCCATATCGATGACATGGTCGGCGGTGAGGATGGCGTCCTCGTCATGCTCGACCACGATCACCGAATTGCCGAGATCGCGCAGGCGTTTCAGCGTTTCCAGCAGGCGTTCATTGTCGCGCTGATGCAGGCCGATGCTTGGCTCATCAAGGACATAGAGCACGCCAGTGAGGCCGGAGCCGATCTGGCTGGCCAGGCGAATGCGCTGGCTTTCCCCGCCCGACAGCGTGCCGGAGGCGCGGCCGAGGCCAAGATAATCCAGGCCCACATCATTGAGGAATTTCAGCCGATCATTGATCTCTTTCAGGATCCGGCTGGCGATTTCCTTCGCCTGGTCGCTCAGCGTATCTTCCACACCCGCGAACCAGGCCCCAGCCTCACGGATGGAGAAAATCGAGACATCGGCAATGTCGAGCCCGGCGACTTTCACTGCCAGGGCTTCCGGTTTCAGCCGCTTGCCGCCGCAGGCCGGGCAGGGCTGGGAGGATTGGTATTTGGCAATTTCGTCGCGCACCCAGGCACTGTCGGTCTCGCGATAACGACGTTCGAGATTGGGGATCACGCCTTCGAAGGTCTTGGTGACCTCATAGCGGCGCATGCCGTCATCATAGACGAAGTCGATTGCTTCCTCGCCGGTGCCGTGGAGAATGATCTCGTGGATCTTCGGATCCAGCTTGTTCCAGGGTTGTTTCAGATCGAAGCGGTAATGGGCCGACAGGGCCTGCAGGGTCTGGGTTTGGTAAGGAGACGAAGACTTCGCCCAGGCCGCGATGGCGCCGTTCATCAGGGTGAGGTCGCGGTCGGGGACGACCAAATCAACATCCACCTTGGACTGCGTGCCAAGGCCGTCACAAGTCGGGCAGGCGCCAAACGGATTGTTGAAGGAGAAGAGGCGCGGTTCGATCTCCGGAATGGTGAAGCCGCTTTCCGGGCAGGCGAAATTGGCGCTGTAGGTGATGCGGCGCGGGCTGGTCTCGCCCTCGGCGAGGTCGGCGAATTCGGCCACGGCAATGCCGTTTGCCAGCTCCAGCGCGGTCTCGAAGCTCTCCGCCAGGCGCTGCTCCATGCCCTCGCGGATGACGATGCGGTCGACCACCACGTCGATATCGTGCTTGTATTTCTTGTCGAGCGTGGGCGGTGTTTCCAGGTCGTAAAACTCGCCATCCACCTTGACCCGCTGGAAGCCCTTCTTCAGCAATTCGGCGAATTCCTTGCGATATTCGCCCTTCCGCCCGCGCACGATGGGGGCGAGCAGATAGAGGCGCGTGCCTTCCTCAAGCCCCATCGTCCGATCAACCATTTGCGAGACGGTCTGGCTCTCGATCGGCAAGCCTGTGGCGGGCGAATAGGGGATGCCGACGCGCGCCCAGAGCAGGCGCATATAGTCATAGATTTCCGTCACCGTGCCGACCGTGGAGCGTGGGTTCCGGCTGGTCGTCTTCTGCTCGATGGAGATCGCCGGCGAGAGGCCCTCAATGCTCTCCACATCGGGCTTCTGCATCAGCTCGAGGAATTGCCGCGCATAGGCCGACAGGCTCTCGACATAGCGCCGTTGGCCCTCAGCGTAGATCGTGTCAAAGGCAAGCGAGGATTTGCCCGAGCCCGACAGGCCACCTAACAAGCCGCATTCGCCGCTATTGCTGGTCATCGACACCTCAAAATCACTGCCTACTACGTCTACATCTACGGTTTCTGAAA
>JALEGE010000001.1 GCA_022760335.1 Hyphomonadaceae bacterium
GCGAGCCCGGAGGAAACATATCCACCCGGGCTGTTTATATAGATCGCGATGTCTTTCTTGGGATTTTCCGATTCCAGATAAAGCAACTGCGCCGTCACCGTGGTGGCTGTGCCATCATCGATCGGACCGGTGATGAAGATAATGCGTTCCTTCAACAGCCGGGAATAAATGTCATAGCCGCGCTCGCCCCGGCTGGTCTGTTCCACGACATAAGGGACATAATTGAAACCGGTGGGGCGCTGGTCAGTCATTGGGAAGCCTCTGGGTACGAAATTCCGGATGGATCGGGACGCTGATCATCCGAACGCTACATATCAGTACATTCTGAGCCATGTGCAAGCCTTCATCTGAAGCCTGCAACAGGCGCGCCTTTTGCAGGGCGTTTAAACAATGCGCGCCAATGAATCCTTGCCGCGTCACGCCAATGTCACGGGTCGGTGAGAAGACAGCCGGCCATAAGCACTTTTCAGGAGGCCCGGAGCGCATCATGTTTACACGCATGAACACGAATCTGGCCTCCTTTCTCCAATCCATCCCCTTCCTGGCGGATGTGCCTCGCCGGGCCCTGCGCGCCGCCGGCAAGGAAGCCAGCTGGTTCTGCCTGCCCGCCGGCACCACTCTGTTCGAGGAAGGCGATATTTCCGACTGCATCTACTTCGTCATTTCTGGCGCGCTTGGCACCTTCCGCAAGGCGATGGACGGGCGCACCGAATTTGTCGGACATATCCGCGTTGGCGAACCAGTCGGCGAGATGGCGCTGTTCCTGGCCCAGGACAGCGATGGCGATGGCGAAATTGAGAACGCCCCGCATTCGGCCAGCGTTTATGCTCTGCGTGATTCGGAAATGCTGCGCATTTCACGAAAGGGTTTCGAACGCCTGATCAAGGCCGAACCGGAAATCCTTGAGGCGATGATCCGCCTCATTCTCCTGCGCTTGAAACAATCGCGCCGCCGGTCTGACCGGGCCGAGCCGAAAGTCTTCGCCCTGATCGGTACGTCCCCCACTCTGGACCTGGATCTTCGCGCCAATGCCATCCGCGACGCGCTCCGGGAACAGGGGCTAAGAGCCTGCATCATCGATGAGAAGATGGGCGATGACAAACCGGCGGCCTATTTCGACGAGCTGGAACGTGACAATGATCTGGTGATCCTGATCACGCCGTTACAGGACACCAGCTGGTATCGCCTCGCCATGCGCCAGGCTGACCGGGTCTGGGTCATGGCGCGCGCCGATGCCCGGCCCTCCAACCCGCTGATGCCGGAGGATAACTCCCCGGCCCAGGCCTTCCGTCTGGTCGATATCGTGCTCTGCCATCCAGGCTCTGAGCGCACCGCCGCCCGGCCGGTGGAATGGCGTGACGCAGCGGGTGCCAGCCGGGTCTTCCACTGGCACAAGCTGGAAGGGGAAGATTGCGGCCGCCTTGCGCGTGTCATGGCTGGGCGGTCCATAGGCCTTGTTCTGTCAGGCGGCGGCGCGCGCGCCTATGCCCATATCGGTGTGGTGCGCGCGGTGCGCGAAAAAGGCCTGCCGATCGACTTTGTCGGCGGCGCCTCCATGGGCGCAGTGGTGGCGGCCTGCGTCGCCATGGGCTGGGACGATGATGAAATCGACTGGCGTATCCGCAAGGCCTTTGTCGAGTCCAATCCGCTGGGCGACTGGACGCTACCCGTCGTCTCCATGGTGCGTGGCAAGCGTGTGAACAACCGGCTGCGCGAGCATTTCGGCGAGGCCGAGATCGGCGATCTACAGCTTCCTTTCTTCGCTGTCTCAACCAATCTGACAGACGGCACATATCGCGTGCACCGCGCAGGCCGCCTGCGCGAGGCCCTGCGCGCGACCATCTCCCTGCCCGGCATCCTGCCCCCGGTGGTCGATGATGGCGAAGTGCTGGTCGATGGCGCAGTGCTGAACAACTTCCCCGTGGATGTGATGCGCGACTTTCATCGCGGCGCGGTGATCGGCTGCGATGTTGCGCGCGCGCCTGAGGGCCTGGCGGCCGATGAATTCGAGCGCTCCCAAGGCTTTTTCTCCTGGGTTGCCGAGCATGGCTTTTCCGCCCCGCCACCAATTGCCGGCCTGTTGATGCGCGCGGCCACCTTGAACATCAATCCCAATGCGGGGCGCGAGCTGACCGACATGCTGATCCTGCCAGAACTGAAAGATGTCGAGCTGCGCGACTGGAAAGCCTATGACGAAGCGGTCGAGGCTGGCTATGAGGCTGCCCAAAAGGCACTGGAGGGCGGCACATTGTTCCCGGTCGTCAGCGCCCGGCGCCGCGTTGGCGAAACACAGATCGCCGAGACGCTGGCGGGTTAGGACTGCAAATCTGGAAACGCAACAGGCTCAGATGGTTCGATATCGGCCGGCCCCAGCTCCAGCGTCCACCACCCGACATCGTGCCAGGCTCCAAACTTGTAACCCGCTTTCCGATAGACCCCGACAGGCTCAAATCCCATGGCCTCGTGCAGGCCAACGCTGGCATCATTCGGCAAAGTGATCACGCCGATGACCGAAAGAAAGCCCTGTCGCCGCAAGATCGCGAACAAGGCATCATAAAGACGCCGGCCAATGCCCTGCCCCCTTTCTGTTTCGGCGACATAGGCCGTAGATTCGCAGCACCAGCGATAGGCAGCACGTGCACGAAAACTGGTGGCATAGGCATAGCCGGTCACCTCATTGCCCGCTCCAACCGAGACCAGCCAAGGCCAAGTCTGCTGGACAGCCAGAATCCGCCGAGCCATATCAGCTTCGCCTGGCGGTTCAATCTCAAAGGAAATCGCTGTCGTTTCGACAATTGGCGCATAGATCGCCGCAATGGGCGCAGCGTCGGCCTGTGTTGCAACGCGAATGTTAGGCTTTGTGCTCACGCCGTCTGCTGGAACAGTTCGCGCGCAATCAGGAAGCGGCGGATTTCGCTGGTGCCAGCACCGATTTCATAGAGTTTCGCATCGCGCAGCAGGCGGCCGGTGGGATAGTCATTGGTATAGCCGTTCCCGCCGAGGATCTGGATGGCATCCAGCGCGATTTTCGTCGCCTGCTCGGCGGCATAGAGAATGGCCCCGGCCGCATCCTTGCGCGCGGTCTCCCCCCGGTCACAGGCCTTGGCGACGGCATAGACATAGGCGCGCACAGCGTTCAGCTGCACATAAATGTCGGCCACCTTGCCCTGGATCAGCTGAAACTCACCGATCGGTTTGCCGAACTGTTTGCGCTCATGAATATAGGGCAGCACGACATCCAGCGCGGCCTGCATGATCCCGATCGGGCCGCCGGAGAGCACCGTTCGCTCATAATCGAGACCGCTCATCAGCACTTCGACCCCGCCATTCAGCGGACCCATCAAATTCTCTTCCGGCACTTCGCAATCCTGGAAGACCAGTTCGCCGGTCTCCGACCCGCGCATGCCGAGCTTGTCGAGCTTTTGCGCGACGGAAAACCCGGGAAAATCCCGCTCGATAATGAAGGCGGAAATGCCGCGCGAATCCTTGTCCGGCGCGGTCTTGGCATAGACAATCAGCGTGTCGGCATCGGGCGCATTGGTGATCCACATCTTGCCGCCATTGAGGATATAGCGCTCGCCCTTTTTCTCCGCGCGCAGTTTCATGGAGACGACATCAGAGCCCGCGCCGGTCTCGCTCATGGCCAGGCTGCCGAGATGTTCCCCGCTCATCAGCTTCGGCAGGTAGCGCGCTTTCTGGTCCGCGCTGCCCCAGCGGCGCAACTGGTTCACGCAGAGATTGGAGTGGGCACCATAAGACAGGCCCACCGAGGCACTCGCGCGGGAGATTTCCTCCATGGCGATGGTGTGTTCCAGATAGCCCAGCCCCGTGCCGCCAAGCTCTTCCTCAACCGTGATGCCAAGCAGGCCCAGCTCGCCCATTTTCGGCAGCAGATGGCGCGGGAAGACATCCGTGCGGTCGATCTCATCGGCCAGCGGGGCGATCTCATTGGCGGCAAAGCTGGCCACCATATCGCGCAGCATGTCAGCGGTTTCGCCAAGGTCGAAATTCAGGGAGGGATAGGTGTTTGCAATCATCGCCCCGGTTTAGCCCAAGCAATCACCGCTGCCAATCGGGCTTGGCGCCTAGTTATCGGCAAACAGCGCGCGCAGCAGATAGTAAGTCATGATCAGGAAAACGAGACCACCCACCATCATCGCGAACGGACCAGCATAAAGATCCCAGTCACTTTGTAACGGCGAGTTGGAATTCATCACTTCAAACAGGTGATCCAATCCCCAAGCGCCTGTCATTGCCCCCCCAAAAGCAGCAATGGCGTATAGTAAAAGTGAACCCCATGGCGCTGGTGCACCATGCGTTTCGGGGTGCAGGTCAGGATCAGGTTCAAATTCTTCGGACGAAGCCTCTTCCAGATCATCGACCAGGGCCAAGGCATGAGCGCCACTTTGCGCTCTTACCGTCCCGACCGGCGGATATGGAAGCGCTTCAATCTCGGCCTCTTCCTTCTCGGCATCCTCATCATTCGACGCCTCATCCGCCTTTGTTTCAACTGCGCGAAGGTGCGGTTGAACCAGAGGCGGGGGCAAGTCACGCGGTTCAGCGCCCATTTCCGGCAAATCCACCTCTGCTTGTTCCGCAACCGGATCGGCCAGTTCGGAAATCGCCTGTGTGATCTCTTCCACACTAGGGCCCGCAGCTGGCGCCGGTGTGTCATTGGCCGGGGTCAGGCCGGCTTCTTCGCCAAGGATCCGCGTCAGACGTTCTGTGACGGCGCGTGCGGCCGCCTCGGGCGCGCTCTCAATTGCCCCGGGTGCTTCCTGGTCAACGGTTTTCCCAGCGTGAGCCTCCTCAATGATCCCGGCGCGCAGTGCGCCATTCTCATCATCTTCATCGGCCTCGACACGGCGGGCCACATCGCGCGGATGCAAAATTGCGCTGGCCAGATCCAGAATCGGACGCACCAGCGGGGTTGGCGTCGGGGTCGGCCCGCCCTGCACTTCCAGAAACAATGCCCGCTCGGCCGCGCGGCGGCGCACCAGCGCATCAACGACAATCACACGGCCATCCACTCGCGCCTTGCGCCAGGCGGCCATGGCCTCGGCCGCGTTGAGCTTCGCACCAGAATTCACCAGAGCGAAAACATCGCTCTCAAGGAAATTATCCAGCCCGATATTGAACGCGAAAGCGACCAGCGCGTCGAATTCGTTCTGCCCCAGAGGCGCCAGCGTACGCGCGGCAATCGCCTTTTCGATTGGCGGCAAATCGTGCCCGGTGAGCAGTGTACGAGCATCTTGCTCCGTGATCCTCTGGCGCGCCTTGGCGTGGGTGGTGTGGCCATAGCCAATCACAAAGCCGCCACCCGGCAATTCTGCAGAGGTCTCGCGAAACCCTTCAAACCGGGTAATCAGGTCGATCCCCGCCGGTGATGTGCGCATGCGCCCGGTCATCGGCTGCTCCGATTTGGGACACCGTGTCCCGCTCCACCCTCACAAATTGCAATCGACACGCCGCACTCGGCACATCGCGCAATCTACAGCAGGACCAGGCTCGCCAGTCCCAGGAAAGAGAAGAAGGCGACAATGTCGGTCATCGTCAACACGAAGACTGACGATGCAACCGCCGGGTCCGCGCCCATCCGCTTCAGACCGAGAGGCACAGCCACGCCAGACAGGCCCGCCCAGACAAAGGTTGCAAGCATGGCCACGGCGATCACACCCGACAGGCCCGGATCGCGGAACCAGACATAGGCGATCACGCCGACACCGATGGCAAAGAGGATGCCGTTCACCAGACCCGTGAGGCATTCGCGCAGGATCGCCCGGCGCGCGGCCGAGCCTTCCAACTCACGTTCAGCAATTGCGCGCACGGCAACGGCCAGGCCCTGGCTGCCGGCATTTCCGCCCAATGCGGCGACCACAGGCATCAGGATGGCCAGCGCCACAATCTGCTGCAGCGTGCCCTCAAACAAGGCGATCACGCCAGACACAACAAAGGCCGTCACCAGATTGACTGCCAACCAGGGCGCGCGCGCCCGAACACTTTCCATAACTGTGTGCGAGCCATCCGCGGAGGACACGTTGGACAAGGCCAGAAAGTCCTCAGTGTTCTCATCCTGGATGACCTCGACCATGTCATCGACCGTGATGATGCCGATCAGGCGGCCATCGGCATCCTTCACCGGCGCTTGTGCCAGGTGGTATTTCTGGAACTGATAGGCGACTTCTTCCTGGTCCATGTCGCCGCGAATATCGCTCTGCAGCGGCAGCATGATATCGGCAAGCGGCACGGTTCGGTCTGTACGCATCAACATTGCAAGCGGCACGATCCCGCGCACCTTCATGCCCGGATCGACAATGCACACCTCATAGAATTGTTCCGGCAGCCGGTCGGCCTCGGCGCGGGCATGATCAATGGCTTCTCCAACGGTCCAGAATTCTGGCGCGGCGAAGACCTCGCGCTGCATCAGGCGGCCGGCGGTTTCTTCCTCATAGGTGAGGCCATGCTCCAGCGCGGCACGGTCTTGCGGGGCAATCTCCGACAGGATCTTGTCGCGACGCTCCTCGTCCAAGTCTTCCAGGATTGTCGTGGCATCATCGGAATCGAGCAGGTCAAGCGCTTCGGTGACGACCTCATCAGGCAGGATTTCAACCGCCCGTTCGCGATATTCATCGCGCAGTTCGATCAGGATCTCACTCGGCAGCGCCCCGCCGAGCAGGGTCACGCCCTCCAGAAATGTATCGATGGAAAGCTGTTCCAGCGCATCGGCAGCATCGGCCGGGTGCAACCTCAACAGCGTGCGCGACAGCCATGGTCGATCATGCTCGTCGATGGCATCGGCGAGATCCTCCAGGAGGACCGGATCGAGGCTGGGGTCCTCGTCCGTAGATGTCTGCTCAGGCACATGCTCCATGGCGCGGTTGTCCCGCGAAACTCTTGCGCATGCAAGGCGCTAGAGTGGGCTGGATGAGGTAAATTCCGCCTCGTGCCACTTAGCCGAAAACACGAGGTGCAATCAGATACACCAGGGCTGAAATCACTGGGATGGCGAGCAAATTCAGGCGGAACCCCGCTGCTGCCATGCGCGGCAGGGTGACCTGCCCGGTGGCAAAGACCACCGCATTCGGCCCGGTCGCCATGGGCAACATGAAGGCACAACTGGCTGCCATTGCGAGCGGCGCGGCGAGCAGTTCCACAGGTAGTCCTGTCGTCAGTGCCATGGCACCAAGAACGGGCATCAGAGCGGCCGCAGTCGCGATGTTACTGATCACCTCGGTCGCGAAGATGACAACCGTAGCGAGGATCACCATGATGGCCAGGATCGGCAAGGTTGAAAGGCCTGAAAGTTCAGCCCCAATCCATCCGCCCAGCCCAGTGGCCGTGATTGCAGTGGCCAGCGACATGCCCCCACCAAACAAGAGCAGCACGCCCCAGGGTATGGATTCCGCACTTTTCCAGTCGAGCACCGCACTTGCTGGCCGCTCCTTCGAGCCTGAAGGAATGAGGAAACACAAGATAACGCCAAAAACAGCGATCACATGATCCGTCACACCAGCGAAGGGCATGACTCCACCAATCTCGATCTGCTGAAGCAGTTGACGGAAAACCCAAAGGAAGGCGATCACCCCAAACACAATCAGCGTACGCTGCTCAGGCACGGTAATCGCCCCCAATGCCGCGCGTCTTTGTGTGATAACGCCCTGTCCCTCAGCGCACTCCTCGACCTGCAAGGTAAAGACCCAGCGCGTCAGTACGAACCAGGCCAGAGGGACCAATACTGCCACAGTCGGAACCCCCAACAGCATCCATTGCAGGAAGCCGATGGAAAATCCGGCCTCATCATTGAGATACCCAATCACAATAAGGTTTGTCGGTGTGCCGACCGGTGTGCCCAAACCCCCAATGGAACAGGCATAGGCAATACCCAGCAGGAGCGCATAGGTGAACGGGCGATCGAGCCTGTCTTGTCCTCCAAGGATGGCCGCGGCCACCGATATGGCAATGGGCATCATCATGATCGATGTCGCGGTGTTGGAAATCCACATCGAGAGCAGAGCAGCCGCCCCCATGAAACCGGCCACGAGCATCTTCGGGTGATCCCCAACCTGCGCGACGATGCTCAGCGCGATGCGCTCATGCAGGTGCCAGCGCTCGATCGCCTTTGCGACGATGAATCCCCCCATCAGCAGCACCACAACACGATGCATGTAAGGCGAGGCGGCCTCCTGCATGCTGGAGACACCGAAGACGGGTAAGATAACCAGAGGCAACAGAGACGTTACCGGGATGGGAATCGCCTCCGTCACCCACCAGACCGCCATGAATATAAGAAGGGAAAGAACCGTCCAGGCCGAGCGCGCTTCAGCCAGGCCACCTGTGCTTTCAACCAGCAAGTCTGGCAGCGGCAGAAACTGGAGGCCCAGTGCGAGCACTGGACCAAGCACAAGGCCGATTTTCTGGCGCAGGCTGCGCGGACCTTCTGCCTGGCCGCTCATCTTGCTCATATATGTTTCCGCCCCACATCGTTTGACACGAGGCTTAGCGAATTGGCGCTATTGAGCAAGTCAGGCGGAACTCAGTCCTGGTTTTTGAGGCGCAGGAAACTGAGTTGCCGCAAACTTGGCTTCTAGATTTCCAGAACGATCTTGCCGAAATGCTTGTGCGCCATCTGATGGGCAAACGCTCCAGCGATGTCCTCCAGGGCAAATCTGTCGGAAATGACCGGCTTGATGCCAAGCGTTTCAATGCCCTTCACCATGGTTTCCAACTGGCGGCGCGAACCGACGGTAAAGCCCCTCAGCGTAATGTTCCCGGCAGTGAAGCCGTGTGTGGGCACATCACCTGAAATGCCTGTCAGCACACCGATCAGCGAAATATGTCCGCCAATCGTGCAGGCGGCGATCGACTGGGCGAGCGTACCGGGACCGCCGATTTCAATCACCTGGTCTACACCGCGTCCACCCGTGATCTCCTTGGCCTTGCTTCCCCATTCCGGGGTTTCCTTGTAGTTGATCACATGGTCAGCGCCTAAAGCCGAAAGGCGCTCCAGTTTTTCCGGACTGGAGGACGTGGATATGACATGGGCGCCAACAGCTTTTGCCAATTGCAGCGCAAAGATGGAGACCCCACCCGTACCCTGGGTGAGCACCCAGTCGCCCGGCTTGATCTGCGCCTCCAGCATCAGTGCACGCCAGGCCGTCAACGCTGCACAGGGCAGTGTGGCGGCTTCGGCATAGCTGTAACCTTTCGGCATATGCACGAGCCCGCTTGCAGGCATGGCGACATATTCTGCAGCAAAGCCATCAGCCTGATCTCCCGGCACGCCGACAAAACTCTCAGGTGTGGGCGCACCATCCTGCCAATTCGGATAGAAGGTCGACATGACCTTGTCACCGGGCTGGAAACGGGTGACGCCATCACCGACAGCGACGACCTCGCCCGCGCCATCGGCCATTGGGATCCGACCATCCGGAGTTGGCAAAAACCCTGCGATCACAGCAAAGTCGTGGAAATTCAGAGAGCTGGCATGCACACGCACCAGAATTTCACCAGGTCCTGGCTGTGGCGTTGGCTTCTCACCGATGACCAAATTATCGAGGCCTGCAGGCTGATTGAGACGGGCGATGCGCATTGTCTTGTCCTAAAAGTCTTTGCGACCCGCAAGATCGATCCGGATACGACCATCAAGCAGACAGCAGTTTGATACTAGAGTCGTGTAGCCCCGTAGAGAGTAAGCTGGGCTCTTGAGCCTCACATTCCAAAGCAATGGTGTTTTTCGCACCCCAAATTTCCGCAAAATAGATTTGCGCAAATCACGCATCTCAAATTGCAAGAAAGCTTAAGCAGGATAATCGAATTTCTAGTATTTACGGCAGATATCCTGATCATTTCACTTTGGCTCAGTGCCAAGAAAGCTCACTATATGTGATCGATATACAACAGTGGGAACTTCAGCATTGCTTCGCTGGCCTTGCCAGTTACATCGCTGGCGGCAGATAGAATCCTCATCAACGGCTGAATTTAAAACGAAAGCCGAGTTTGAGGAGGAACATCGATGCGCCAAAGACAACTTCTGCAGGCTGCTGTTTCCAGCGCAGTGGCCATGGCGGTATACCTGCCAACAGCAACTGCTCAGGAAACCCCTGCACCCCAGGAAACGCCAACTGACGACCGGCGCCTGTCCACGGTTACTGTGACGGCCCAAGTGCGCCAGCAGAGCCTGATCGACGTGCCTGTCTCGGTTGCCGTTGTGGATGGCGTGACCTTGCAGGCCCAGAACCTGCAGCGGCTGAATGACGTGCAGTATTCCGTGCCAAACTTCACGCTTACGGAAACCGGTATTGGTACGAATATTTTCATTCGTGGTATCGGCTCCGGCATTAATCAGGGCTTCGAACAGTCCGTGGGCATGTATGTGGACGGTATCCATTACAGCCGCTCACAGCAGACCCGTGCGCCTTTCCTGGACATTGAGCGCATCGAAGTCCTGCGCGGGCCGCAATCGATCCTGTTCGGCAGGAACTCCGTGGCCGGCGCGCTGTCAATCACGGCCGCCAAGCCGACCGACACGTTTGAAGGCTCGGTCATGGCATCCTATGAGTTTGATGCCGAAGAAATTGTGGGCGAAGGCTATGTATCAGGCCCACTGACCGACAAGATTCGCGGACGTCTCGCCCTGCGGTATCGCGACTCCGAGGGCTTTGAAGAGAATATTCGCACCGGCGAGACAAATCCTCAGCGCGAAGACATTACCGCGCGTGCGACGCTTGAATTCGATCTCACGGACACCTTGACCGCGACGGCCAAGGCCGAGTTCTCGGACTTCGATGTCATTGGCCGCAATGGTGAGAATTATGTCTCGGACCCGGCCGTTGCCGGCCCCTTCGCAGGCCTGACCTACGGAGAGATCCTCGCAAATGTCTTTGGCCAGCACCCTTCAGTGCTTGACGAAGTCAAGGATGGCCGCCGCGCGGCTTCGGAAGAATTTTCCAACAACGAGTTGCAGACCTATATGCTGCGCTTTGACTGGGGCCTTGGTGATTTCGACCTCCAGGCGATCTCCGGCTTTTCGGCATTCGAATATGACGAGGTCTGCGATTGCGATTTTACCGGCGCGGATGTCTTCAGCTCCGGCCTGCAGGAAAGCTATGACCAGTTCAGCCAGGAGATCCGCCTGCTCTCGCCGGAATATGACAGCTTTGACTATATTGTCGGCGCCTATTACCAGAGCACCAGCCACGACTATACTGACCAGACGCTTGTTACCTCAGCCTCGGTCCTCGTTCCACTCGTCAACGGCTCGGCGCCGGGTTTCGGCGACCTGATTGCGGACACACAGTCTTTCCGCACCGCTGAAGTGGATGCCGAAATCTATTCCGCGTTTGGCCAGTTCAACTGGCACTTCCTGCCCGATTGGACCTTGCAGCTCGGCGGACGGTTTTCGCATGAAGAAAAGGATGGCTATCGCACCCTGATTGTCGTCGATGATGCGGGCAATCCCCTGTCGGACGCCCAGGCCGCGGCTCCGATCATCTATGCCTCAGTTTTCGGGATCTCATCTGAAAACCTCGCGAGCCTGGGGCCGGATGGGGCCTTCTTCATCAGCCAGCTGGGTGAACTGCCCGTGTCCGGCTCGCGCAGCGAAGACCAGTTCTCGCCAGATGTGAAACTGCAATGGGATGTCACTGACAATCACATGATCTACGCCTCCTGGGCGCAGGGTTTCAAGGCGGGCGGGTTCGACTTCCGGGCCAATAACCGCGCCTCTTTCCCGACCCTGGCCGACTCCTTTGAATTCGAGGACGAGCAGGCGACCAATTACGAGCTTGGCGGCAAGTTCCGCCTTGGCGGCACAGCCGAGCTTAATGTTGCAGCCTTCTTCACCGAATTCGAAGATCTGCAAATCTCGGTCTTCGATGGCGTCCTCGGCTACAATGTCGGCAATGCGGCGGCGGCCGAAGTGATGGGGCTGGAACTCGACGGCCGTTGGGCGCCGACCGATTATCTAACCCTGACCGGCTCCCTCGCGCTGACCGATTTCGAGTTCACCGACTATCCCAATGGTCAGTGCTATTTCGGCCAGACACCGACCTCGGACGTGGATGGCGACGGCACGCCAGAGCTTTGCGATTATTCGGGGCTGTCCAACCAGCTGACATCGGATGTGCAGGGCACACTGGGGGCGGATTTCTCCTTCCCGGTCTTCGGATCTTATGTGCTCGATGCCAATGCGGACATGTTCTTCACCAGCGAGTATAATGCCTCGCCGACGAACGATCCGGATGCAATCGAGCCCGGATATGAGCTGTTCAATACGCGCCTGGCGCTTTCGCCTGATGATGATCGCTGGCAGATCGCCCTACTTGTGCGGAATGTCTTCGACGAACAGCCGCTCCAGTTCTCCGGCGCGCTCGCGCTGTCGGGTGACACATTTGGCGCAAATGCGGACCATGGCTTCTTCCTGCAAGGGCGCCAGGTTGCACTCCAGGCGCGTGTAAACTTCTAAAAGTGAACAACGACCTCCCAGTACCTAAAGC
>JALEGE010000019.1 GCA_022760335.1 Hyphomonadaceae bacterium
ATATTTCGACAGGGACTTGATCTTCCGCACAAGCCCGAGGACTTCCAGACAGCTCAAGGCGCGATAGGCCGTGGCGGGCTTTGCACTGCCGACCCCCTCCAGCCTGTCGACAATCTCATAGGCGCCCAGAGGTTCGTCGGCGTCCAGGAGCATCCGGTAAACATGCCGCCGTATGCGCGTGAGGGTAATGCCGGCCTGGTCCGCAGACCGCTCTGCCAGGTGCAGAAGCGTTTCCATGGGCAAAAAAGGTGGGAGTTCTGCCCCGTCTTCCTGCAATTCGGACATTCTTGAACAAGCCTCTTGCAAAAGCGATACACCGTCTATACGCAACGTTATAGTGTAACACAAGATAAGGTTTGCTCATGATGGTGTGTCGCGCGTTTCCTCCCGTTGCCGCGCTGGCTGTGTGGTGGTCTGGGCCGTGTGGGGGCTTTTGATGGCGGGGCGCGTTTCCTCTGCCGCGGCCCTGGATGCATCGGCCATCACCCTGTCGGGCCTGTGCCTGGTGCATTGCCTGGCGCTGCCCTTGATGGCGGCCATTCTTCCGCTCGCCGGTGTCTGGGCCGAGGCGGAATGGGTGCACCAGCTTTTCGTCGCTGTCGCCCTGCCGATTTCGGGTTTTGCGATCTGGCGCAGCATCTCTTTGCCCGGGTGGAAAGGCTTTGCCGCGCTCGCCGTACTCGGCCTGGCACTCCTGATCGCAGCGGCCTTTGTCGAAGCCCTGCACGCGTTTGAAACGCCGCTTACCGTAGCTGGCGCCGTCTTGCTGGCGTCCGCGCATATCTGGCGCTGGGTCAATCACAGACGCTGTGGCCCCTGCGAGGATAATTGAGCCGGCGCACGCCTGTTCGCTACACACTCAACTTCCCAACCGATGAGGCGCTCCCATGTCCCAAAATCTCCCAGTGACTGTTCTGTCCGGCTTTCTCGGGGCGGGAAAAACCACCCTGCTCAATCATGTGCTCGCCAATCGTGAAGGGCGCCGGGTGGCGGTGATCGTGAACGATATGAGCGAGGTGAATATCGACGCCTCACTGGTGCGAGACGGCGGGGCGAACCTGTCGCGCACAGACGAAGCCCTGGTCGAGATGAGCAATGGCTGTATCTGCTGCACCCTGCGAGACGATCTCCTCAAAGAGGTGACCCAGCTTGCCAAGGAAGGCCGGTTTGACTATCTGCTGATCGAATCCACCGGGATTTCCGAACCACTCCCCGTCGCCGCGACCTTCGACTTCCGGGACGAAGAAGGGTTTTCCCTCGGCGACATGGCGAAGATCGACACCATGGTCACCGTGGTGGATGCCGCCCATCTGCTGAAGGATTACAGCAGTTCCGATTTCCTCGCCGATCGCGGCGAAAGCCTGGGCGAGGGTGATGATCGCCCGCTGGTCCAGTTGTTGGTCGACCAAATCGAATTTGCCGATGTCATCATCCTCAACAAGACCGATATCGTCGCGCCGGACCAGCTCGACATCGTTCGCAAACTCGTGCGCTCGCTCAATCCCGATGCGGAGATTGTGGAGTCCGCGTTCGGCAATGTCCCGCTGGCTAAGGTGATGGGCACGGGCCGGTTCGATTTCGAAAAGGCGCACGAACACCCGCTCTGGGCCAAGGAGCTTTACGGCTTTGACGAACATGTGCCCGAAAGTGAGGAGTACGGCATTGAGAGCTTCGTCTATCGCGAGCGCCGGCCCTTCGATCCGGAAAAACTGCACGCCTTCTTCAACGAGACCTGGCCGAATGTGGTGCGCGCCAAGGGCTTTTTCTGGCTCGCCACGCGCCCGGTCTGGCTCGGCGAGGTCAGCCAGGCCGGGGCGCTCGTGCGCCATAGCGGCGTCGGCACATGGTGGGCGGGCGTGCCGCGCGAGCGCTGGCCGGATGCGGCCAATCTGCAGGACTATCTCGCCTCGGTCTGGGACCCGGTCTATGGCGACCGCCGCCAGGAGATCGTCTTTATCGGCATCGGTATGGACCGCGCGGCGATCACCGCCCGGCTCGATGCCTGTCTCACCGATGTGTCGACTGATGGGCAGGGCATGATCCAGCCGCGCCGGGACATGGCCGACCCCTTTCCGGTGTGGAGCCGGTCGGCGTGAGCGGCCCAGTCAGAACATGCCAACCGCCCGCCACCCATCGTAAAAACCGGTGAGGCTCGCTTCCTGATGGTGCGCGACATTGGGCTTAGCTTTGAAAAGGACACTCGCCATGCAGGACGATGAAAACCCCTTCCTGAAAGCCTTCGCCGACCCCGAATTCGTGGCCAATTACCCCTCCGGCCCTCCACGCTTCATGCCGGGCTTTTTCGATGTCCATAAGATGGCGACGATTCTCCTGTCAGAGCGCATTGCCGAAACCGGGCGCATTCTCGTGCTTGGCGCGGGCGGCGGACTGGAGCTTAAATCCATGGCGGAGAGCCAGCCGGGCTGGACCTTCGAGGGCGTCGATCCTGCGCCGGAAATGCTGAAACTTGCGGCACAGACCATGGGGCAGAATGCGGGCCGTGCGAGCCTCGTTGAGGGCTATATCGACAGCGCCAGCGAAGGCCCGTTCGACGGGGCGACCTGCCTGCTCACGCTGCACTTCCTTGATCGGAAGGAACGCCGCAGGACGCTCAGCGAAATCCACCGCCGCCTGAAGCCCGGCGCGCCCTTCGTGGCGGCCCATGCCAGCTTCCCGCAACAGGGCGAGGCGCGCGACCAGTGGCTTTCGCGCTATGCTGCCTTTGCAATTGCCTCTGGGGTCGACCCGGACATGGCCGAGCAGGCCCGGCAGGGTGTGTCAGACACGATCGCACTTCTGCCACCGGAAGAGGATGAAGCCATCCTGCGCGCGGCAGGCTTTTCCGGCGTCACCGAATTCTACCGCGCCTTCACCTGGTGCGGCTGGGTCGCCTATGCCTGAGCGGGGCGGAATACGGCTGAGATCGTCTCCGCAGTGACCGTCCCAGCCGCCCCACACCAGCCTAGAACCGCGCCTCCAGCTCGACCCCGACAATGCGCGGGGCATCCAGTGGGGAATAGAACAGGCCGTCAGTGCCGAAGAGGAGGTTTTCGATCGCCAGGCCGCTGGCGCGGCGCTCATCGGTGAGGTTTTCCCCGAACAGCCGCGCGGCGAAACGCTCGCCCTCATAGCCGGCCTGGAAGCCAAATACGGTGACGGCCTCCTGCACGGCATCGCCGCGTGCGCGCAGGGCCGTCTCGCCGTTAAAGCCGGCTTCGGCACGCACAAAGAGCCCCATGGGCCATTCATAACGCAACGCCAGGCCGCCATCATATTCCGGCACGAACTGGATGGATTGCCCGCGCACATTCAGCGTCTCATCCAGCTGCAGGTCGCGATACTCCGCATCGACATAGCCAATATGGGCATCCACGGAGAAAGCCTCGGTCGCCTGCCAGTGCGTCTCGAACTCAACGCCCTGGCTCTGGATGGAGGCGTCCGAGCCGATATAGTCCGAACTGACCGGACGCCCTGCCGCATCTGTCGCGATCTGGACCTCCTGCCAATTGTCCGAGGTGATGTAGAAAATCGCACCGGAAGCGCGCATGCGACGATCGGCCGAGCGCCACTTGAAGCCGATTTCCCGGCTCCACAGGGTCTCGCTGTCGTAGGAGATGACATCCTCGTCAGTGAAGCCATCCTGCACGGCCACGAGGTTGAACCCGCCCGGAATATAGCCGCGCGCGGCCGAGGCATGGATAGAGAAATCCTCGGTGACCTTATAATGCGCGGCAAGGCGCGGCAGATAGGCATCAAAGGTCTTCGACAGATCCGCATCGGGGTAATAGACAATCGAGCCGAAGCCGAGATCGAGCTGGCCTTCGCGCTGCAGCGTGCCGCGTTTGGCGCGGTCATAGCGCAAGCCGCCGCTGAGCCTGAATCTGGGCGTGACATACCAGTTCGCCGAGCCGAACAGGCTGGTATCCTGACTGTCCTTTCGCTGCGCCGGCGCGGCGATATAGGAATCGAGGCCGCCCATGCCAAAGAAGCTGGCCTTGGTGTTCAGCTCATAATCCTCGTAATAGGACGCGCCGACAATATAGTCGAAATGCTCGCCCACGGGCGAAGTGAAGCGCAGCTCGACATTGTGGAACTCTTCCTCCTCGGCCTCGCGCCCATTGATGCCTGCATAGGCCGTGAGGTCGAAATCCAGACCCTTGGCGTCTTCTTCAAGCTTGCGGTAGGAGGCGGCGAAATCCAACGTGCCATAGCCGAGTTCATAGCTCGCGCTCAGCCCGGCGACCCATTCTTCCTCGGTGGTGTATTTCGGCGCATCCTCAAAAGTGAACCAGTCATCAGCCTGACGCCCGCCATTGGCGAAATCGGCATAGAGCATGTTGTAGAGATTGAGGTCGAGCGGGACATATTGCTGATCGAAGATGCCGGGCGCATCCAGATCGAGCCAATAGGCGGTCGCGTTCACGGTCAGCCGGTCATTCGGCGTCCAGCGCAGGCGGCCCTGCAGGAAGGTTTCGTCGAAATGCCCGGTCTCGCCCGTAGAGGTGCCGCGATTTTCCACAAAGGCATCTTCATGGGCGAGATTGAAGGCGAGCGAGCCGGACAGAACATCCTTCACCAAGGGTCCGCTGATCGCGCCATCGGCCTCGATCCCATTGCCGGAGGGAAATTTCGTTCCCGTTAGACGGACATTTCCCGTCAGCGCATCGGTTGGTGCCTTGGTGTTCACGATGATGAGGCCGGACTCGGTGTTGGCGCCGTAAAGCGTGCCCTGCGGCCCGCGCAGGACCTCGATGGACTCAATCTGGTTGAGGACCGAATTGCTCAACTCACGGAATGGAATGCCATCGATGTAAACCGCCGCGCGATTGATGATGAAGGGATTGGATTCCACCCCGCGCACGGTGATGAAGATGCTGCCGCGTTGGCCAGACTCATTGAACTGAACATTCGGAGCCAAATCATCGATGCGGCGGAAATCCCGCAGGCGCGCCTGATCGATGGCCTCAGTGCTCAGCACCGTAACGGAGAGATCGGAGTCAATCAGCGCCGTGTCGCGCTTTGAGCCAGTTACGGTGATCGTGTCTTCGCGTAGCTCGTCGCTGGCTTCCGGTTCCGGCTGTTCTGTCGGCGGCGCGGTCTGGCTCTGCGCCAGGGCGGAAGGGGAGAGAAGCGCCATCAGCGCGGCTGCGGCTGCATGGGCGCCGTACAGATGAGAGGAGGACATGGGAGGATTACCTGAGCGATTGGTGAGGACTGTCGTGTTCGTCAGCTGTGTGCCTTGAATTCAGTCCAGGACTAAGAATAAGTTACATTATTACGTTCGTAGCGAGGCCTTGCCGCGCGGGCTGCTCCAAAACTGGTGTTGAGATAAGAAATTCGGCGAAAGGCGCGCGCGATGGAAACTGGATCAGTCCGCCATTTGATCGAACCCTACACCGATGGGGCGCTGCGCTTTGCGGCCGATCCATTGGAAACGCTCATCCTGATGCAGTCGAAGTTCCAGCCTTTCGAAGGCGAGATCGATTCCTCCCGGCATCTTCGGATCGGGCTGAATATCGGCACGACGCAATGGCTCTACCGCCATGGCGAGGTGGGCGTGATCGATTGTGCGTGGCGCCGCAATGGCATCACGGTCAGCCTGCCTAATGAGAAGGCACATGGCCGTTCTCCGCCGGTTTCCATGATCGGCATGGCGATAGACCTGGACCAGTTGTCAGCGGACCTTGATACGCCTGTGTCAGCGCAGGATTTCGAACCTCTGGCCGCGCAGATCACGATGGATGCGGTCGCCGCCCGGCAGCTCCGCGCTCTGCTCGCCGGGGCGGACTTGCATGGCCTCTCAAGTGCCTATTTCTCCGAAGGCATTGGCGCTCTTCTGCACCGGCTGGCAACCGGGCGTGCTATTGACGCGGGTACCGGCGTCTACCCGCTCGATGCCCGTCGCCTGAAAACCGTCCTGGAGCTGATGGACGCCAATCTGGGCAATGATCTCACCGTGCTGACGATGGCGCGCGCCGTCGACATGGACGCGACGAATTTCGCCAAGGCCTTCCGCGCCGCCACGGGACTGGCCCCCTTCGCCCACATGACGCGGCAGCGGATGAAACTTGCCTGCGACTTGCTGGCGAGCGGGCACAGCGTGACCTCGGTGGCCCTGTCGGTGAACTACGCCAATCCCAGCAAGTTCGCCGCCGCGTTTAAGCGTTGCCTGGGCTGCACACCGACGGAATGGATGGCGGCGAATAACGGATAGCCCGATACTAGAGCCGAACAGGGTCTTAGCCCTAAGCGCGATCCATCGCGAACCGGGAATCAAACAAGGAATCCATTCAAAATCTAAAATCAGAAATCGGTCCCCCCGACCGATTTTTTAGCGCTGAAGCGCTAATCGGTTTGAGCAGCCCTGAGCCCGTCTCATGTGACGAGCGCAGCGAGGATACGGAGACAAACAAAAACAACCAGTCGCAGCCGAGACAAAGCAAGGAGTCTTTTCTGGCCCCTGCCGGGGCATCCTCCGCCTAAAATTGATCCCCCGGATCAATTTTTCCAGTGCTGCGCACTGACCGGCTGCGGATGGTGGAGCCAGGCGGAATCGAACCGCCGACCTCGTCATTGCGAACGACGCGCTCTCCCAACTGAGCTATGGCCCCGGATGTCCCGGATTTGGGAAGGCGTCTCATACAGAGACCACGCGGCAAACGCAAGCACCCCCGGCAGACGCAAGACTGGTTTCACGGGAGAATCTTTTCAGCTGCGACAGCATTCCGCAGCCAAGTTTCACGCGGAAATGATCCGTGCTCTTGACCTTTTCGGCTGGGAGTCACAAGCCTCGCGTCAATTTTGCATGGTGGGCGGAAGATCAGGCACGAAGAGGAGTGTTTTCATGCGCGTGGCAGTCATCGGAACCGGTTATGTGGGGCTTGTCTCGGGGGCGTGCTTTGCCGATTTCGGCCACACCGTGACCTGTGTCGACAAGGACGTCTCAAAGATTGAACGCCTCAACCGCGGCGAAATCCCAATCTTCGAACCCGGCCTGGACGCCCTGGTCGACAAGAATGTGAAGCAGGAACGCCTCTTCTTCACCACCGAGGCCAAGGATGCCATCGCCGATGCCGAGGCGGTGTTCATCGCGGTCGGCACGCCCTCGCGGCGTGGGGATGGCCATGCTGACCTGCAATATGTCTATGCCGCCGCCGAGGAGATCGCCACGCTGATGAATGGCTTCACCGTAGTGGTGAACAAGTCTACCGTGCCAGTGGGCACCGGCGACGAGGTTGAGGCGATCATCCGCAAGACCAATCCGGATGCCGACTTCGCCGTCGCCTCCAACCCGGAATTCCTGCGCGAGGGCGCAGCGATCAAGGATTTCATGATCCCTGACCGCGTCGTGGTCGGCGTGGAAGACGAGCGCGCCAAGGCGGTGATGGATGAGCTGTATCGCCCGCTCTTCCTCAACGAAACGCCAATCCTGTTCACCCAGCGGCGGACCTCGGAGTTGATCAAATACGCCGCCAACGCCTTCCTGGCGGTGAAGATCACTTTCATCAACGAAATCGCCGATCTTTGCGAGAGTGTTGGCGCGAATGTCCAGGAAGTGGCGCGCGGGATTGGCCTGGATGGCCGCATCGGCAGAAAGTTCCTGAACGCGGGCCCCGGCTATGGCGGCTCCTGCTTTCCCAAGGACACCCTGGCGCTGACCAAGACCGCCAATGACTATGGCAGCCCGATCCGCATCGTCGACACCGTGATCGAGGTGAACTCCGCCCGCAAGAAGGCCATGGCCGACAAGATCATCGCCGCCATGGGCGCAGATGTGTCCGGCAAGACCATCGCCGTCCTGGGCCTGGCCTTCAAGCCAAATACCGATGACATGCGCGATGCGCCCAGCCTGGATATCATTCCGGCGCTGACGGAAAAGGGCGCCAGCGTGCGCGCCTATGACCCTGAAGCCATGCATGAGGCCAAGGAACTGATGCCCGACATCTCCTATTGCGGCACGCCCTGGGATGCCATTGAGGGTGCCGATGGCCTGGTCATCATCACCGAGTGGCACCAGTTCCGCGCGCTGGACATGGAGCGGGTGAAGAACTCGCTCTCGGGCAATGTGGTGGTGGACCTGCGCAATATCTATGATGCCGAGGACATGGAAAAACGCGGCTTTGCCTACACCTCCATCGGTCGCCCGAAGACTGGCAAGGCCTGAGCACTTTTGCATTTGTCATGGTCGGCCCACAGTCCGGCAGGTGACAGCGCCCGCGAAAATGCCTAATCGGGGCAAAAGCGGATGGAGCCTCATGCCATGGATCTGAGAGTCACCCTGACAAGCGGCCTTCTGGCTGTCGTGCTGGCCGCATGCGGCGCCCCAGGCAATCATGATCAGCCGGGCACCGGTGAGGATGAACCCGGCAATGTTGCAACCGCGCAGGAGGCTGAAATGGATGCCGTGTTTGCAGAGCATATACCCTGGGACAGCGAGCGCAGTGGCGTCGTCAAAACAGAGAGCGGACTGGAGTATATCGTGCTCTCGCGCGGCGATACAGGCGGGTTGAGTCCCGAGGCGCGCGATACGGTGGAAGTGCACTATGAAGGCCGCCTGGCGCGCAATGGCGAGACCTTCGACAGTTCCTTCAAGCGCGGCGTCACGGCCAGTTTCCCGCTCAATGGCGTGATCAAGGGCTGGACCGAGGGTCTGCAATACATGTCTGAAGGCGATGATGTGATGTTCTACATCCCCGCCGACCTGGCCTATGGCGACCGGCCCCGTCCCGGCGGCCTGATCCAGCCCGGCGATGATCTCGTCTTTCGCGTGGAGCTGAAAAAGGTTTACCCCGCTCCGCCGCCCAAGGCCGTGGATGAGGAGGCCTGGGCAGCCTTCACGCCATGGGACTCCAGCCATGAAGCTGTTCAGAAAACCGGCACGGGCCTGGAATATGTCGTCCTGCACAGCGTGGAGGAAGGCCCCTCCCCCCAGCCCAGCGACCAGGTGGTGGTGTTCTATGAAGGCCGCCTCGATGCCACGGGCGATGTGTTCGACAGCGCCTATGCGCGCAACCAGCCTGCCCTGTTCCCTGCCGGCGGCCTGATCCCCGGATGGGTGGAAGCGCTGTCCCTGATGAAGCGCGGCGAGCGCTGGATGATCCATGTGCCGTCAGAATTGGCATATGGCGAGGAAGGCACCCCGGATGGGGTCATTCCGCCAGAATCAGATCTCAATTTCGAGGTCGAGTTGATGGATGTCCTGCCGGTGCAGTAACCGGTCTTCGTAATCAGTTTGTACAGGAGGGCGCCATGTCGCTCACATCCGATAGATTGTGCCAGATCGCCCTGGCTGCCGGCAAGGTGGTGATGGAGATCTACGACACCGATTTCGATATTGAGCGCAAGGATGACTCCTCGCCTGTCACAGAGGCCGATGCCCGCGCTGAAGCCCTGATCCTGGAAGCCCTGGCCGAAGCCGATCCGGATCTGCCGGTCATTGCCGAAGAGAGCGTGGCCGAGGGTCATATTCCCGAACATGGGCACCGGTTTGCCCTGGTGGATCCGCTGGACGGGACCAAGGAATTCATCAACAAGCGCGGCGAGTTCACAGTGAATATCGCCGTCATTGAATATGGCCGCCCGATCATGGGTGTGGTCTACGCCCCTGCCCTGTCGCGCCTGTTTGTCGCTGAATCCCAGAGCCATGCCTGGCAGGCCGAAGTGGCGCCGGGCGCGCTGATGCCCGACCCGCACCAGCGCAAACGCATGCGCATCCGCTCCGCACCAGAAGCAGGTGTCACGGCGATTGCCTCCAAGTCCCACCGCTCACCTGAAACAGATGCCTTTCTGGAGCAATTCAAGACAGCCGATATCATTTCGGCTGGCTCCAGCCTGAAATTCTGCCTGATCGCGGCTGGCGAGGCCGATCTTTATCCCCGCATGGGTCGCACCATGGAGTGGGACACAGCCGCCGGCCAGGCTGTCGCCGAAGCTTCGGGCGCGCGTGTGCTGACGGAAGACAATCTGCCCCTGCTCTATGGCAAGCGCCATCGCGGCTATGACAACCCATATTTCATCGTCTATGGCGATGTTCCCCCGCCGGCCCTGAAGGCAGCAGAGTAGCGGTCAGCTTTCAGGATCGGGCCGTTTGGGCTCCACAGTCAGCAGGACGCATAGTCCGCCAAGGAACAGGATGCTGATCGCGGCCATACCAGCCCGCTGACTGTTGAAGCTGGTGGCAAACACCTCCACCAGAAGCGGGCCAAGCCAGACCGTCACGGTGCCGGCAATGGCAAACAATCCGAAAAACTCACCCACACGCTTGGGCGGCGCCAGAAAGACCAGCAAGGACCGCGAAGAGGAGATGCTGGCTGTCGCCGTCACAGCGAGAAAGGCGATCGAGCTGAGATAGACAATGTCGGATACGGTCTCAAACACCGGGCCGTCCCAGACAACGGTATTCTCGAGAAGACCGAAAAACATGCTCTCGCGGGTGATCGACAACTGGAAGAGCAGCGTGATCAGCATGCCGGTAATTTCAATGATCAGTGCGCGTTTCGGCCCGAACCTGTTGTCGAGATAGCCGCCGACGATCCCGCCGATAAAGGCGAAGGCAGAGCCAAGGATGGCATAGGCGGTGAGTTCGATCAGATTCCAGCCCAGAAACAGGCTCGTATAGGTTGCCCCCAGAGCCAAAAGCGCCGCCATCCCGTCAGCATACAACATCCGCGCGCCGAGATATTTCAGGATGTTCTTGTTGTCCGAGGCACGCCGCAGCGTCGTCCACAAGCCAACTGCGCCGCCTTTCACTGCCTCACCCCATTTTGCTCCAGGTGTGCCGCCATCGCGCGCCCAGAGAAAAAAGGGCGCAACGAAGAGCAACAGCCAGATCGCGCATAAGGGCCCAGCCAGGCGATAATGCTCGCCCATCGCGGTGTCGATGCCGAAGGCGGGCTCTGCCAGCGGCCAGCCCAGCAGATCTGGCATGGCGAACAGCACGACAATGGCGATCAGCAGCAAGGTCGCGGCAAGGTTGCCTAGGCCAAGGCCAATCCCGGAAATCATTGGCAGGGCGCGCGGCCGGCCAGAGACCGACAGCATCGCATTGTGGGTCACTTCGCTATAGGTATAGGAGACAGAGGCGACGACCAGCACGGCCATGGTCATGGGGATCGACAGTCCCGATCCATCCGGCGCAGCAAACCAGAGCAGCCCGGACATGGTTGCCAGGACCGACAATATGATCAGCAAGAGCGGTTTGCGCCGCCCGCCCCGATCGAGCGCGGCACCGAGAAATGGTGCCGTAAGCGCGGCAACGAAGCCGGCCGCCTTGGTGACCGAGGCAATGGTTGCCAGTCCAGCCGCACCGGCGGCAGTGGCCACTTCATCGGCGGGCAAATGGTCGAAAGCGCCCTCAGATGTCATCTTGGCGCCGATCACGGCGCCAAAATAAGGCGCGAAAACGTAGATGATGATGAGAATATAGTAGGGGTTGCGGGCCCACTCAAAGATGACCCATCCCAAGCCGGGCTTGTTGAGCGCACCGCCCAGATCCTCGCCGGGATTGGAATGTGAATGTATTGCCTGCGCTTCGGCTGGCACACCCGGCGCAATCGGAACATCACTCATCGCCGGTTCCTCCCATATATCTTATCGTTGACGTCAACGTGAACCAGATTTTCGGCGAGCGAAAGAGCCGAGAGAAAGATTAGGCTCCTAATTGTATTTTTGTCCAGCTGTTGCCTAATCTTGAAATCAACAGCGCGCAAAGCGGAGACAGGACAACGACCCGAGCGGGACTCGTTAGGGCTGCTTCCTTCCGGACCTGACCCGGTTGGCGAGCGGCTCGTCCGCCGCCTGCCTCCTGGCCCCTATATCGCGGCTCAGGACGGACGTGACAAGATGGTGACCGCTGTTAGTTTGCCGCTGCCGCCAGAGCGAACGATTCCTGGAGGGAGACACAGGTGCTGACATCTCAGGATATGCCCCTTGCGCAAAAGCCGGTTGACCGGGCCGCGCATTGCCGGACCGACGCGGCCTGGCTGGGTGCCGCGCGGAAAAATCCGGATGTGCTGGTCTTCCTGATGCGGGCCGGCGAGCCCCTGCTGGAAGGTGATGTGTCCGGCGCGCCGGGTTTCGGGCAGGGCTATTCCGGCAATGGCATGCCGCTGGTCTGGCTCGGTCCGCAAGCCTTCGGGCTGGGCCATCAGGGCGAGGTGTTCCTCGGCCAGGACACGTCCGGCCTGCCGATCTTCGCGCTGGACATGCCCGAAGGCTGGGCGTTGGAGGCCTCTCCCATTGCCGAGCTGGGCGCATTTGCCGAAATGCGCGGCGCGGCGGCAATGCTGAGCCCGCTGGAGGCCAATCTTGCCTCCACGGCGCGTTCTCTCTTCGAATGGCACCGCACGCATGGCTTTTGCAGCCGCTGCGGGGCGCAGAGCGAGGTCGTCGAAGCGGGTTGGAAACGCGAATGCCCGGCCTGTGGCGCCGAGCATTTCCCGCGCACAGACCCGGTCGCCATCATGCTCGCCCATCGCGGCGACAAATGCCTGATGGCGCGCCAGGCCAGCTGGCCGGCAGGCTTCATCTCGGCGCTCGCGGGCTTTGTCGAGCCCGGCGAGACCGTCGAGCAGGCCGCCGCGCGCGAGCTGGAAGAGGAGGCCGGGATCAAGTCTGACCCGGCAAACGCCGAATACCTGTTCTGCCAGCCCTGGCCGTTCCCGAGCTCGCTGATGGTGGGCATCCTCATTCCGGCTGACAGCGAGGAGATCTCCGTCGAGCAGGATGAGCTGGAAGCAGCCTACTGGATCACACGCGAGGAAGCCCGCCAGATGCTGGCCGGCGCACATCCGCGCTTTTACTGCCCGCCGAAAATGGCGATCGCCCATCACATCCTGAAAGCCTGGGCCGAGCGCGACTAGGCGCTATTTCTCTCCGGCCTGCTTGGTCGCTTTCACCGCAAGCCATGCAACAAGACCACCCGAGATAAGCAGGAGTGAGCCGAAGCCGACAAGTGCGGCAATGGCCAGCGGATCGACATGAAGACCGCCCATGGCATTTCCTCCTTTGCTGTTGCCAGTATCCTCGTGCCTGCAAGAGATGCCGGCAATTCGGGAAACCCCTTATGCCGCGCCAGTCCGGCTTCTGAGTGCTTTGCGCTTTTTGCGGAAACCTGTAACTCCGCCAATCCCCGCGAAAGCAGGGATCCATGGACGAAAGAACCCATCAGGCGCTCCCAATTGATGGGATGGTCCATGGACACCTGCCCTCATCCTGAGCGAAGTCGAAGGGCGCAGGTGTCTGCGGAGGAAATAGGGTGCTTTTGAAACTTAAGACGCTCTAGCCCCGCGAGGCGCCTTCGGCTAACACGGGAGCCTTCTGACCGGCTTGGGCGTGAGAGAATGACAATGGATTCCAGCATCTATATCGGCGGCGGCGGTGAGTTGCAGAACGAGGCTCAGACCCTTCTACTCAATCGCGCCAATCGCCACGGTCTGGTTGCCGGCGCCACCGGCACAGGCAAGACGGTGACGCTGCAAATCCTGGCCGAGGGCTTTTCCAATGCCGGCGTGCCGGTTTTTTGCGCCGATGTGAAAGGCGACCTTTCCGGCATTTCCCAGGCCGGCAGCCATGAACACAAGCTGCATGAAAAGCTCATTTCGCGCGCGGAAAAGATCGGCTTTGAGGAGTATGGCTATCACGATGTGCCGACGATCTTCTGGGATGTGTTCGGCGAAAAGGGCCATCCCGTGCGCGCGACCATTGCCGAGATGGGCCCGCTTTTGCTCGCCCGCCTGATGGACCTCACCGAAACCCAGGAAGGCGTGCTGACCATCGCGTTTGAATATGCCGATGACCAGAACATGCTGCTGCTCGACCTGAAGGATCTGCGCAAGCTGCTCGCCCATATTGGCGAGAAGGAAGTGCGCGATGTTATTTCCCGCGAATATGGCAATGTCGCCCCGCAGAGCCTCGGCGCCATCCAGCGCCGCCTCCTGGTGCTTGAGCGCGAGGGCGCCGATCTTTTCTTCGGCGAGCCAGCACTGGAACTGCCCGACCTGATGCGCACAACGCGCGATGGGCAGGGCTACGTTTCGGTGCTCGATTCCACAAAGCTGATCAACAGCCCGCGGCTCTACTCCACATTCCTGCTCTGGCTGCTCTCGAAACTGTTCGAAGAGCTCCCCGAAGTGGGCGACCCGGACAAGCCGAAACTGGTCTTCTTTTTCGATGAGGCACACCTCCTCTTCGATTCCGCACCGGCTGCGCTGACTCAGAAGATCGAGCAGGTGGTGCGCCTCATCCGTTCCAAGGGCGTCGGCGTGTTCTTCGTCACGCAGAATCCGCGCGATCTGCCCGACAGTGTGCTCGCCCAGCTCGGCAACCGTATCCAGCACGCCCTGCGCGCCTATACCCCGTCCGAGCGCAAGGGCGTGAAGGCCGCCTCGGAAAGCTTCCGCCCCAATCCGGCTTTCGACACTGGCGAGGCGATCACCCAGCTCGGCGTCGGCGAAGCGCTGGTTTCCACCCTGGACGAAAAGGGCGCGCCGAATGTCGTGCAACGCACCCTGGTGCGCCCGCCCAGCTCCCGCCTCGGCCCGGCCACGGGCGGTGAGCGCGCCGATGTCATGGAGGCCTCGCCCGTGGCGATGCAATATGATGAGGCGATCGACCGCGAAAGCGCCTATGAAATCCTCGGCGAGCGCGAAGCCGAAGCGGCCGAGGCCGCCGAAGAGCTCGCCCGCGAGGAAGAAGAGGCCAAACGCCAGGCCGAACGCAGCAAGACCCGGCGCCGCTCCACGCGCCAGACCCCGATTGAAGCAGCAACCAAAACCGCCGGCATGGCGGTCGTCCGCGAAGTCACGCGCTATGTCCTGCGCGGCATCCTTGGCGGGCGGCGACGCTAACAGGACAGATTTAAGCCTCATGGTGAGCGGAGACGAACCATGGGGCGGGTGACAAAGAGCAGGCTGGACATGCTGGCCGCCCTTATGGTTCGTCTCCGCTCACCATGAGGGCTGCACTGCGCCCAATACATAGAAAGATTGCCCCATGACCCCTCCCAAGAAAGTCGTCCTCGCCTATTCCGGTGGCCTGGACACAAGCATCATCCTGAAATGGCTGCAGACCGAGTTTGGCTGCGAGGTGGTCACCTTCACCGCCGACCTCGGCCAGGGCGAGGAGCTGGAGCCGGCGCGCGAGAAGGCGCTGAAGATGGGCATCAAGCCGGAAAACATCTTCATCGAGGATCTGCGCGAAGCCTTCGTGGCCGACTATGTTTTCCCGATGTTCCGTGCCAATGCGGTCTATGAGGGCGTCTACCTCTTGGGCACGAGCATCGCCCGCCCGCTGATCGCGAAACGCCAGATCGAGATTGCAGAGGCTGTCGGCGCCGATGCCGTCTGCCATGGCGCCACCGGCAAGGGGAATGACCAGGTCCGCTTCGAGCTGGGGTACTATGCCCTGAAACCCGATATCCGCGTCATCGCGCCCTGGCGGGACTGGGATTTCAAGTCGCGCTCTGACCTCCTGAAATTCGCCGAGGAACATGGCATTCCCGTGCCGAACGACAAGCGCGGCGAGGCGCCGTTCAGCGTGGATGCGAACCTCTTGCACACCTCCTCAGAGGGCAAGGTGCTGGAAGACCCCGGCGAGGCCGCACCCGATTTCGTGTTCCAGCGCACGGTCGACCCCGTGGATGCGCCCGACACGCCGGAGGTGATCCGCATCGGCTTTGAGAAGGGGGATGCGACCAGTATCAATGGCGAGGCGATGAGCCCAGCCACCCTGCTCACGGTGCTCAACGACTATGGCCGCAAGCACGGCATTGGCCGGCTGGACCTCCTGGAAAACCGCTTTGTCGGCATGAAGTCGCGCGGCATCTATGAAACGCCCGGCGGCACCATCCTGCTCACCGCCCATCGCGGCATCGAGCAGATCACGCTGGATCGCGGCGCGGCGCACCTCAAAGACGAGCTGATGCCGCGCTATGCCGAGCTCATCTATAACGGTTTCTGGTGGAGCCCGGAGCGCGAAATGCTCCAGGCCGCCATCGACACCAGCCAGGCCTATGTCACCGGCGAAGTCACGCTCCAGCTCTACAAGGGCGCCGCCCATCTGGTGGGCCGCACCAGCCCCTACAGCCTCTACTCCGAAGCCCACGTCACCTTCGAAGACGACGCCGGCGCCTATGACCAGAAAGACGCGGAAGGATTTATCAAGCTCAACGCGTTGCGGCTGCGCTTGCTGGCCGCGCGGGACAAGCGGGTGGGGCGGAATTAGGCGCAACACGCGGGGTGGGGCCCATGACACCGGTTCAGAGACGTAACGAAATCCGGAAGTTCTGCGCGACCTTTTTCAGCGCGATCGGCATTGCCGGTTTTGTTTCGTCCTTCTTTTCACCGGCATCGACCGAGCCTGTCGCCATTCTCGCCCGGCTGTTCGGTTTTATCGGCGGAATGGCATTTTTCCTCATCGGCTACTATATTATGCAACGAACGGAGGAGAGTGATGACTGACGCCCTGGCCGATATCATTGTCTACGCCGCCGCCCTGGCCGGCGGCCTGATCCTGTTCGCGATCCACCTGATCAGCATGAAACGCCTGAAAGCCGCCGATGACCGCCGTGCGGAAGAGCGCAAAGCGGCGAGGGCTGCGGCGGAGTGAATGATCTGAACAATCCCGGCGCCTGTGACCAGAAGGACGCCGAAGGCTTCATCAAGCTGAACGCGCTGCGGTTGAGGCTGCTCGCGGCGCGGGACAAGCGGGTGGGGCGGAATTAGGGAACGACCTCAAAATCTGTTTCTATCTGGCTATCTTTGGCTGTTGCCTCAGTTCTTGATGCCTCTTGTGAGCAACGTCGAACCGGCAGGGCGTAGGCCGTGCTGCAATAGTGCACTTGCCAACTTACGGCGCCGAATTTGTTCTTTGAAGCGTCTACGGCGTTCATCAGGAAGATAGCGCAGAATAGCATCCCGAATGGACGTGCCCCGCCAAGCAACCCTCTCGTGTGCAAACCGCGTTGCCCATTTTGATAATCTTTCCTGACCAAATGGTCGAATTGCAATGATGGGCTTATCATACGCTTCGGCCAACGTGACCTCGTCTCGAATCCAAGGCCGGTCTGCATACATGCCAGCGAAAACGAGGAATACGTCACATATGCGCATTCTCTGTTTTAGAATCTGCATGAGTTCTACATCCGCGTCTGCGTCTTCTGGATGGGATGAGGGAATAGACCAGTCTTGGTAGTCGACGCCTTTCAACCATTCTTGTGATAGAAGATCGTGGAGGCCTTCTCGGTGGTATCCATACTTCCAAGAGTGGCTCGAGAACAAATGCAGAGTAACCTGTTGTGGTTTGAGTTGGGGCTGAAATAGTGCGGACATGCTGTGTCTCCTGTGACCCCCAACACCGAACGCTAGTTTATGTTGCTTGACGAGTCACGTTCTTTTTTTGTTCGGCATCTCGAACGATGCGTAGCTGCATCACCAAGTGCCTCGTAGGGTATTGCGGCGGAGTCCGGCACACGCCTGTCCGATCGAACTCTGAAGGCGCCCACCGGGTTGCGCCCACCCACGCACCACCACACCCCCCCGCCCAGCGAGAAACCAACCAAGTACAAAACC
>JALEGE010000203.1 GCA_022760335.1 Hyphomonadaceae bacterium
CTCTGCCGCAACTGACACCATAACTGCCCGGGAACAGCGCCTATGCCCTATCGTAGCCTGGATGCGGAACGGCTGATCGTCACGCTCACCCGTCTGCAAACCCGGATCAGCGAGCGCTTTCCCGAGCGCGGCATCGGCGCGGTCTGCGCTGAATTGCTGGAAATCGCGCGCACAGATGCCGAGCGTACCGAGCGCCTGCGCCGGCCCAATCTGTGGATCCGCGCCGGCACCATCGCGACCATTGCCGCCGCACTTGGCGCACTGAGCTATGGCATCTACCGCTACCGCCTGCCCGATGTCGACGGTGAGGCCTTTCATGCCTTTCAGGGGGTGGAAGCACTGATCAATCTTGCCATTCTGGCGGGCGCGGCGATCTGGTTCCTTCTGAACCTGGAAACCCGCATCCGGCGCGCGACCATCCTCGCCGACCTGCATGAATTGCGCTCGATTGCCCATGTCATCGACATGCATCAGCTGACCAAGGACCCGATCATGGTGCTCGGCACCAGCGAGACCGGCCCGTCGACCCCGTCTTCACCCGTGCGCGATATGAGCGTGTTCGAGCTGACCCGCTATCTGGACTATTGCGCGGAAATGCTGGCCATGACAGGCAAGCTTGCTGCGCTCTATCTGAAGACCAGCCGGGACACGGTGGTGATCCAGGCGGTGAACGAGATTGAGGGGCTGACGACCAATCTTTCCAGCAAGGTCTGGCAAAAGATCATGATCACGCGCCAGAACCGCCTCATGCCTCCAAACGTGCCAGAGCCGGAGGGCGGCACAATGCGGCTCGCTTCGGGCAAGGACACGGCGAATGCCAATTGCTCCGCGCTCCATCCCTTCGCACTGGACGGTGTTTTCGAGGAGGATGCGTCGGGCGATTAGCTCGCCAGATCATCGCCGTGGATTCGCTCCAGCTGGTGCTGGCGAATCAGGACCAGCATCTCCAATGACGCCTCGGCGAGTTTATGAATCTCGTCATAGTCGCGGTCGCCCTCATTGTTACGACCATAGCTCGACAGAATGGAGGCAAATTCGATGATCAGATTGTCGGCCTTGCTCTTCATAATACCCCCATGCCGGCGCCAATGATGCGCCTGCCCCATCTTAAATAAACTTACAAACCCCGTGCTCTTATGCACAGAACGACCAACACAGAGCTGGGTAGCAGCGCCGTTTCCGGCACGTCCCAGCTGCCGGGAGACGCCTTTCTGCTACCCGCCTGAGATACAGAGCCAGGGCCTGTCAAAAGGTAAAACCCAAGGATTGGATTGCATCGATTGCGGTGATTATCTTGCGCGCATGGATCGATTTTCAGCCCTGCTCGACCGTCTCGTCTGCACGCCTCAGCGCACTGGGAAACTGCAGCTTATGGCACACTATTTCAAGGAGATACCCGATCCCGCGCGGGGTTGGTGCCTGGCCGCGTTGGCAGGGGAGCTTGATATCCCCGGCATTAAGGCTAGCGCAATTCGTAGCCTGGTAGAGGCAAAATTCGACCCGGTTCTCTTCCAGCTTTCCTATGACTATGTCGGCGATCTGGCCGAGACTGTCAGCCTGGTCTGGCCGGGTGAGACCCGCGTCAATCGCGCGCCGCCGATCGAAGAGGTGGCCCCGGCCCTGCAGGCGGCCAGCCGCGCGGAAGGCATGGCCCTGGTGGAGGCCTGGCTGGACGCGCTGACACCCTCTGGTCGGTGGGCGCTGTTGAAACTGATAACCGGGGGGCTGCGCATCGGGGTCTCAGCCCGCCTCGCCAAGACCGCGCTCGCCCAATATGGCGGTGTGGCGGTCTCCGAGGTGGAAGAGATCTGGCACGGCCTCGCCCCACCTTATGAAAGTCTGTTTGCCTGGCTGGATGGCCACGCACCACGCCCTTCCCCCGATATCAAGGCCCCTTTCCGCCCCGTGATGCTCGCCCATCCGCTGGTCACCAAGGACAAGCGCGAGGACCCTGATGCCGTCGATCCGGCCCTGATCACGCCAGAGACATTTGCCGCCGAGTGGAAATATGACGGCGTGCGCGTCCAAGCCGTCAGCGAGGGCGGCACGCGCCGGATCTATACCCGCACAGGCGATGATATCAGCCACACTTTCCCTGATGTGCTGGCCGGCATGGAGTTCGAAGGTGCGCTGGATGGCGAGCTATTGGTGCGCGGTGAAAACGGTGGCGTCGCGCCCTTCAATGCCCTGCAACAGCGCCTCAACCGCAAGACGGTCTCCAAACGCCAGATGGAGACCCACCCTGCTTTTGTGCGTGCCTATGACCTATTGGTGGAGGGCGGGGAGGATCTGCGCGCGCATCCCTTCCGCGAGCGCCGGGCGCGGCTGGAGGCGTTTGTCGCCAGCCTTGAGACTGACCGGATCGATCTTTCCCCGCTGGTGGAGATCACCGATCTCGCCGCGCTTGAGGCCGCGCGCAATGCCCCGCCCGCCCCGGAAATCGAAGGGCTGATGCTGAAACGCTGGGACAGCGCCTATCTTGCCGGGCGCCCGAAAGGCCCCTGGTTCAAATGGAAGCGCGATCCCTTTCTCATCGATGCCGTGCTGCTCTATGCCCAGCGCGGGCATGGCAAACGCTCAAGTTTCTATTCCGATTTCACGTTCGGCGTCTGGCGAGAGGGCGCTGATGGCGAGGAGTTGGCCCCGGTCGGCAAGGCCTATTTCGGTTTTACCGATGAGGAGCTGAAACAGCTCGACACATTCGTGCGCGAGAACACGCTGGAACGCTTCGGCCCGGTGCGCTCTGTCACTGCCACGGCCGAGCATGGCCTGGTGCTGGAAGTCGCCTTTGAGGGCCTGCAGCGCAGCCCGCGGCACAAATCCGGCATCGCCATGCGCTTTCCCCGCATCAACCGCATCCGCTGGGACAAGCCTACGCGCGAAGCAGACCGGCTGGAAACGCTTGAAGCGCTGCTCCCGCAAGAGTTCTAACCAGACGGTAATTTTCCTTGGCCATCACTGCGCCGTATTCGTCAATCAGAACGCAACCGAATCGCGCCAGTGAGCGCATGCGTAATCTGAGTGGAAGTCTCTCGCATGGACGGCAAGTCTCCTGCCTCTGCCAAACCCAAACCGACGCCCGCCGCGAAGGCTGGGTCGAAACAGACTGCACCAAAGAAGAAGACACCCGGCCTGCAGCGCAAGGCGACTGGCAAGGCAAAACCCAAGCTGAGCCTGCGCTGGCGGTTGATCAAATACGGCCTGATCGCCCTGCTGGTCACGATGCTCGGCGCGGGCGGGACGGGCTATTGGTATTACCGCTCGCTCTATACCGGCATGCCTGACTTGCCGAGCACCGCTGAGCTCTGGACCGTCAAGCGCGAACCAGCGACCGAGTTTCGCAGCCTGGATGGCTCTCTCCTCGCCATTCGCGGGCCGCGCTATGGTCGCGTCGTGCGCATGGCCGACCTGCCTCCACATGTCCCCCAGGCTTTCATCGCCGCCGAGGACAAGCGGTTTTATGTGCATGACGGGGCTGACACGACAGCCATCGCCCGCGCGGCTTGGATCAACTGGCGGACCGGCCGCACCGTCTCCGGGGCCTCAACCATCACACAACAGTTGATCAAGAATCTCGTCCTCGACCCGCGCCAGACCATCCGCCGCAAGGCCCAGGAAGTGCGCCTGGCGCGTGAGCTGGAAGAACGCCTGTCGAAGAATGAGATTCTGGAGCTGTATCTGAACCGGGTCTATTTCGGCGCCGGCTTTTATGGCCTGGACGCCGCCAGCACGCACTATTTCGGCAAGCCGCCCGCTGAGCTGTCTCTGGCCGAAGCCGCCTTGCTCGCCGCCCTGCCCCAGGCGCCCAGCCGGCTGGCATTGACCGGAAATCTCGATGACGCCCGCCAACGCCAGGCCTATGTGCTGAGTGAGATGGCCGATGCTGGCTTCATCGACGTGCTGCAGGCTGATCTTGCCCGCAAGGAAGAGATCACGCTGGTCGAGCGCGAAGGCGAGGACCCGCAATTTGGCTATGTCCTCGATGCCGCCGCCCAGGAAATGCGCGCCCTCTTGCCCGAAGATGCGCCGCCGGACCTGGTCGTCACTCTGACTGTCGAACCCAAACTACAGACCCAGGTGCAGGAACTGGTCGCCGCCACAATGGCCGAACAAGGCCCGGATCAGTCCGCCAGTCAGGCCGCCGCGATCGTGATGCGCGATGATGGCCGCATCGCCGCCATGGTTGGCGGCGTGGATTATACCACCTCGGAGTTTAACCGCGCGACACAGGCGCGCCGCCAGCCGGGCTCGGCCTTCAAGGCCGTGGTCTACACCGCTGCATTGAACAATGGTGCCAGCCCTTACGATATTCGCCAGGATGCGCCGCTGCGCATCGACCGCTGGGAACCGCGCAACTATACCGGGATCTATCTCGGCCCAGTCACTTTGGCGGAGGCCTATGCGGAATCCCTGAATACGGTGGCCGCTCAGCTGACCCAGGAAGTGGGTGAGGAAACCGTTGTGGAAACCGCCCGGCGGCTCGGCATTGAAAGCGACCTCAATCCCGTGCCCTCCCTCGCACTCGGCACATCCGGCGTCACCCTGGAAGAGCTGACCCGCGCCTATGGCACCTTCATGAAGGACGGCCTGCGCCTGGAGCCTTTCCTGATTGCCAAGATCGAGGATACGCGCGGCAATGTGCATTTCGAACATGTCGAGCCTTCAGCCCGCCGGGTCATCCGCGAGGATGTTTCGCGCAATATGACGGCGATGATGGTGCGCACAGTGGAAAACGGCACGGGCGGCGCAGCGCGTGTCGCAGGCTGGCGCGTGGCAGGCAAGACCGGCACCAGCCAGGATTGGCGCGATGCCTGGTTTGTCGGCTATGCCCGGCCTGCCGTGGTCGGCGTCTGGGTCGGCAATGACAATGACAGCGCCATGCGCCGTGTATCGGGCGGCGGTCTGCCAGCTGAGCTTTTCTCCGGCATCATGGGCCTTACCCTGGCCGGCGAGGAAGCACGCGCCCCGCGCGGGGCCGAGCGTTATGTCGCCATTTCAGAGGCCGCTGAGCAGCGCGTCACCTTCTACCGTACCCTGGCCGGTGCGTTTGCCACGGTGTCGGGGCGCGACGTCGCCACGCTCCAGCCTGCAAACGCACAGCAATAGATTGTATGGCAGTAAACTCGCCCCCTTCTCCGTAAATGCCTGCGAAGGCAGGCATCCAGGGACGAAAGATGCGGACCAGTGCTCCCTGTTGAAACGCTGGTCCATGGATACCTGCTTTCGCAGGTATCTACGGATCCGGATTGTCAGGAGGGACTGAGAAGCAGACGTGCCTTAAAGCAACCTCACACCCGTCTCAGCATCCGGGTCGACCACGAATTGCGGGGCCGGATTTGGTGTGCCAGCAGGGCGGTGCACCAGCTTCATCATCCGCGACAAGCCCGCCTTGGCGAGTGTGCCTGGTGTGACCCCATCGGGTCGGCGCGGGTGCCAACCGGCCTTTCGGCGCAAGATGGCATTGGCATGGATCGCATTGGCATGGATCAGGGCCGGCAGAGTCATGAATTCACACGACAGGGAAACATTCAGAACATCGGCATTCTGCACCCGATGCGGTGCAGCCTGCGGCCAGGTAATCGCCATGCCGGGCTCAAGATCGACAACCTTGGCATGCGCGTCAAAGCCCGCCTGGAAGGGCAGGTCTTCCTCAGTTTCGCGCAGGGAAATGGCTTCGATATGCTCCGAAGAGGCGAACTGCTCATCTGTCGGATAGAGCCAGACACGCTTGCGGCCGCGGATCTGGACCAGCAGAACGAGTGGAATATCCAGATGATACTGCACATTCACATTCGGCGAGGAGATCAACACGCCCAGATCGCGCTTGAAGATATGACGGCCTGAAGCAACCTCCAGCTGGTCAAACAGGTCATCGCAGAGATTGTCATAGTCGACGAGATGGCGCGAAGCATCACGCAGATTGAGCCAGATATGGCCGCGTTTGACCGCGTCCAACAGGTCACGCCCGGAAATCCCGTCCGCGCGGCCATGGGCCGGCTCGACCCGCTCTTCCGATTGCGGCGCAAAACAATAAATCCCCAGATGCTCGCGCGGGAACTCGTCGAGCAGCTCTGCCAGCCCGTCATCCTGGAAATGACTGTCGGCATGCAACGTATGGCTTGCCTCGATCAGCGTCTTGCCGAAACTCTCGCGGGTATGCGATGGCCAGAAGAAGGTCATGTCTCACCTCGTGTCACAGGCGAGTCTCGATGCAAGTCCCACACCAACGGGTTGAACCCACCCTCAGAAACACAGAAATCCTTCCGCCATGGCCCGTCCTCCACTTCTTACACTTACCGATGTCCAGCTCACCTTTGGCGGGCGCCCACTGTTTTCCGGAGTGGAATTCCCGCTATCCAAGGGTGAGCGCTGTGCGCTGGTGGGGCGCAACGGGGCCGGCAAGTCCACACTCATGAAACTTGTGGCGGGCTGGATCGAGCCGGATGCTGGCGAGATCTGGGCGCAACCGGGCAGCGTGGCGGCCTTTGTCGCGCAGGAGCCTGACTTCAGCCGTTACGACACTTTGGTTGATTTCACCGCCGATGGGCTCGATGACCGCTTCCGTGCCGAGGCGGAGCTGACCGAAATGGGACTCGACCCGCTCGCCAATCCGGCCACACTGTCAGGCGGGCAGTTGCGCAAGGCGGCGATCGCGCGCGGCTTTGCCCACGATCCCGACATCCTGCTTATGGACGAGCCGACCAACCATCTCGACATCGCCACCATTCAGGAGCTCGAAACGCGCCTGACCGGCTTTAATGGCGCCGCCCTCATTGTCTCGCACGACCGCGCCTTTCTGGAGACTGTCTCCACCAACACGCTGTGGCTGCGCCAGGGCAAGGTGCTGAAAAGTCCGGAAGGCTATGGCGCCTTCGAGGCCTGGGCAGAAGGGGTCGAGGCCGAAGAGGAAAAAGCGCTGGCGCGCATGAAGACCCAGCTGAAGGATGAGCATCGCTGGCTGGCGCGCGGCGTTACCGGCCGGCGCAAGCGCAATCAGGGCCGGCTCGCCAAACTGAAGGATATGCGCGCCCAGGCCGCGCAGATGCGCTCAGCCCTCGGCGAAGCGCGCGCCGGCGCAGATCTCTCCGCCGATAGCGGCGATGTGATGAGCCGCAAGGTGATCGAAACGCGCGCCCTGACCAAAAGCTTCACCCGCCCGGATGGCGAGGAGCTGATGATTGTAAAGGATCTCAGCCTGAAGATCTTGCGCGGCGATCGGGTCGGGTTTGTCGGACCAAATGGCATTGGCAAGACAACGCTGCTCAAGCTGCTTCTGGGCGAAATCGCACCGGACGAAGGCAGCGTGAAGCTCTCCAAGGCCGTGAAGGTGACCTATCTCGACCAGGCGCGCGACAGTTTGAAGGCGAAAGACACGCTCTGGGAAACGCTCGCGCCGTCTGGCGGGGACCATATCATGGTGCAGGGCAAGTCCCGCCATGTGGCCGGGTATGCCAAGGACTTCCTGTTCATGCCCGAACAGCTGCGCCAGCCTGTTGGCGCGCTGTCGGGCGGGGAACGCAACCGGCTGACCCTGGCGGTTTCTCTCGCTCAGCCCTGCGATGTGCTGGTGCTGGACGAGCCGACCAATGATCTCGACATGCAGACGCTCGACCTGCTTGAGGACATGCTCACCAATTATGAGGGCACGCTGCTGCTGGTCTCGCATGACCGGGCCTTTCTCGATGGCACGGTGACCTCCTGCCTGGTGCCAACCGAGCGCGGACAATGGCTGCATGTGCCCGGCGGCTGGAGCGATGCCCTAGCCCAGGTGCCGAGCCTTGGTGAACATCCTGGCGCAAGAAAGATCAAACCGGTCTCAAAGCCGGCCGCAAAACCGTCTGCTCCCAAAGCGCAGACGAAGTTGAGTTTCAAGGATGAGCACCGGCTGAAGGAAATCGAGGCTGGGCTACCGCGCCTTGCCGGCGAGATCGAGAAGCTTGAAGCGGAACTGGCAGACCCGGCCCTGTTCGAAAAAGATCCTGATGGTTTCCAGAAAAAGGCAGACATGCTGGCCGCGAAAAAGGCCCAGCACGCTCAAATGGAAGAAGATTGGCTCGAAATCGAGGAAAAGCGCGAGGCCCTTCAAGGCTAAAGCACCCTGAAAAGATTTCCACAGCCTGTCAATCACCCCTTAATCCGCTTGGGCGACCTTCTCATTCATGAAACGCTCAGCCGCTTTCCTCCTCGCGGGTCTCTTACTGGCCCTTCCCGCAAGCGCCGAACTGGTGAGTGCGGAAGTCGACACATATCGCTTCGGCGGCACCTTCGTGCGCCATGCCGCAGAAGATGCCCGGGCCTGCGCGGCCTTGTGTGAAGCCTCGGACCGATGTCTCGCATGGAGCCAGGTCTCCCCGGAGGAATCTCGCGGCGCGGCCTGTGAACTGAAAGCCTCTCTCGGCCGGGCAGAATTCCGTCCCGGTTACCTGTCGGGCGTGTCAGGGGTCCATCAGGTCGCCGCCCGGCCGGCTCCGATTTCTGAGTCGCCGGCCGAAAGCAGCTTCGCGAATGGCTACCAGCCTGTCAGTCTGGGCATGAAGATCGACGAACTTCTGGGCGCCTCGAAAGCGTCTGACACTGGCGCGCTGCAAGCCGAACCGGGTGATCTGGCCGCGACGACGCGCGCTCCTGCGCGCCGGGTCTATTCTCCGCGCTATGTGGCAGGCGCCAGGCTTGGCACAGTTGAAACAGCCGCCGAGAGCGGCGCTGAAGCCACGCAAACCGGCTTCTGATCAGCCCTCGTCGTCGGCCTCGCCCATGCCGCGCGTACGCTCCAGTTCCGCCATTTCCTGTTGAGTGCGGACAACCGCTTCGCTGCGTGCCGGAGGCGCCATGATTTCCGGCGGGTCCTGCTGTTGCATGTAGATGGTGCGCGACGGGAAGGCGAAACCGGTACCGGCCTTCTCGATGATATTGATGATGGCGACCGCGAAATCTTCCTTGATCTTCAGCCACTCGCCCCAATTCTTGGTATGGGTAAAGCAGTAGATCATGAAGTCGATCGAGCTGGCATTGAAGCTGTCGATACGCACGAACATGGCCGCTTCGGGCGGCTTGGCGAAGCGCTCATCGGTCCACAGCCAGGCCTCAATCTCATCGCGGATGTATTTCAGCTGGTCGACCGTGGTGCGGTATTCCACACCGACGACCCATTTGATCCGGCGATGGGTCATGCGCGAGAAATTCGTCACCGGATTGTCTGACAGGAGGGCGTTGGGGACATAGACCGGGGATTTGTCGAACCGGCGGATCAGGGTGGAGCGGAAATTGATCTTCTCCACTGTGCCCTCGGCGACGCCGTCGGCAGCGATCCACTCACCGGGTACAAAGCGTTTCTCGGTGAGGATCAGGATGCCGGAAATGAGGTTCTTGAACAGGTCCTGCGCGCCGAGGCCAACAGCGATGCCGAAGATCCCGAGGCCGGCAATGATCGGGCCGATGGCAATGCCCCAAATCTCTGCGACAGCAGCAAAACCGAGTATGAGTAGCGCGATCTGCAACGCCTTCAGCATCCAGTCGACAATCGCCGGCGAGAGCGTGTCGCGCAGGCCGGTGAACACGAATTCGAAGGCATTCACCGCGCGCGACAGCGTCCAGAACACCGCGAGTGCCACGACAGACTGAACCACCCGATTGGCGATTTCTTCAGTATCCGGGCCAATATTCACCACCTGCAGCGCGAAATAGAGACCAATGATCACCGGCACGATCTTCAGCGGCGTTGCGATGGCTTTCACCAGTGCATCGTCGAAATTGGTCTTGGTGCCGGCGGCCGCGCGCGTAATGGCGCGCACCACGGTGCGGGCAAAGATGCCGCGAATGATCAGCGCCAGGAACATGATGCCCACGGCGGTAATGATCTCGCCATAGGTCAGGCCCAGCGCGCCCTCATTCCAGATATCGAGCAGGTAGACATATGCGTCCGCTGCCCATTGCGGCAGGTTCGCGCGGATCCAGTCTTCAGCTCCGGTGGTCACTTGATTACGCATATTGGCGTCCATAGTCTCCCCACTTGCAGATCGGGTCTGTCACACAGACGCCATTCTGAAGATCGTCTGGAGACCCCATACGCATGCCTTAAATTATGATTGTGACACTGTCGTCCCCCAATCCGTCAGACAGGTGCAAATAGCTCAGAAAATCTGAGAGACTATGGATCGCTGAAACAGAGAATTTCTATCGATGGGTCTTGTCTGGAAAAGAGGAAAACAGTCCGGTTTGAGCCCGAGACAGCTGTTCCGAGAATTGTCCCGAAGTGGTTGGAGTCCAAGACCTCAAAGTCCCTGAACCCTTCTGCCCAAAGCTCCGATAGCGCACTAAGAAGGGCGGTATCGCTCTGAAAGGGCTCCGGGGGAGCCTCAATCCCTGAAAACGTCTCAATCCAAAGAAATTCACCGGAACGCAAATCGGCACCAAACCCAAGCGTACCCGCTCCAGCAGGCAACTCGGTAAAGCCGGTTTCGCTGCGCCATATCCACATTCCCGTACGCCCATCAAGAGACTGTCCAAGTATGACGACAGTTTCACGCCCCGGCGCACCAATTACAGCCATTTGCCGCACAGTCTCGAACGGGGCCGGCCACAGTTCTCCGGTTTTTCCGATCCCAGATGCCAAGGCGTACCGGCCTTCGGACAAATGCAGGCTGGCAATGATGTCTCCCGAGGTATTCGCCAGGAAGTCCTCAAAGCCAACAGGCAAAGCAATGAGCTCCGCCTCTCCACTCTGCAAGTCCATCTTGAGGAGGTCTCGCGCAGGGATTCCGAAGGGATAAAGAATTGCATTGCCGTATATGAACCTGCGTGATGCCGACACCTTGTTGACGATGCGCAGGGTCTTGAAAACAGGCACGTCTGGCACGTCTTCAGCGAAGTCAAATTCAAGGCGCTCAGTCGTAAAGCGCCTCAAATCAACGATATCCAGATGGCCGCGGCTCATCGCGCCGAGAACGATCAGATCACCATCGTCAGAAATGGCATAGGCAGATCGCGCCAGCCCCTGCCGGGGCCCGACATCAATACGTGGCTGCAAATCCGGCAGGTGTATGGCTCTCAAGCCGTGCCCCTGGAAGACGGTAAGGGATGTGCCCCCCTCATCGGGAACATCAAGTTCCAAGCGTTCCTGTCCATCATTCAGGAGTAGAATAAGCGAAGGACATTGTGCTTGCGCTGATGCTAAAAACATCGCGACAACGCATGAAGCAAGTCCAGTTATGGGCAGCCGTAACAAACAGAGCTGTCTAGAGTTCAGGAGCCTTGCCATACAATGAAGCTATCAACGAAATCGCCCGCTGTACCATCTGTATCTTCGACAGGTACAGTTTGATCTGCAAACAGGAAGTTCTCATTTTCGTCGTGAACTTGGGTCACCGTCAGTATCAAAAAAAGCCCCATATTGTATGGATTGCCTTCAACCCTGCCGCGCAAGACCATGGATCATCAGACCACGCGCTCCTTGGTGGCGGAAAAGCGGATGTCCGGGTTCTTTTCCTGGGCGTATCCCACATCCCAAGCATTCTTGGCGAGATAGACCGGCGCGCCATCCAGATCCGTTCCGGTGGCCGACTTGTTCTTGTCCAGGAACGCTTCCAGCACTTTCGGATCATCACAGCCAATCCATCGCGCTACATTGTAGGGCGCCGTCTCAAACTCGACTTCCAGATTGTACTCCGCCGCCACGCGCTCGATCATCACCTCGATCTGCAGTTGGCCAACCGCGCCGACAATCATGTCCGAGCCGATGGCTGGGCGGAAAAGCTGTGTCACCCCCTCCTCGGCGAGGCTTTCGAGCGCCTTGCGCAGGTGCTTCTGCTTCATCGGGTCCTTGATCCGCGCCCGGCGCAGGATTTCCGGCGCGAAGTTCGGGATGCCGGCGAACTGCACCTTGCCCGAGGCCGAGAGACTGTCGCCGACGCGCAGCGCGCCATGATTGGGTACGCCGATCACGTCGCCAGCATAGGCGGTCTCGGTGATCTCGCGGTCCTGAGCCAGGAACATGAGCGGATTGTGCACATTCAAGAGCTTTCCGCCGGTCGTCTTCAGCTTCATGCCGCGCTTGAACTCGCCGGAGGAAAGCCGGAGAAAGGCGATCCGGTCGCGATGGTTCGGGTCCATATTCGCCTGGATCTTGAAGACGAAACCCGACACTTCCTTGTCGTCGCCCTCAATCACTTTCGGATCACCAGAGACCTCCGCCTTTTGCGGGCGCGGGCTGGGCGCGAATTCTGCGAGGGCCGAGAGCAGTTCCGGCATGCCGAAATGGCGCAGGGCCGAGCCGAAAATGATCGGCGTCATATGGCCCTCGCGATAGGCCTCAGCGTCAAACTCCGGCAGCGCCTCGCGGGCAAGTTCCATGCCCTCGGCCAGTTCTTCCTGCACCATCTCGTCCATCACTTCCGCGATGGAATTGGCGCCCCATTTGATGCGTTTGGCCGGGCCGGGCTCGGCCTCCCCGCCCTTCTGGAAGACGAGGAAATCCTCGCTGCGCAGGTCCATCATGCCCGAGAAACGCTGGCCAGAGGCCGCTGGCCAGTAAAGCGGCGCGGTGTCGAGCTGCAGCTTGTCGGCGATCTCATCCAGCAGGGCGAACGGGTCTTGGGCTTCCCTATCCATCTTGTTGATGAAGGTGATGATCGGGATGTCGCGCATGCGGCACACCTCGAACAGCTTCAGCGTCTGCGGCTCGATGCCCTTGGCCGCGTCGAGCACCATGATGGCCGAGTCTGCCGCCGTCAGCGTGCGGTAGGTATCTTCGGAAAAATCTTCGTGGCCGGGCGTGTCGAGCAGGTTGAAGACGAGGCCATCATGCTCGAAGGTCATCACCGAGGAGGCCACCGAGATGCCGCGATCGCGCTCGATCTTCATCCAGTCCGATTGCGTGCGCCGGCGTTCCCCGCGCGCAGCCACCTGCCCGGCAAGCCGGATCGCCCCGCCCGCGAGCAAGAGGGCTTCGGTCAGCGTGGTCTTGCCGGCATCGGGGTGCGAGATGATCGCAAAAGTGCGGCGGCGATGGGCTTCTTCGGTCAGCGACATGGGCGCCGTCCTAGGCCGTTTGCGCGCGCCGCGCTAGCCCTCCGCCTCCAGCAAAGTCAGTGCAAGGGACTGCTCACGAACACGCGCGCGCTCCTCTTCCGGCAGAGGGATCAGGCCCTTCTCGGCAAGATAGCCTTCCGGTCCCCAGGAATCCTCGCGGGTGAAGGCATCTACAAACTCCATCAGGCCGGGCACCAGCGGCACATTCTGAACCTTCACATAGAAGAACATGGAGCGGGAAATCCTGTATTCACCCGTCGCGATATTGTTGAATGTGGGTTCGATACCATTGACCCGCGCGGCCTTGATGCGGTCGCCATTCTGCTCGGCGGAGGAGAAGCCGAGCACACCGACCACATTGGGATTCTTGGTCAGGGTCTGGATCATGGCCGTGTCGTTTTCCCCCGCATCAACCCAGGCATCATCGGTGCGGATGGTGGTGGCGCGGCGTGCGAAGGCTTCCGGGTCCGTCTCTTCCAGAGCGACCATTTCCGGCACAGCCTCTGCGCCAAGTTCCATGGCGATCTCGACAAAAGCATCGCGCGTGCCCGAGGTTGGCGGCGGGCCATAGACATAGATCGGGATGGCCGGCAGCTCCGCCGAGACATCCGACCAGAGCCGGTTCGGGTTTGCCACCCAGCCGCCATTTCCATCTGGAAGTTCCACGGCCAGGGCACGGAAGATTTGCTCCTTGGTCAGATCAAAATCCGGCCCGGCCTTGCCAGATGCCAGGACAATGCCGTCAAAGCCGATCTTCACCTCGACCAGTTGATTGACTCCGGCCTCTGCGCACAGGTTCAGTTCGGAAGACTTGATGGGTCGCGAAGCATTTGAAATCGAGGGCTGCTCTGGGCCGACACCATGGCAGAACGCCTTGAAGCCGCCACCCGTGCCGGTGGTCTCGACAATCGGCGTGGCAAAACGCGTTGAGGCGCCGAATTGCTCGGCCACCGTGGTCGAAAACGGCGCGACAGTTGAGGAGCCGACAATACGGATCCGATCCGCCTGACCCAGCGGCGGTGGCGGGGGAACCGGCTCGCCGTCAAAGGCGCTCAGTTGGCTGTCTCCACACGCGGCAAGGCCGATGAGGCAAAGCGCCATGACCAGCTGTTTCAGCCCCATGGCTGTCCCTCCAAATTTGCGGGTTGCCAGCTGTCCCTACAGAGCCAGTGTGACAGTTGGAAGACAATTCTCAGCGCCGCCAGAACTTTCCTCTTGAATATCACACAATTGGCCCGTATATGGCGCGGCATAGGCGGACCTCGGGGCGTATAGCCCTCGCACTAACGCCAGTCACAGGCGGGTAGTTTTGCCCATGTAACTGGAGAGGTCTGCGATGGTTCACGCCAGCGGAATCCCCGTATTTGTCAGTCAGGTGCGCCCTGACGATCCTTTCTTCTGCTTTCGCCCAGAGCGGCTGAAGCGCGCTGCCACATGGTTTCGCGACAGCTTTCCAGGCGAAGTATTCTATGCCGTGAAAGCCAATCCGGCGCTGCACATTCTGGATGGGCTTTGGGATGCCGGCATTCGCGGCTTCGATGTCGCCTCCCCGGCCGAGATCGAACTGGTCGCAACGCGTTTTCCGGGCGCCAAGCTCGCCTATATGCACCCGGTGAAGAACCGCAATGCAATTGCGCGCGCCTATCACGAATTTGGCGTGCGCCGCTTCGTGCTTGATAGCCAGGCCGAGCTTCAGAAGATCCTCGATGCCACAGGGCATGCGAAAGATCTGATCCTGGTGGTACGCGTGGGCGTGTCCAATGCCGGCGCGGCCGTGCCGTTGACGGGCAAGTTTGGCGTCAGCGAGGCCGAAGCTCCGGCCCTGCTGCGTGAAACTCGCCGCGCGGCCTGCCGCCTTGGCGTCTCCTTCCATGTCGGTAGTCAGTCGCTGAACCCAAATGCCTGGCCGTCTGCGATGACCAATATCTCGCGCCTCATCCGCAAGGCTGCGGTGACCGTGGATATTGTCGATGTCGGCGGCGGCTTCCCCAGCCTTTACAAGACTGATGGTGGCATGCCCGCGCTGATCAACTATGCCGCCAGTGTCGATGCCGCGTTCGAGGAAATGATGGTGCTGGAAAGCGCCGAGCTGTGGAGCGAGCCGGGCCGCGCCCTTGTGGCCGAGGCCGAAAGCCTGCTGGTGCGCGTGGACGGGGTGAAGGGCGATGCGCTCTACATCAATGATGGCGGCTTTGGCGCGCTCTATGACGCGGTCAATCTCGGCTGGGAATTCCCGCTGCGGGCCCTCTCGCCCGACCGCGCGCTGAGCGCTGGCGAGCGTGCCTTCACACTGTATGGCCCGACCTGCGACAGCGCCGACAAGCTTGCGCAAAAGGTCATGCTGCCCGCCAATATCGGAGAGGGCGACTATATCGAGTTTGGCAATATCGGCGCCTATGGCCGGTCCATGGCGACCGGTTTCAACGGCTTTGGCCAGTATGGCCTGGTCGAAACCGAGGATGCCCCCTTCGCGAGTGCCTATGTGCCTGAGGACTGGGCCGTGCCGGCTGTTTCGACCGGGATCGCCACGCTGGCCGTCTCCGCCAATCCGTAGCGCGAAAGCGTCGGCCCCAACCGGGCCACGCCCGCCTCGCACGTCACCCACCCCATTGCGGGGCGCGTCGGGCGCTCTGCAGGAATGTCTCGCTCCGCCAGAACTTTCAGCGTCTGGCGAGCGATCGCCGGGCCGGAGTCAACATATGTGACGCGGCGCGGGGCAGTCGCTTCCAGTTGCGCCCGCACCAAGGGGAAATGCGTGCAGGCGAGCACCACCGTGTCGACCGCCTCGCCTCCGTCTGCGGCAAACATGGGCGCCTGCGCCGCACGGAAGGCTTCCAACGGCACATCCTCCCCCGCCGCCACGGCCTCGGCCAGGCGCACCAGATCCAGACTGCCCTGCTGCACCACGCGCACCCCTTGCGCAAACTGCGCGATCAGGTCGGCGGTATATGCCCGCGCCAGTGTGCCGGGCGTCGCGAGAAGGCCAATGGTCCGGGCCTTGCTCATCGCCGCTGCGGGCTTGATCGCCGGCACTGTGCCGACCACCGGAATGCCTAAAACCGCGCGCACCTCTGCCAGCGCCAGCGTACTGGCCGTGTTGCAGGCAATGACGAAGATGTCGGGACAGGCTGCCTTGACCAGGGCTTCGGCAACCATGGGCAGGCGCGCGCGCAGCGCCGCGTCAGCCTTGTCTCCATAGGGGAAAAACCCTGTATCGGCAGCATAATCCACCGTCAGGCCGGGCGCCTGGGCCAGGAGTTCCTGGCGCACGGTGAGCCCGCCAATACCGGAATCGAAGACCAGTATGCGAGCCGCGCCGCCGTCCATTTCATCGCCTTCGGGCATATCGGTTTCAGTCATCTTCAGGCCGGCATACTTCACCTCGCCCCTGGCGGGAATGGGGCGCGCGCAATACGCAGGCGCAAAAATTATTGTGCGCCGCACAATTTTATGCTAGACAAGCAATAGCCATTGGAGAGTCTCATGACCACCACCCTGCCTGTCTTCTCGCCCCTGTCTCTTTATGCCGTGGCAGCAAAGGCCGCGCTGGATGCCAATACCACGATGCAGAAAGCCGCGATCGATACGCTTGAGCGCGTCGCCCAATCGGATGTTGAGCCCATCACATGGGTTTCCTCGAAAGTGCCCGTGCCGAATCCGGACTTCTACTTCAATGAAGACATGTTGCGCGATGCCTTTCACGGCCTTGCCGACGCCAATCTGCGGGCCTGGGGCTATGCCGCCGACACGCTGAAAGCCCTGCCGAGCTGGACCAGCTGGCCGGTGAAGGTGCCAGGCTCGGTGATGACCGATTTCTTTGACCAGGTGCGCCGCAATGGCATGACTTTTATGCCCGCGAATGACGCCTGGGCTGTGCCGAAACCAGCTGGCGTCAATTTCTGGGCGCCCGTGCCAGAGGGCCCTGCGCTCCTGGACGCGCCCACTGGCGAGCCCGACGATCTTACGCAGATAAAGGGCATCGGCGCGAAACTCTCAGCCATGTTGAACGATCTCGGCATCTATCATTTCGCCCAGATCGCCGCCTGGACTGAAGCCGATGGCGAGTGGATCGACGACAAGCTGGCTTTCAAGCGCCGCGTGGCGCGTGAGAACTGGATCGAACAGGCCAAGGCCCTGGTCGCCGAAATGGAAGCGGCCTAAATCATCAGGCGTTTAATGAGAAACGCTTGATGATCCAGGTTTTTGATGGTCGCGCCGGTTTCGCGAAAAACCGGACTCCACTTTATCGCCCGGCGCTCTAACTCGGCTCTCGATCCGTTAGCGCACCATAAAGCTCTGGCCGCCTGTCGCGGAAAAAGCCCCAGGCGGCGCGCTCGGTACGGATCTCATCCAGATCGAAGCTCACGGTAATCACTCCCGTTTCCGTACGCCCCAGATCAGCCACCACCTCACCGGCCTGGTCGGCGATGAAACTGGTGCCGTAAAACACCTGTCCACCTTCATCGCCTACACGATTGGCCGCCACCACGGGCAAGGTGTTGGACACGGCATGGCCCAGCATGGCCCGGCGCCAGCGCGCGGCGGTATCAAGGCTTGCATCCTGCGGCTCAGCACCAATCGCCGTGGGGTAGAGCAGGATCTCCGCCCCCATCAGCGCCATGGCGCGCGCGGCTTCGGGGAACCACTGGTCCCAGCAAATGCCCACGCCGATACGGCCAAACCGCGTACTCCACACCTTGAACCCTCCACCGCCCGGGCGGAAATAGTACTTCTCCTGATAGCCCGGCCCATCAGGAATATGGCTCTTGCGATAGGTGCCCAGCACGGCGCCATCAGCATCCAGCACCACCACCGAGTTGTAGTAATGCGGCCCGTCGCGCTCAAAAATCGAGACGGGCAACACCACGCCCAGTTCCGCTGCCAGGCCCGAGAGCCGCGCAACGGCCGGGTGTCCTTCTGCCGGGGCGGCAAGATCGAAGAAATGCTCCTCCTGGCTGCGGCAAAAATAGGGGCCAAGGAACAGTTCCGGCAGCAAGATCACCTGGCCGCCCTGCCCGGCCGCCTGGCGCACCAGTGTGCAAGCTTCCTCCAACGGATCATGCGAGGCCACCGGCGCGAACTGGATCGAGGAAACGGAAACTGTCTGGCTCATCTGTCTGTCTCCATCAGGGCGGGCACTTCGCGGGTCATGCAATGGAAACTGCCGCCGCCGGCCAAAATCGCGCGCGAGGGCAGCGGTACAATCTGCCAGCCCGGCATGGCCTCGGTCAGCGCCGCCGCAGCCTTACGGCCCTGATCCTCATCATAGACCGGCAGGATAACGGTGCCATTGGCAAAGACGAAATTCATATGACTTGCCGGCAGAGCCTTGCCATCATCATCGGCAATCTCACCGGGCGAAGGAAGCATGACCAGCTCCAGCCCGGCGGCGCGCAACGTGTCTTCCGCCGCCAGCAAGCGCTCGCGGTGTGGGTCTTCCGGCCCGCTGGGCGACTGACAGGCCGCACGGCCCGGGCCAATGAAACGGGCGATATTGTCGACATGGCCATCAGTATGGTCATTCATAAGCCCAAGATCGAGCCAGATCAGCCTCCGCGCGCCCAGCGCCGTCTCAAGCGCCGCCTCGGCCTCCGCCTCACCCCAGCCCGGATTGCGGTTGGGATTGAGCAGGCATTCGCGCGTGGTGAGGAAATTGCCGGCGCCGTCATGGTCCACCGCACCACCTTCCAGCACGAATGCGTGGTGAACCATCTGCGCGCCCTCCTGTGCGGCCAGCGCAGCGGCGGTTTCCATATCTCCCGGCATGACATATTTCCCGCCCCAGCCATTGAAGCGGAAACACTGGGCCAGGCGCCCACCGGCGCCATCCAGGCTGAAGATCGGCCCGGTATCGCGGAGCCAGATATCCCCGCTCGGCACGCGGTGGATCTCGGCCATATCCGCCAGGGCGCGACGCGCTGCTTCGGCCGCGGGATCATCGCCAACAGCCAGCTTTACCGGCACATGCCGGGCCGCCGCGCGGACGAAAACGGCAATCTCTGCGCGCGCAGCCTCAAAGGCATCGCCCCACTCCGCAGGCAAGCGCGGCCAGCCGACCCAAAGCGCGGCCTGTGGCGCCCATTCCGGCGGGATAAAGGAAGGTCTGGCAGCTGTGCGGCTCATGCCAGCGCCCTTCGCACAGGCACGCGGCCTGCACCAGAGGCAAAAAACGGAAAAAGGCGGGGGCCCAAATCATGAGCGCCCGCCTTTCCCACGCAACATACTCTAAACATGGAACCGGCCACCGGAAGATCCAGCGGCCGGTGATCTTGGTTGTCTTAGAACTCGAACTTCACGCCGAGCTGCATTTGCCAAAGCGACTGGCTCAGGAATTCAACATTCTCGATTGAACCAGGATTGCGAAGGTTAAAGTACTCGTACTGGCCATCCACGATCCGAGCAGACACCACGGCGCGCTCATATTCGTAGCGGGTGCGCTCGACGCGGCCCCAGTCGCTGTTCAGGAAGTTACCGAGGTTCTCGATATCCATGAACAGGCTGACCTTGCCCTGGTCCCAACCCACCGGCAGTTCCTGGGCCAGGCGCAGATCGATGATGGTCGACCAGCGGGAATTGTCACCGTTACGCTCGGCGATGCCGCCCTTGTACTGGGAGAGCTCCGAGCTGTTGATGTAGTCGAAGAAAGCCTGCTGGGCTGCTGCCGTAGCAGCGGCATCAAAGGCACCACTATCATCGAAGACTTGGAATGAGGTCGGCGCAAAGAGCGGATCGTCCATGCCACTCGGCACATAGAGCAGGTTACCGGCATCGTCCACACGGCTCTCACCGTGACCGAAGACAGGCGCATTGTTCTCAGAGAAAGTGTAGCTGTAGGGCTGGCCAGAACGGCGGGTCGCGAAGACCGAGGCCGATGTGGCGTAACCGTCCAGGAACTCTTCTTCCCAGGAGAAGCGCAGCTTGAACAGGTGCTCGACCTGGTAGTTTGAAGTGCCTGTACGCGGCTGCTGGTAATCGGCACGCGCGAAGTCAGAATAGTTCGAGGTGGCCGTTGACGAGGTGCCGTAGCCAATATCGTTCACATCCGCATGGGTGTAGCTGGTGAACAGATCGAACTCACCGAAATTGGTGTCCCAAGACTTGTCGGCGGCGATGGCGAACAGCAGGGAGTTACCCTTGTCCACGCTACCAACCACGATGGCTTCAGGTGCACCACCGCAGCTATAAACGCCACGTCCGTCAGGCGCAGCTCCGATAGGCATGGGGCAACGCGCGTCGTACCAATAGGGCTGGTTTTCCAGCTTGTTGTAGAGGATGTCCGCAGACAGCGTCCAATCTTCACCGAGATAAGGAATATCGACATTGTAGGCGACGCCGACATTGGCTTTCCAGGTGGTCGGGACCTCAAAGCTGTCATCCAGCGCATTGACCGAGCCATCGGGAGCCTTGGTGGACAAGTCTTCCAGAACCGAAGCCGGGATGTATTGCCCAGTGGCGGAATCCGGCATGGTCGGCACATTCACAACTCCGAACAGGTTCGAAGATTCGCTGATCACGCCATCATTGGAATAGCTGTTGGAGATCCAGACTGCCGGAGAACCACCCGAGAAACGGCCGAGACCGCCACGAACCGTGACATCCTCATTGGCATCCCAAGTGAAGGAGAAACGCGGCAAGACTACATCGAGACCATCAATGTCCCCAGTGTTGGAGAAGCCATACCGATCGACAAAGTTCTGGTTTTCGCGGATCTCGCCTTCCGATTCATAGAAGTCGTAACGCAGACCGAACTGCAAAGAGAGATCCGGGCGGATATCCCAAATGTCCTGCACATAGAGCGAGTTGAAATTGTATCCCCAGATCGCGCGCAGGTCGTTTTCGTCATTAGTGACGGCATTGTTGTAGAGAAGGCCCGTCGCGGTCGCGTTGGCCAGATTGTCGATACCCTGGGTCACCAGAGCGCCAGTGACGGGATCGAACACCGGATCGAAAGCGTAAGACCCTTCGGAGTTCTGGGCGAACAGGTTGTCGACATCAACCTCTTCGCGCTCATAGCCCGCCTTGAAGATGTGGTCGCCCCAGACGTACTCGCCTTTGATCTTGAAGTTGATGAACTCCTGGTCGAGCTCATTACCGTGGCGGAAGCGGTCCGGACCGATGACGAGATATGCATCATCGCCGTTCGGATCGACTTCCGTATCGTCATCGGAATCATCGGGATCACCGAAATCAAAGAAGTTGTCGGCATCGTTCAGACGCGTGGCAAAGGATGGGAATTCCGCGCCATTCAGAGAGTTCTGACCAGTCGCCTGATCGGTAATGGCCAGCTTGACTTCGGTCGAAAAGTTTTCCGTCCAGTCAGAGAACAGGTGGCCGACATATGCTTCAACTTTTTCGGAACGGTCATACCAGGTCGACGAGGCGCCAAGAACAGTGCCAGAGGCGAGGAAGTTGTTGCCGTTCTGCTCGTTGATCTGATTCCCTTCCGTGAGGAGATAGGTGAATTTCGCACGGTGGGAATTGTTGATGTTCCAATCGATATTGGCGAGGATTTTTTCGTCCTCGGCCGGCGGCTTCCCAAAGCCACCAATGTCGAAACCCCAGACATCGGACACGATCTCACCGATTTGGTCGACATTCGCCTGAGTAATATCATCACGGATGTTCAGGGCGCTGGAGCCGACCGGCCCGGTCTGCAGGGGAGCCGTTACTTCGAATGTGTCATAGGATGCAAAGAAGAACAGCTTGTCTTTGATGATTGGGCCGCCCAGCGTGAAGCCGAATGTCGTTTCTTCAAAGATCTGGTCGACATCATTGTCCTGAGTCTTGTCCCCGGCCAGCGAGTCGTCGGTGTAATAATAGAATGCCGAACCGTGGAATTCGTTCGTACCGGACTTGGTCACGGCGTTGATCGTGCCGCCGGTAAAGCCGTTGAATTCGGTGTCGTACGGCGCGGTCTCGACCGTCAGCGATTCAATCGCATCGTAAGAGATCGGCGAACGCTGGGTTGGGTAGCCGTTGGCGTTCAGGCCGAAACGGTCGTTCAGGGCAACACCGTCAATCGTGAGCGAGTTGAAGCGGTTGTTGGCGCCCGCGATGGACAGCTCTTTGGCACCACCTGACTGCACATTGACGCTGGCGAACGGGTCAAGCTGAGCAGCGTCCGTGATATCACGGTCGATGGTGACCACTTCGTTCAGCGCTTCCAGGCCGAGCGTGGTGGACATGCCAGTGTC
>JALEGE010000204.1 GCA_022760335.1 Hyphomonadaceae bacterium
AACCGGTCTGCCCGCTGGCGGAGCTGCAGGCGGGGTGTCTGATTGCTCCAACTCTCCCACAGAAACAAAAGCTTTCGCTTGTGCGCCAGTGGCTTGCAGGCGTGGCAGAAGGCGGCTGCGAGCCTGGTGCAGGAACCGCTCGCCCCACCAGATAGACGGGCTGGAGACCAGATAAGTGTCGAACGCATCCGGCTGATTGATCAGTGTGTGAAGCGCGAACAGCCCACCAAAGGAATGACCGAACAGGGCCTCGCGATCCTTGTTTACGGGATAGCGGGTTTCGATCTCCGGCTTCAGGTCTTCCAGCACGAAATGCAGGAAGTCCGCCGCGCCGCCAAAGCCCTCAGGCGTTGGCATATCGCCCAGGGCGGGCGTGAGATCCACCGCGCGCTCCACACCCGCATCCATGCCATCTGGATATCCGATCCCGACAAGGATGGCATGAGCTTCAGGATCACCGCGACTGCCGCGCGCATGAGCACGGGTGATGTCTACCATGGCGCCAAAACGGATATTCGCGTCGGTCATATAGATAATGGGGAAACCGGCGTCAGGAGCTTCAATCGCAGGGTACGCGACGAAGATCTGATAGGTGCGCCCTGTGCGCGCGGAGGTGAGCATGAAGGTTTCGCTGCTCGGAACTTCGACGGGCTTAAGTCTGGAAGTGACTTCTGAGGTGTCAGCTGGGGATCCAGCAGATTGGGCACATCCGCTGGTCAGGATCATCGCCAGTGCAAGACCAGCACTGCCTATAACACCAGGATGCCTGAGCCTGATCTGTCTGGCTGTCATTTCCTGCCTCCAGCATCACTATGCTCTGCTCTCAGACTTGTCACTGGGAAGCCGTGGCGTCAAATAATTTCGAAATTTTAGAGCCGCGAAGCCGCCATATGTCAGACCCGACATACACCTTTGATTGATACGCGCGTGGACGCCGCGCACCCTCATGGCAATTCGGATTTCAATCCTGCTGTGGAGAGATCGACATGTTATGCGCCTCGGGGTTTTGCAATCATACCAGTCATAAGGTGAGCCGGCGCCAGATGCTGGCGGGCCTTGCCTCCAGCAGTTTCGCGCTCAGCGCCTGTGTGAGCGGGGCCGGCAGCCAAGCCGCGTCTGCCCCCGCGCTCAATGCCGATGGCACGGCGCGCCGCACGCTGATCAAGAACGGGTTTGTCTACACGGTCGACGGCGCCAATACGGTGCTGCCCGATGGTTGGATCCTGATGCAGGGCGACACGATTGCCGCCATCGGATCGGGCGGGGATGCGCTGCCGGACTATGATCAGACGATCGATGCTTCAAACAAGATCGTCCTGCCGGGCTTTGTGAATGCCCATTGGCACGAAAGCTATATCGCGCCCAATGGCGAAAGCCCGGATGATTCCAATCTCCCACCGTCGCCCTATGCCAATGGCGGAAACATTGAAGCGCTTGGCTCCCTGTTCGGGTTTATCTCGGGCATCTGCAAGATGCTGACGCCGGAAGAGTCGCTCGCCATTGCGCGCTGGAGCATGTGGACACAGCTGCGCGGCGGCACCACGGCGCTTGGCGATCTTGGTTCCGGCAATCACTGGGACGGCATGGGCCAGGCCGCGCTCGACCTTGGCATGCGCCTGCGCGTGAGCCGCTGGGGATCTGACATCTATATCCCCAATCAGGGCGAGGTTCAGCGCGTGGCGAGCTGGGAAGACCAGGCCACCGACTGGGAAGACCTGATGAGCAAGTGGCATGATCACCCGTCCGGGCTGGTCAGCGGCATGCCCACGGTGCTGGCCGCTTTTGGTAGCTCGGATGACCAGTTGGCGGCCATGAAGGTCATTGCCGACAAGTATAATTCGCCTTTCGGCGCTCATATCGCGCCGGTGAAGAATGAAACCCCTGCGCTGAAACGCGTGTTCGGCAAGTCGGCGATTGAGCGGCTGGACTCCCTCGGTCTGGTGAATGACCGGCTGATCTCGGTGCACACCTCCTATGCTTCGCAGGCTGAGTTTGATCTTTTCGTCTCGCGCGATGTGAAGGTCACCCATTCCCCGGCCCATTATGGCCAGCTTGGCGAGCACACCACGGTGAACGGCCAGCTAAGCGAGTTCCTGAAAGCCGGCGTGAAACTTTCGACCAGCACTGATGGCGGCATCGTCTATGAAGGCGGCATGCCCGGCGCCATGCGTGCAGCACATCTGATGCACAATGAAGTGACCAATTCCACCCATACCTGCCCGCCGACACTGGCGCTGAAAACCGGCACGCAGCATGGCGCCGCCGCGCTCGGCTGGGGCGACCGGATCGGGTCTCTGGAGCCAGGAAAGCAGGCCGATATCGTGCTGGTGGATATGTCCGATGCCTGGCGCTATGTGCCCGGAAACCACCCGCTGCGCACCTTCCTGATCGCTGGCGCAGGCGTGGATGTGGACACTGTGATCGTGGCTGGTGAGACTGTTGTCGAGGAAGGCCGCTCCACCCGTCTGGATGAGGCAGCCATGATGGCCGACTATCAGAAGGCCGTCGGTTCGGCCCGCGCCCGCATGCGCCCGCCGGGCTAAGGCTCTCAGACTTTTTTGCCGGAGCCCATGTTTGCCGCAGACACCTGCGAAGGCAGGTGTCCATGGACCATTCCCTCAACCGGGAGCTCTCGTTTGCCTTTTTTGCCCATGGATCCCTGCCTTCGCAGGGATTCGCGGGGGTCTTGGCTTCTGCCAAGTTTTGAACAGCTCTTAAGGCCCTCGGGCAATCGCAAGTACGGCATCCACGCCGCCACCAGCGCGTTCACGAACGGAGAGTTTTGCCCCGGCGAGGGTGGCCTGGCGTTCGGCCACGCGCAGGCCGAGGCCGGAGCTTTGCTGCAAGCCTTCAAGCGGCGCGTCCACTGATACGCAGGCGGCAGAGTTGTCAGAGTTACCAAGCCCAGGGCCGCGATCGCGCACATGGATCTCAACGCCCGCATTGGACTTTACTACGGCAATCTCGGCATGGCCGGCATATTTCACGGCATTGTCGACCAGATTGGTGATCGAGCGGCGCAAGGCCAGCGGGCGGACCATGACTTCACACCCGCTGCGTTCTGAAAACCGTACAACGCCGCCCGCATCGGCAGCGTCCTCGACGATGGCATCGATCAGCGTATCGAGCTCCAGCAGAACCCGGTCTTCGCGCGGCTCCCGGTTGCGCGTGAGGTCCAGTCCCTCACGCACCATGTCGCCCATCAGGGCGAGGTCGTCCTGCAGTTTCAGTTGCGCCGCGCTGGGCGGCAGGTCTTCCAGGCGCAGCCACATGCGGGTGAGCGGGGTTTGCAGGTCATGGGCGATGCCGGCCAGCATTTCGGCGCGGTAGACGATGCGCTCGCGGATATGGGTCTGCATCCGGTTGAAGGCGCGGGCCGCCGCGCGCATTTCCCGTGGGCCGGTCTCGGCAATCTGCGGGGCCTTGCCATCCTCGGCCATCTCGGCTGCTGCGCGCGTGAGATTGCGCAGCGGCGCGGCAGCCAGCAGGGAGAGCAACAAGGCGAGGATGGCGGCGGCAACAAGCAAGGTTGCCAGGAAAAGCGGGTCCAGGATGGAGGGCAGGTTGATGATCGTCATCGGTGTCTGCACGCCCAGCGCCAGATCGTGGCCTTCGGCGGTGCGCACGCGTACCAGCCAGCAAGTCGGCGCGCGCATGGTCCATTCGCGTGCGGCGTGGTCGCGCTCCGGGCGGGGCATCACGCCGGGATAGCAGACGGGCAGTTCGGCATGATGGGCCGTAAGGGATGCCATGTCGGGCAATTGCGCTTGCAGGGAGGCTGTCAGGCGCATATCCAACTGGCCGCCCTGCGCGCCCTGGGAAATCGGGATAACGCCGGGCAGGCTATGCGTTGCGGCTTCCATGGCGGCGGCGGAGAAATCCGGCGCGGTCATCTCAACAAACAGCGCAACACGATGGGCGGCGCGTTCGACATGCAGGGCCTCCAGATGCGCCTCGCGCCCCATGCCGGCGAGATGCATGCCGAACATGCCGGAAATCATGAACCCCGCTAGCAGGATGACGAACATGCGGCCCGCCATGGAATTGATCCAGACCAAGGCGGCTTTCACCGTGTGTCCACCTTGGCGTCAAAGCGGTAGCCGACATGGCGCACGGTCTGGATGAAACTGTGGCCGGGCTGGCTGGTCTTGAGCTTGTTGCGCAGGCGGCTGACCTGCAGGTCGACCGCGCGGTCCAGCGCGCCGGGCTCGCCCATGAGATCCAGGAGAATTTCGCGCTTCATGTCCTGGCCGGCATGCTGGAGAAAGACGAGCAGCAAGCGGAACTCCACCGCCGAGAGCATCACCAGCCGGCCCGCCGGGCTCATCACCGCGCGCCGTTCCACATCCAGTTGCCAGTCATCGAAGCCGATGGTGCGCGGCAGGCTGCGCAAGCGCGCAGGCTGTGGCCGGGTGCGGCGCAGAACGGTGCGGATGCGGGCGAGGAATTCGCGTGGTTCGAAGGGCTTGGCGAGATAATCGTCCGCCCCGCGCTCCAGCCCGCGCACCGTATCATCGGCAGTGCCGCGCGCCGTCACCACGATGATCGGAATATCGGATGCATTGCGGATATCCTGGCAAAGCTCCATGCCGTCTCCATCGGGCAGGTTCAGGTCCAGCACCACAAGATCATGTGGCGCCCTGGCCAATTTCGGCATCACATCGCGGGCATATTCCAGCGACTGCACGGCATAACCTTCAAGCTCCAGACGGCGGTGCATCATGGTGCGGATGTCCGCATCATCCTCGACAATCAGGATGGAAGCCTGCCGGTTGAGCATCATGAAGTCCCGCCCGTTGCGGGCCGGCAATGCCAGGCAAAGTTTGCGCGGATCACCGCCCTTCTGGAATTTCGAAAATTCGAACTCCAAAAGGGCGCAATGTCAATCCTGCCTTCAGCAGAGATCGGGCAGGGATGCGATCAGAGCCTTGATCTCATCAAAGGCTGCAACAGATTCCGGCGTACCATCGGAGACCAGCGTGACATAGATGCCCACGGCAGACCGGCTGTCCTTGCCGAAGAAAAGAATGGCGCGTGTGCCGCCTTCGCGAACGCTGCCATCGGGCATTTCGCCGCCCGGCAGGTCGATGGCGTAGATGCTCGACAGACTTTCCGGGCGCAGATGGATCATCAGGCCGGGGCCACCCTCCAGAACACCTTCGGAGATGAGATCGTACCAGACATCGTCTTCCACCGTGTCGTAGGCTGCGGTGATGGGCGCGAACACCTTGGTGACCGTGTCGGCGGCTTCGATCACATACTGCACCTGACCTGGGATCGTCTCGAACAGGGCCGAGACCTCCTCGAAATGCTCCGCACTGGTGCCGACTGCCATGCTGGAGGGCAGGGCGCTGACCACGATTTCCTCGCTGAGGCCCAGCATACGCTGCACCACCAGGGGCGGGGAAGCCGGCATTTCGGCGAAGAACTCCCGCACGGTCTGTTTCTGCTCGGCACTGGCGCAGCGGCCGAGATCATATTGCTCCGCCTGGGCCAGCAGGCCCGTGCCGGCAAGGGCGAGCAGCGAAAGTCCGGACAGTTTTTGAAGGAAGGGCATGGCATATCTCCTTATGGCAAGATCCAGCGCAGGCTTGCACCGCGACTTGAGGAGATCACGCGGTTTTGCATGTCGGGCCTGACATGATTGCAGGACGAAAACCTGATCAAACCCGCCGGTTGATCCGTGTCGACAGGATGATCGATGTCCGCGTGCGTTCCACGCCCTCAATCGCGATCACTTCATCCACAGCGGTCTCAAGGGTCTGAACCGAGGGAGCTGACAGGACGATGATAAGGTCGGACTCCCCGCTGACGGAGTGAACTTCCTCCACGCCACTGACGCCGGACAGTCGCTGGACCACAGGATCCATGGTCTTGGTGGCGACATTGACCGTCACATGCGCGCGCACCTGCTCACGCTGATAGGGCCCAGCGAGTATGCAGGAATAGGCCTCGATCACGCCTGAGTTCTCCAGCCGTTCTAACCGTTTTTGCGCGGTGGAGCGCGAAACCCTCAGCGCGCCGGCAAGATCGGTAATGCTAATCCGCCCGTTTCGCTTGAGGACGTCGATCATATCGTGGTCGCGGTCGGTTAGTCGGATCATCTGATTTGCCAAAATGTCGAAATTCTTTCGCGAACTGATAGGTAAACCTGTCAAAAGATGCAATCCGCACATTATTCCAGTCGCCTGACTGTCCCAGGCTGGAGCCTCAGTTTGAGAGGCCTCTTCCATGGACCGCAGCAGTCTTTTTCCGTCCTACGCCCCACCGAATTTGCGTTTCACACATGGCGAAGGCACCTGGCTTACAGATACATCCGGACGCCGGTATCTTGATTTCATCTCCGGCATTTCGGTCAACACGCTGGGTCATGCGCACCCGGACCTGGTCGCCGCGCTGGAGAGCCAGGCGCGCAAGCTCTGGCATCTCAGCAACATGTTCGATGTGCCAGGGCAGGCAGAGCTCGCTGCGCGCTATTGCGAGCTGACCTTTGCTGACCGGGTCTTCTTCACCAATTCCGGCGCGGAATCGATCGAGTGCGCCTTGAAGAGCGCGCGGCGCTATCACGCCATGAATAGCGCGCCCGAGCGGATCGAGGTGATCGGTTTTGAAGGCGCCTTCCATGGCCGCACCTATGCTTCGGTGAATGCGGCGGGGAACCCAAAATATCTGGAAGGCTTCGGCCCGCGCCTGCCTGGCTATGTCCAGGCACCGTTTGGCGATTTTGAGACTCTGCAAAGTCTGGTCAGCGACAAGACTGCGGCCATCCTGATCGAGCCAGTACAGGGCGAAGGCGGCCTGCGCCCGGCTCCGCTCGGCTATCTGGAGGCCATACGTGCGCTGTGTGATGAAACCGGCACCCTGCTGATCTATGACGAGGTGCAGTGCGGAGCAGGGCGAACCGGCAAGCTGTTCGCCCATCAATGGTCCGACAGGGCCGCGCCCGACATCATGGCGGCGGCCAAGGGCGTTGGCGGTGGGTTTCCGCTCGGGATGTGTCTGGCCACAGAGGCGGTTGCCCAGCATATGACGCCGGGCACACATGGCACGACTTATGGCGGCAATGCTCTGGCCGTGGCAGTCGGGGCTGCCGTGCTCGACCATCTCGGGCGTGAAGACTTTCTGCAGGGCGTGCGCGATCGGGCAGACCTGCTTGAGCTGAAACTGAAGCGCTTGAAAACTGCCCATCCGGACCTTGTCGAAGAGGTCCGCGGCAAGGGCCTGCTCATCGGCTTCAAGGCTGGCGAGATCGCCAATCTGGAGCTGCGCAACCGGGCGCGCGATGCCGGACTTCTGATCGGCGTGGCTGCTGACAACACCGTACGCCTCGCCCCGCCGCTGAATGTTTCAGCCGCAGAAATCGACCAGGCGGTGGACATACTCGAGAGCGTCCTGAAAAGCGTGGGACCATCTGCTTCAGCAGTGGCTGCGGCCCTGAAATGAGCGGTGCGCCGGGCTATTTCATCCGACCCGCCCGCACGGCGGATCTTGGCGGACTATTGGCATTGAGCCAGCTTGCCGGGCCAGGCTTTACCAGCCTGCAGCCGGATCCTGACTTTCTGGTTGCCATGATCACGAAGAGCGAAGCGTCTTTCGCCCACCCTTTCGCGGGCAAGAGCCAGAGTTTTCTGCTAATCATGGAAGCTGCGGAAGGCGGTGAGGTCGTTGGCTGTGCGAGCGTGAAGACCGGCGTTGGCGGCGATGAGTTCATGTGCGCGGACTTTGAAGTCGGTGGCGAGGGCGGTGCGGTCCGGACACTGACCCTGCGCCGAACCTTGCAAGGGTGTATCGAGGTTGGTTCACTTTTCCTGCATCCCGATCACCGCGCCTCCGGGGCAGGGCGCTTTCTGGCCCGTGCGCGCTATATGCTGATGGCGACACGTTCAGGCCTGTTTGCTGGGCCTATCGTGGCGCAGCTGCGCGGCTGGTGCGACCAGGCTGGGCGCTCGCCTTTCTATGATGCGGTCTGGCTCGAGCGCCTGGGGAAGACCTACACCCAGACCGACATCCGTCTCGCGCGCGAAGGGGCCGGATTTCTGATAGACCAGTTCGAGGGTATGGAGGTGCGTTTTTCCGAGCTCCATGCAGATGCAGCCCGCACAATCGGCGAACCACATGATACTGCGCGCGGAGCCTTGCGTTTGCTCTGCCAGGAAGGCTTCCACATTTCAGAGTTGGTCGACCTGTCCGATGGTGGGCCGATTACGATGGCAAATCTCGATGACCTGACCAGCCTTCATATGGCGTGCCCTGTGGATCTGATTGGTGGAGACCTGCCGGCCAGTGCTTCGCCTGGTCTTGTTTCTTCCAGGGTGTTTGACGGGTTCTATGCCTATGTCGGGCCGACTTCCTTTGAAGGCGACGAGGTCACGCTGCCGGTCTCTGTCCGCGACAGGCTGAAGGCTCATGACACCAACGGATTCCTCGCCAGCCCCCAAAGGCCCACACGCCCAGATGTGCGCACCACAAGTCTTGAGCCGCAACAGCCTGTGACCTGAGGGGCAGGCCACTCAACCTATCGGATTAGACACATGTTCCTTCAAACAAAGCCACGCGACTGCCTGATCGATGGGATCTGGCATTGCGGAGAAGGCGAGTCTTTCCAGAAAACCTGCCCGGCCACAGGTGCGCTCAGTTGGGCGGGCCGTGCAGCGTCCACCGCGCAAGTCGAAGCCGCGGTTGCATCCGCGCGCAAAGCCTTTGAGCACTGGTCGCTTACGCCGCTGGCTGAGCGTGTCGCCGTTATGGAGCGCTATGCTGTAGAGCTTGCCGCGCGCAAGGACGCGCTCGCGCAAGCCATCAGTGGGGATATGGGAAAGCTCCTGACTGAGGCGCGGCTGGAAGTGGATGCCATGGTGTCCAAGGTGGCAATCTCAATTCAGGCCCAGACCGAGCGTGCCGGAGACAAGTCCATGCAAATGGCGTTCGGCCAGCTGGAACTCACCCATCGCCCGCATGGTGTCATGGCAGTGTTTGGGCCGTATAATTTCCCGGGCCATTTGCCGAATGGGCACATTGTGCCGGCCTTGCTGGCGGGGAATACATGCGTGTTCAAACCGTCAGAACTTGCGCCGTCTGTCGCTCCGCTCATGATGGAGGCGCTGGAAGCGGCAGGGCTGGAGCCGGGTTGTGTCAACCTTGTCCAGGGCGGGCGCGAGACGGGCACTGCATTGCTCCAGAGTGACATCGACGGCCTGCTGTTCACAGGCTCAGAAACAACCGGGCTCTACTTCCACCGCTTCTTTGCGGGACGTCCGGAAGTGATGCTGGCGCTGGAAATGGGCGGGAACAATCCGTTGGTCATCTGGGATGCAGAAGACGTGGAGGCGGCAGCGAAAATTGCTGTGACTTCCGCTTTCCTGACCACTGGACAGCGGTGTTCCTGCGCAAGGCGGCTGATCCTGCCGGAAGGCCGCTTTGGTGATGATGTATTGGAGGCCATGCTGGCGCAGACACGCGCTCTAAAGATTGGCGCTCGGACCGATGAGGCGGCCTTCATGGGCCCATTGGTGAATGCCCAGGCGGCACAGGCCGTATTGGATTATCAGACTCGATTGTCCAGCCTGGGGGGGCGGACGTTGTGTGCTGCTCAACAGCTGGAACCTGATCGTGGTTTCGTGACGGCAGGACTTGTTGAGATGACAGATGCCAAGGCCCCGGACGAAGAGCTGTTTGGCCCGCTATTGCAGGTCTTCCGTGTCAGGACCCTGGATGCAGCAATCAAACGGGCGAATGCCACACGTTTCGGCCTTTCCGGCGGGATCATAACCGAGGATGATGACGTGTGGGCCCATACAAAATGCCGCTTGCGCGCCGGCATTCTCAATCGAAACCGTCCGACGGCCGGCGCCAGCAGTGCCATGCCCTTTGGTGGACCGGGCCGCTCAGGTAATTTCCGCCCAGGCGGATATTACGCCGCCGATTATTGTGCCTGGCCACAAGCTTCGCAGATCGCTCACTGAATCGGACATTCAATCATCGTGAGCAAAGATCAACCGACAGCGATTTCCAGCTTTTGGTTGGCCTTTAGAAAGCCCCGCATTTCCTCATACGCAGAAGACTCCACCTGACGCAGTAGAGAGAGCTGCACGTCCAGCGCGGCAGTGTCAAAACTGTCGCGCAAGGAGCGCAGCTGGGCGTAGTAGACCTCATACCGGTCGGCATCCTTTGACGTTGCGCTCACTGTATCAAGCCCGCGCAGGAGCAGGCCCAGCGTGCCCACTGCGATCAACAAAGCGTGAAACCAGGCGGACTGTATGCCCGGGATCAGCATCGTCACAAGGGCGACAAGTGCCAGGATGGGAGAGGCTGGGACAATGGCAGTCTGCGCATTGCGCATCCAGTCTGCATTCGCCTTTGGCGTATTGGCTGTGGGATCAAGCGTGCTGAGTGTATAATCAAGCTGTATGCCCAAACGGGATTTGCGGAAAAACAGAGCGAGCTCTTCAGCATCACTGGATGTTTCCTGAGATGGACTGGGGGTTTTCCAGTCCGGGTTCAGCCAGAGATGTTCGTGAGTCACATCGCTAACCGAGAGGGCAATCGGGTCTACTTCCTCGCCAAAACGGCGAAGCAGACCCGTAAGCGCCTTGCGCCTGGTTTCTGCGAAGGATTCCTGAGCTGCATCATTGTCCATGGCAGCAAGAGCGTCGGCCCAGTTGTTCAGCAGATACTGAAAGTGAAACTGGCGCAGACGTTCAGCCTGCCACCGGCTGCGGAGCCAGACCTTGTGCTTGTCACTCGTGAGCCATTGGGCAAATCCAAGTCCACCGGCAAAAAGAATTGCCAGCAAGGCGATGGCCTGCAAGATCCAGGACAGCCAACCGACGCCGACAAGGCCGCCGATACCCAGCAGGCCGACCCCCGCTGCGCCAAGGATGATAGCCTTGAAGCTGGTCTGGCGTGTATGGTTTTTCGCTTCCGCGGCGGCGTCATTTGCCTCCTTGAAAGCGGTGCGCAGCTCGGGGAAGTCGACGATGCGAAATAATCTTTCATGATCTGCCGCAAATTGCTCACGCTCTGAATCGTCCATCAGGAGGTCGCTGTTGGGCCACGAGTCCAGTGGGTTTTCAAATCGACCGGAAATCACGCCTGGCCCCCAAAGTGTGCTGTTCGATATCGCTTCCTGTTATGATTGCAGGCGTTTCACCGTTTCTGCCAGCCTGCATGCCTGTTTTCTTTGTAGAGATTGCGGAAGACGCAGACTTGACGAGTTTGTTTTTCGCAACCGCTATGCTCAGCGGCACTCAATTTCGTTCAGAAGAAATTGGTGGGTTTCAATACCTGTCGGCATCAGACGTATCTCTGTCAGATCACTGGCAACAATGACAGAGCCGCGATGGTATTTGCCGGTCGTTTCCAACAGCGCCTTGTCCGATTCGCATCCAGTCACAGTGTGATAATAGACGCCGAGCTCAGGCGCGATTTCCGCAAGGGTCTGGCCAGCTTGCTCCGGTGTGAGATGCAGCCGCAGGATCATCTCCACCATTGCCGCTGGATAGGCCTGACGCAAGGCTTCTTCCATGGCCGGGGAAACAACTTCAAGCAATGCCAGATCAGCGCCTGCGCCATAGGTTGCCAGATTTGGCGTGGCGCTCGTATCGCCTGAGATCAGGACAGATTTTCCGGCATAGTCGATGCGAAACCCGTAGGCTTGGATGCGAGCATGTATGACTGGGAAGGCGGTGACGGTCACGCCGCCCGTCTGAAAGACAACACCGCCTTGTTCAGGTATGCGTGTGACATGGTTCTCCAGTGCTGGCGGTGCCGGTTTGTCCGGCCCGGCATTGCGGTAGGAAAGGTCAGCCGCGAAGGCTTTTCGTAGACTTTCCAGCATATCGTACGTTCCCTCTGGCCCCCAAATTCTCAGAGGGCCTTGGCGACCTTGCGTCCATCCGTTCAGCCAGAGATCCGGGATGCCGACGATATGATCACTGTGCAGATGGGTGAGGAATAATTTGTCGATCTGAGGGCCAAGACTGAGATCATATTGTGCCAGCCGGGATGTGCAGCCACGCCCGCAATCGAACAGTAATGTCTGTGAACCTGCTTTCACCAGAATGGCCGCGCCGACTTGTGTTCTGCTTGCTATGGGGGTTCCAGAGCCAAGTATCGTGACCGTGAAATCCAACTCAGCGGCCACCGCAGATGGGGCGGCCTGTTCAGCCGGTTTCGTAAAATCGACAGATTGACATGAGGATGCGGCGAGCCCCAGGGCGAGGCCGCACATGGCGGCAAGCGTTCGGAGCCAAAATCTGTGCGAAGGCATCATTCTCCCCTTAAAGCCGTGTGTTTTCCAAAGGCCGACTGCTTGCCCGGTGACCTGTGCATGCGTGTTGGATCATCGAACATAGTCAGCATTGACATGCAAGAATGTAAATTGTCATTGTTATGGTCATTCACATGACGCTCTGCCGGGCATGAGATGAAAAACCAGGATAGTCTTCTCCTGGGCAAAGTCACACACGCCAGCCCTAAGAGCGGGTATACTCAGTGCGGGAGGAAGCACGCAGATGGATCTACAGATTTCAGGCAAGACTGCCATCGTCACGGCCGCCAGCAAGGGGCTCGGGAAGGCCTGCGCTGCTGCGCTGGCGAATGAGGGGGTGAATGTCGTCATCAATGGCCGCACCGCTGAGACGCTAGAGGCCACGGCGGAGGAGATCCGCAGCGGCGCGCCGGGAGTTTCTGTGACCAGCATAGTTGGCACGGTGACCGATGCCGAGTGCCGTGCGGCCCTCATCGAGGCGGCGGGGGGCGCACCGGATATTCTGGTCAACAATGCCGGTGGCCCACCACCTGGAGATTTTCGCGACTGGAACCGGGAGACCTGGATCAACGCAATCGACACCAACATGCTCAGCGCGATCGAGATGGTGCGCCTTACTGTGGATGGCATGATGGAGCGCGGCTTCGGCCGCATTGTCTGTATCACCTCGTCATCCGTGCGTGTGCCGATCCCAGTGATCGGTCTTTCGAATGCGACTCGGGCGGGCCTGACAAACTTCCTGTTCGGCCTCGCGCCCCAGGTGTCGGCCGGTGGGGTGACAATCAATTGTCTTCTGCCTGGCCCGTTCGATACATCTCGCCTGCGCGATTCCAAGCCGATTACCAATCACCTTACAAGCAATCCAATTGCCGGGCGGGTCGGGGACCCGGCTGAGCTGGGCGCAATCTGCGCATATCTGTGTAGCGCTCAGGCCGGTTATATCACTGCTCAGAACATTCAGCTTTCCGGGGGACTTTATCCGGGGTCATTTTAGCTCTGGATATTTGCGCGCGTGGAAAGCTAGCGCCCCTCCAAAAAGAAAAACTTGTTTAGACATTGCTGCCAGCCTCGATCGAGGCTGGCAGTGTAGTGCTTACAAAGACTGTAAGGGGTCTAATCCGGGCCATGAGCGTGGATGTGCTTTGGCAGGTTCCGATTTGCTTCAGACAATTGGCTGAGGCGTTTCGGTCATTGTCGCTTCCATTTCTTCAAATCGCGATTGCACATGCGGTTTGGCGCTGCGGGCGAGCAGGCTGACCAGAATGGCGACTGTGCCTGAAAGCAAGAAGCCCGGAACCATTTCGTAGATGATGGACGAAAGGTTTTCTCCACCAATCGTAACGGGTGCGTAGAGCCAGAACAGTACGGTCACCGCGCCAGTGATCATGCCGGCCAGCGCGCCATCGCGTGACAGGCCCTTCCACCAGAGGCTGAGCAGGATGATCGGGCCGAAGGCTGCGCCGAAACCGGCCCAGGCATTCGAGACGAGATCGAGGATGTTGCTGGAGCGATCAAAGGCGAGCGCGATGGCGACCAGGGAAACCGCGAGCACCGACAGTCGGCCAATGCCCACCAACTCGCCCTGGCTGGCCTGCTTGCGCAGGAAAGTCTTGTAGAAATCCTCTGTCAGCGAGCTGGAAGAGACCAATAGCTGGGAGGAGATGGTCGACATGATCGCCGCCAGGATCGCCGCGAGCAGGAAGCCGGCCACCAGCGGGTGGAACAGCACCTGCGAAAGCAGGATGAAGATCGTCTCGGCGTCATCAATCGTCGTGCTGGTTGTCGTGACATAAGTGTATCCCACAAGCCCGGTAAGCACAGCGCCGATCACGGTGACGATCATCCAGCTCATGCCGATATAACGTGCGGTGGCGATGTCCTTCAGCGAGCGGATGGCCATGAAGCGCACGATGATGTGCGGCTGGCCGAAATAACCCAGCCCCCAGGCCATGAGAGAGATGAAGCCAAGCGCAGTCATACCCTCCGGCCACCAACCGAAATAGCCAGGTCCGGCGGCTTCCGAGGCGGTCTGCCAAGCACCATCCCGCAACACGAACCATGTCACCACAGGCACCAGGATTAGGGCGAGGAACATAATACAGCCCTGAACGAAGTCGGTCAGACTGACGGCGAGAAATCCACCGAACAAGGTGTAGGCGACCACGACACCCGCAGTCAGAAAGAGGCCAAGGCGATAATCCAGGCCGAAGGAAGCCTCAAAAAGCTTACCGCCCGCCACGATGCCGGCGGATGTGTAGAGGGTGAAGAAGATCACGATCACCACCGAGGAAAACACCCGCAAGGCGCGGGATTTGTCATTGAAGCGCTTTTCGAAATAATCCGGAATGGTGATCGCATCATCGGCCATTTCGGTGAAGACGCGCAGGCGCGGGGCGACGAAACGGTAATTCAGATAAGCCCCGATGGTGAGGCCGACGGCGATCCATGCTGCGCTTATTCCATCCAGAAAAATTGCACCGGGCAGGCCCATCAGCATCCAGCCACTCATATCCGACGCGCCGGCTGACAGTGCGCCGACAGCCGGATGCAGCTGGCGGCCGCCGAGCATGTATTCCGATACATCGCTGGTCGATTTTCGATAGGCGTAAAGCCCAATGGCCAGCATCAGCACAAAATAGGCGGCAAGTGAGATCAGGGCATATGTGTTCATGTCGAGACCTGTCTTTTGAAAAGGTGAAAGCCTGACAAGCAGGCCGGTTCATATCGTGGGCGAGGCTCAGCGCAGGTCAACTGCACGCTCATAGGCTGCGCGCGTTGTGGCTTCCAAAAGGGTGGAGAGCGCGCCTGATCCGTTCAGGGCGTTCAGGCCGGCTTCGGTGGTTCCGGCCTTGCTGGTGACGGCATTTCGCAGATCAGCCAGAGAGTTCGGCGAAGTTGCAGCCATGTCGATGGCGCCTGCCATTGTGCCGAGCACGAGTGTCCGGGCTTGCTCCTCGCTGAATCCCAGTTTGCAGGCTGCTTCCACATAACAGCGCGCGATTTCGAAGACATAACCCGGGCCGCTGCCAGCGATGGCGGTGACCCTGTCGAGGCCGTCTTCTGTCTCGACCCAGACCAGTTCCCCGGCTCGCTGCATGAGCGATGTCACCACGTCACGCTGCTGGGCGGAGACGCGTGAATTTGCGTATGCTCCGCTGACGCCTTTGCCGATGGCAGAGGGCATGTTCGGCATG
>JALEGE010000205.1 GCA_022760335.1 Hyphomonadaceae bacterium
ACATTTTATTGCTTGATGTGCAACAGAATTGTATTTTGAGTAATTATTGAAATTGTGACGGCGCAAGATCTCGCATACCCGCACGGGATATGCACAGATCCGTGCATCATGCCTGCAGGCGAAGCCCCTTATTGTAGGCTTATGTCATGCAATACGCAGTGCTTTACCGCCAAGGCGGTTTGCGGACTGATGGCGATCAGAAGACATCCGCATTCTGGCGCCAGGCAGATGACCCGAGTGCGCTGGATATGGATGCGGCACACTGTTTGAGTTTCTGAACGATCTCATGATCATCGGGCGCCTTGAGATCTGTCGCGGGCATCAGCACGGTCACGCATGATATGGCATCATTTGTGTGGTCGAAAATCGGCGCGGCGATCGCACCAAGACCTGACATGCGTACATCCATGTCAAAATCGTACCAATTCTTCAGTGCGCCTTCGATCTTCTTCTTGAAGCCGGATTTCGTGAGACTCAGCGCAGGATCAAATTCAAGTTCGCTTGTCACCGTATCCAGTTTCTGAAGCGCACCTTCGCTGAAGGCCCACAGGACCCGAGCCGTTGGCGAATAGGGCATTTGCAGCACGGTGCCGGGGCGAACTGTCAGGGTGAGTGGCTTGCTGCTGTCAACGCAGACAATAGAAAGGGCCTTGTCATAAAATCGCGTGGCCAGAACCACGGTCTCGCGGACCTGGTCGCGTAATTCCGTCAAGAAAGGATAAGCGATGCTGACATGCACATATTGCTCGGCGGCCGCATGGCCGAGTGTAAACAGCTCAGTTCCCAAACGGTAGGTTTCTTCGCCTTCCGGCCGGTCAACAAAGCCGAGTTCGCGCCAGGTCGACAGATGGCGCGATACGGTTGGTAAGGTCATGTCGAGCTTGTGAGCCAGATCCGTCACGCGGACAGGGTTCTTGTATTCACCAAGAGCTTTCAAAATCCTGGCGGCAACATGAATCGTTCGGATACCCTTGGTTTCGCCAACTGTGCTGACCGCATTTTTCGGTCGTCGACCAGCACCCTTCGGTTTGGAATCGGTCACGCGGACTTGGCCCTCTTGTCTGACTTGCAGCACACATATGACAGTGAACCTGTGATTACCATATGTAGCAAATAGTCCGTCAGACTCACCAAATTTCCTAAAGAAGTCTACCTATGGTCTCCTCGACTTCCATTCCTGCCTCTGCCTGGGCGCGGATATAAGGCTCTGCGGGAACACATATTTCCGGGCGGTAGACGCCCTTTTTGGTGATCTCGCCCCGGCCAAGCATACAGGCGGTGATAGAAGCTGAAATGCCGGTCCGGTATGAGCCCGAGGCACCTTTGGACGTGTAGCGCTTGTGCATCTCGCCTTCAGGATCAACCCGAACCATCAGCCGCACTTCCAGCTTGCGGCCATCCTTGATGCCCCGCGCAATGCAGTTGCCTTCGCTGACGAAATTAGACGGAGCCTTCTGCTCCTCCGGCAAGTTCTGCAGCAAGGTCCAGAGCACATCGAAGGGCGCTACCTTGACACCTTTCACATCGATCGGGTCCCGGCTGTTGAAGCCCAGATCGCGCAGAAAAGCGTATTTTTCCTCGTATTCGTCATTGAAGGCCTGGCGGTACATGATGTGCTTGAAGCCTTTCTCCGGGAAAGATTCCAGCAGCATGCGAGGCTCGCGATGGGGCATGCCGCGCATCGTGTATTCCCCGATCTTGTATTTGAATTTCTCCGGCCGGGCGCGCGGCTCTTCCTCGACAATTTCGCCATTCTGGCAAGTGATGCTGGGGCCAGACATCAGGCCCATAATGCCTTCGAAGCCATAGCCCCAATTGAGCGGACGGCTTTGCTCGGACGGGGGGGTAAGATCGATCACGCCCCATGCGAAATCGATCTCGTCGACCTGGTCGAGCTGTTCCATGCAATACACCGCCATAACATTGCTGAGCCCAGGCGCAGTGCCCATGTCGAGCACAGCGGTCTTGCCGATTTTCTCGAATTCATCGTGCAGGGCGAACTGCATGGGCTCCTGGCCGAAGCTGGTCATGTCCAGATAATTAGCGCCGGCGCGCAGGGCGGCGCGGGTTGTGTCGATATATTTGCCAGGCGACATGGCGCAGTTGAGCACGACGTCATAGCCTTCAAAGGCCTTCGCAGCGGCCTCTTCATCGGTGCAGTCCAGATCGCTGAGTGTGAGCCTTGCATCGCCGAGAGCATCCACACGCGCGGCCAGACGGTCGGTATTGTAGGGGTCGCTGACGAACACCTCCGTCACATCCTCCTGGTCCAGGAGGTATATCATTGAGGACATGCCCTGGATGCCCGATGCGCCGGTGACTGCAATTTTCATTATCTTTTCCAGTTCTTCGTAAATTCAGGTCGCCGGTTCATCACTCGGCGGGGGTGGTTTCGCCGAGCTTGCGTGCGCGTCGACGAGCGAGCTTCAAAAGCAGGGGTTCAGCGGCGCCGGGACGGCTGAAGGGACAAACCGCGATACAGACATTGCAGCCGAATGTGTCGTTGAAGAAGGGCAGGCACTTGTCGATGTCGACATACCATTTCTTCTCACCGCGCACCCATTGCTTCTCATCGGAAATCGCGCCGGTCGGGCACTCGCGGGTACAAACCTGACAGCTCATGCAGAAGTCATCCACGGGGCTGTCATCAGGCATGTCGGCGATGAGCGGCATATCCGTCATCACATAACCTAGCCGGAAGGAGGGTCCGTGCTTGCTGTTGATCATGGAGCCATGCTTGCCAAGAATGCCCAGGCCCGCTTCGATGGCGGGCGGGATCATGGTCATGGTCGTGCCCAGAAAGCCGCGATAGCGCTCGGCCTGATAGCCTTGTTCGCGAATCCATTGGGCAAGATCAAAGTTCGCGCGGTGCGCACGGTTATACTGGTCCAGCACTTCCATATTGGTGGTGTGATCGGGGGCAGTGGCAATCTTGTCGTAATCCTGCACCACGCCTTCCATGATGATCCATGGTAGCTTCACATCGAAGCCTTCATATACCCACTCTTCGCGCACCTCTGTGATTCCGACCATGTCGGCCTCATGCTCCAGCGCGAAGGCTTTCACCTTCCGGGTCCAGTTCTCAGGTGTGTCCTCGACCTTCTCGGCGGCTGGATCGGGAAGATCACGGCCGATATTCGATTTGCGCTCATGAATGCGCTCATGGAATGCCGGGTGGCGGATCATGCGCGAATAGAAGAGCTGCTGCACCCATTTGAAGCCAAGCTTGACGCCCGGAGTTTCGCGGAAATGATAGACAGGCGAGGGGCGCCTGAATGTGGTTTCACCACGTCCGTTGACATCGCTGCCGCTGCGGCTGCGCGGCTTTAGCAGTCTGTGGGCAAAGGACTGACGATAGCCATTCTTCGTGCGCACGCCGACAAAGATCCATGGCAAATCCAACAGACCGAGCGGGCTCTTGGCAACAGCCTTGAATGCTTCACCCATATGTCTGGGAAGAGAAGAGACATTCTGCTTGAAGTTACGTAATAAGGAATTTTGTTGCATGATATGTAATTGATACGTGTGGATGGCTAACCGGTCAATGGGCCGAATTCGTCTGAATCTGATTTTCTGATTTGCGCTTATGACCGCGTCTCAGTTGGCAGGGTTCCGCGTGTGACACTCAGGTACTCGTCTGACTTGCTGCCACGGGCTGCAATTCCGCGCGCAGCGTCCTGGAGGCAAGGTAGAAGAAGATTGAGGAGATGATCCCCCCGGCAGTCAAAACACTGACCAAGGCAAATCGCAGGGAGTTCTGGCCAAGTGCGCCATGAAGGAGGTCGCTGAAAATTCCAACCAGCTGCGGCCCCATACCCTGACCGATCAGAGCACTTGCAAACAGCAAGACAGCGAAGGCCAGTGCTCGCATACGCATCGGGACCAGCCCTTGCACAACGGCAGAGGAAATGCCCAGCCATGTGTTGCCGAGAAAGGAAGAAATGATCAGCGCGCAAAGCGCGACATATTTCTCGGAAGTCAGGTAGATCAGGAAGAAGAGAGGAATAGAGGATAGCATCAGCAGGCTTGGGAGCCAGACCAGCCACCGTGTATCGCCGGTTTTGCGGACCAGAAAATCCGCAAACACGCCGCCGGACACGCAGCCGATACCTCCTGCCAGGCCGGCGGAAAGTGCCAGCCAGGTTCCGATTTCACCCGTTTCCATACCATGGGAGCGAATGAAAAAGGCTGGCGTCCAACTCATTCCGGCATAAGAGACAAAGCCACAGAACGCGGCCGCAATGATGACATTCCTATAGCTCGCCAGTCTCGAGAGATGCTTCAGGCTGGACCGTATTGGAGGCGCAGACCCCGGATCGACTGTAGTTTCGAAGCGGCCACGCTTGGGTTCCTTGATCGTTAGCGCGAAGAGTGCGGCGAAGACTATTCCTGGCAGGCCGATGACGATGAAGGTCAGTCGCCATCCCAGAATATCGTTGAACCACCCGCCCAACAGAAAGCCGAACAGCACGCCGAGATACACCCCGGTCGACTGCAGACCGATAATGGTGGCTCGAATTCTTGGGTGATAATAGTCACAGATCAGCGATTGGGCGCCGGGCGATGCGCCTGCCTCGCCGACAGCCACGCCGATTCTTGCCATCATCAATGTAATGAAGCCGACCGAAAATCCGCACAGGGCCGTCATCAGGCTCCAGAATGCGATCGCGGTTGCGATGAGTGCCTTCCGGTTTCCCTGATCGGCCATTTTCGCAAGGGGCAGCCCAATTGTCGCGTAGAAGATCGAGAAAGCAAAACCGGTCAGGAAGCCGAGCTGCGAATCAGACAGTTGGTATTCTGCCTTGATGGGCTCCAGCAGGATCGCAAGAAGTTGGCGGTCCACAAAATTGAACATGGACGCCAGAAGCAGCATGATCAGAACATAGTTCAGATACGCTGGAGAATAGTCGGCATCCGCGCGTGGCGATCCCAGTTGGCTTTTGCCGGTGAGCCCCTTCAACATTCAGACACCTCCTCTCATCCGTGAGTGATGCATTTCCAGGCTGCTGCTTTTGGCTGGCAGCAAAATTGGCATGCCGCTTGTGCGCCTGAAAACTACGTGTTACGCATGTAGAAATTAAATTACATAAAATGAAACAACGCAAGCTGTTTCGATGCGGCTTGTCAGGAATGAGGTAGAAACTTGTCTAAGGCGTATGCGATCCAACCCGATCTGATCCTCCACAATGGCCAGGTGCTGACCATGGATGCGGCCGATACCGTCGCCAGCGCGGTCGCGGTCAAGAATAAGAGAATTGTCGCTGTCGGCGATGAGGGCATCGCCAATCTGGCCGGGCCGGGCACGCGGGTGATCGACCTCAAAGGCCGGACGCTGATGCCGGGTTTCGTCGAGGGTCATGTCCACGCTGAATGGTATGGCCGCAACCAGCTCACCTGGAATTTCAAGGACTGCAAATCGCGCGAGGAGGTTCTCCAGCTTCTGAAACGCGCTGTGGATCAGACCCCCGAAGGCGAATGGGTCGCCGGGTGCGCGATTCCCATCGCCATCATGCAGCCAGGTGAAAGCAGTTTCACCCTCTCAGACTTCGACTCCGTGTCGCCAAACCATCCCGTCGCGATCGATTGCGCGAGCACCGGCCACTGCATGTGGCTCAACAGCCAGGCGATGAAGCGCCTTGGTGTCTCGAATGAACATTATCCTTCCGACATTCGGGATGGTGACGGCATCGTTCGCGACGGGTGTGGTTGTATGACCGGTCAGATGGAGGGCCATGCCTGGAACTGGGCCCTGCGTGCCGTGAAGCCCTATACATTCGACTGGTATCTGAAAGCGCTGGAGCGCGCGCAGAATGACTTCCTTGAGGTCGGCATCACGGCGGCGCACAGCGCCTGGGAAGACCCTTATATTCTGAATGGCTGGCAGACGCTGGAGCGTGAAGACCGGCTGAAAGTGCGCACATATCTGAGCATGGATATCGAGCGCTATGGCCAGCCGCTCATTGATATGGGCATCCGCTCCGGTTTTGGCAGCGACATGCTGAAGATCTCCCAGCTGAAAGTCATTCTGAACGTGCCGCCGCGCGCGGCCATGATCGATGACTATGTCACCCGGCCGGGCGATAGCGGGTATCACCTCTATCCGCCGGAATGGGTGAAGGAAAAAGTTCTTCACGCGGTCCAGAATGGCTGGAGTGTGTGTGCCCACAGCACGGGCGACCGTGACACCGAAATGCTCATGGATGCCTATGAGCATGCACTGGAGTGGTACAAGGCCGAGACCGGCAAGGACAACAAATCCCTTCGCCTGCGTCTTGAGCACACCATGTTCATCACCCCGGAGCTGATCGACCGGATCGTGGCCTCCGACATTATCGTGAATGTGCGCCCTTGCGGCCGGCTCTCGCCCGGTGATGCGCCCGGTGGTCCGCACGAGCGCCTGCTCGGCCATGACCGCTGGAGCAAGTCGCGCGCGATCAAGCCCTTCCTGGATCGTGGCGTCTCGGTGAACTTCGGCTGCGACTACCCGGCCCCCTGCGGCTTTATCGATCCCGGCGCGAGCCTTTATTCCGCGCTCGGCGGCATTGGCGAGCCCTGGGACGTCATCACGCCCATGGAAGCGCTGCGTTGTTACACCATCAACAGCGCCTATGGCCTGAATGTGGAAAATGAACTCGGATCCATTGAGGCTGGCAAGTTCGCTGATCTGGCTGTGCTCTCGGAAGATCCGCTCACCCTGCCGGTCGAGCGCATGTGGGACCCGGAAACCAACACGCCGCTCGACCTGAAAGTCGACTGCACGATTGTCGGTGGGCAAGTCGAGTATGAGCGCTAGCCGAAGTCCTTCCCCTTGAAGCGTCCGGCGCCGTGAAAGCGCCGGCATCCGCAAACATCCAGACAAAGAGACCGTAAAATTGGGGCAGATTGGAACTGAAAAAGTGCTTGAAGTGAAGCACTGGAACGACACGCTTTTCTCTTTCCGCACGAGCCGGGACCGCGCGTTTCGGTTCGAGAGCGGGCAGTTCGTGATGGTGGGGCTGGAGGTGGAGGGCCGTCCGCTGCTGCGCGCCTACAGCATTGCGAGTGCGCATTATGATGAGGATCTGGAATTCTTCTCGATCAAGGTGCCCGATGGTCCGCTGACATCGCGGCTGCAGCATATCAATCCCGGCGATCCGATCCTGATCGGCAAGAAGCCAACCGGCACCCTGGTCCTGACCGACCTGCTGCCTGGCAAGCGCCTTTACATGATCGCCGGCGGCACGGGCCTCGCGCCCTTTCTCAGCGTGATCCGCGATCCGGATGTCTATGAGCGCTTTGATGAGGTGATCCTCGTCCACAGCGTGAAATACCGCAATGAACTGGCCTATGCGGACTATCTCACCACCGGGCTCGCCGAACATGAGTTTGTCGGCGAGGAAGCGGCGAAAAAGTTTGTCTACTATCCGACGGTGACCCGGGAAGACCCGGCGCGGCGTTCACGCGTCACGCATCTGATCGTAGATGGCCGGCTGGCCGCCGATCTCGGCGTGCCAAACCTCAATCCGGAAACCGATCGCGTGATGATCTGCAGTGGTGTCGGCATGCTCAACGACACGTCCGCCTTGCTGGATTCGCTTGGCTTCAAGGTCTCGGCCGGCATTGGCCGGGCCGGTGACTATGTCATCGAGCGCGCCTTCGTCGAGAAATAACCCTACATCGAGAGGAGCTGAAATTGGAAGACTTTGTACGGCACTTCGACAAGACGCTGCCCTTGAACGAGATGGTCTATTATATCCGCAAGGATGCCGGACTGCGTGCACGCTGGCAGGAAGATTTTGAAGGCCTGGCGCGCGAATTTGGCCTCAGCCAGGGTGAGATCGAAGCGGTCCAAAACTCGGATGTGCGCGCGCTCTTTGGGCTTGGTGTCCACCAGTATCTCATCCCGCATATCCTGCGCCTGACCCATGGCGCCTCGGACATGACCAACACCCATCCCGCGCTTGTCGCCTATCAGGTCGCGTTCCCGCGCGAGACCCAGGCGGCCATCGGCTCGTCGAAATGGGACAAGACGGAGACATCAAATGGGTAAGATCGTTTGCGCTGTCGGCACCACGCATACGCCGGGCCTGCTCGGCTGGTTCGAAGATGCCCCGGAAGATCAGCAAAAGGCGGCCAAGGACGCCTTCCAGCGCCAGCGCGATGCAATTGCTGAGTCCGGCGCCAATGTCATGATCATCATCGGCAATGACCATCTCTTGAACTGGCCGATCAACAATACCCCGGAATTCACGGTCGGCATTGGCGACATGCATACCGGCCCGGCCGATTGGTATGATGAGTGGATGTCACAGACGGAGAAGTATCATGTGCCCGGCGCGCCGGGGCTCGCGCGGCATCTTGTAAATGGCGCCAGCGATCTGGGGCTCTCGCTGGCCTATCTGCGCGACATGAAATTCGATGATGCGGTGTCGATCCCGGTGAAATGGCTCAATCCTGACGCCGCGATTCCGATCATCCCGATCAGCATGAACTGTACGGTGCCGCCGGTGCCCTCGCCGCGGCGGGCTTATGATGTGGGCCTCATGCTGCGCGAGCTGGTCGCGAGCTATGCTGAGGATGTAAAAGTCGTGCTGGTGGCTTCTGGCGGGCTCTCGCATGAGCCGGGCGGGCCGCGCTATTTCCATATCGACGAAGAGTTCGACCGCTTCTTCCTCGATACGCTCGCCTCGGGCGATCATGAAAAGATGCTGCGCGAATGCACGCTGGAACGGATGGAAGCGGCCGGCACGGGCGGCACGGCGGAACTGCTGGCCTGGTTTACCGTGCTCGCCGCCACGCAGGGGCCAGCAGAGGTGCTCGACTATGTTAAATCCTATGCTTGGCGGTGCGCCTCCGGTTGGGTGATCTGGCCGACAATGGCGGATCACTGAGATGGCAAGGACCCACATATTGGACGATAGTCTTGTCCAATATGCCTGGGACAATACGCATGAGCCGCGCCTGAGCGTGGAGCCGGGCGATACAGTCGTCATCACCACGCGCGATTCCAGCGACGCTTATTACAGCGCAGATTCCGGCCATGAGGATGTGCGCAAAAAGGGACCGCTCAAGGGGCACCCGCTGACTGGGCCGATCCATGTACGCGGTGCACGGCCGGGCGATATACTTGCCATCGAGATTGTCGAGGTGGCACCCCTGCGCGGCTTCGGTTGGACAGCGATCCGCCCCGGCCGCGGCCTGCTCCCCCAGGAAGAATTCCCTGAGCATTTCCTGCAGATCTGGACGCTGGACAAAACCGGGTTCGCCCGCATGCGCCAGCGCGATGATATTGCTGTTCCCGTCCAGAGCTTTCCGGGCATTGTCGGCGTTGCGCTTGCTGAGACCGGCGCGCACAGCACCATCCCGCCGCGCAACAATGGCGGCAATATGGACCAGAAACACCTAACCGCCGGATCGACGCTTTATCTGCCGGTTCTGGTTGAGGGGGCGATGCTGTCGCTTGGCGATGCCCATGCCGCCCAGGGCGATGGCGAGGTGTGCATCACGGCGATCGAGATGGCAGCGCGGGTGATCGTGCGTGTGGATTTGATCAAGGGCCGCGCGATAGAAGAGCCACAGCTGCGCACCGGCGGGCCGCTCTGCGCGCAGACCAATATCGGGCGCTATTTTGCGACGACCTCGAACAGCCCGGATCTGTTTGAAGCTTCACGGCAGGCCATTCGCTACATGATCACCAAGCTTGTGCGCGATCACGGGCTCAGCCGGGAAGAGGCCTACATCCTGTGCTCGGTCTGTGTGGACCTGAAAATCTCTCAAATCGTCGACGCGCCCAACTGGACCGTCTCGGCCTTCCTGCCGGAAACGGTCTTTGTGTGATGGTGCTGAAAATACGGTCTGGACATCCAGCTTGCGGGTTGAAATAAATTATGTATCATGAAACAAAATTACCTATTATGTAATTCATGCATTGGAGTTAAGCATGTCGAGACTTGAGCCGCTGCCTTTGGAATCGCTTGGCGAGCTGCAGATGACCCTTGAGACCTTCAAGAAGCGGATGGGCTTTATCGCCAATAGCGGGCGCATCATGGCGCGCCGGCCAAAGATCGTTTTTGCCCTGGGCGATCTGGCCCGCGCCGTGCTGGAAGATGGCGAGGTTTCCATCGGCCTGAAAAGCTGTCTTGCTGAAGTGATCTCCTGGAAATCCGGCAGCCGTTATTGCCAGGCGCACTTTGCCAACAATTCTATCCGCGCGGGTGTCTCGCCTGAGAAATTTGCGGAGCTATGGAACTTTGAAGAAAGCGAGCACTACACGGAAGCAGAGCGCTCAGTTCTACGTTTTGCCCAGAATACTGCCGAAATTCCCAATGCTGTGACCGACGAGGATGTTGTAGATCTGCAGAAGCATTGGACAGACGGCCAGATCGTCGAAATTCTTGCAACGGCCTGTTATGTTGCGTTTCTCAATCGCTGGAATGACAGCCTTGCCACAAAGCTTGAGGATCTTCCCAAGGAAGCAGCGGAAGAGCACCTGAAGGATACGGACTGGTCGGCTGGCCAGCATGGGAGCTGAGCGGGACTGCCCGGTACACTGAGACACCTTCGAGAAAGGCACTGGATATGACGGCTATGACTTCGCCCCCACCCGCCCTGGCGCAGGCCACTCAGGCCTTTCTGTCCAGTGACCATGGTCTGCTCATAGGTGGCGCGCGGCAGACAGGGCAGGCCGGCAGTACCTTTGAAACCTTCGATCCGGCAACCGGGCAGGTGATTGCCAGGGTTGCCGAAGGCAGGGCCGAAGATGTCGATCTCGCGGTAAAAGCCGCGCGCAAGGCGTTTGAGGGCGGTTGGGCCGGCACTATGCCCATCGAGCGGGAAAAGCTCATGTGGCGTCTTGCTGAGTTGATAGAGGCCCATGGGGATACGCTTGCCGAACTCGAGACGCTCAACAATGGCATGCCGCTTTTCCTGTCGAAATTCTCTGTGTCTTCGGCGGCGGATATGCTGCGCTATATGGCCGGGTGGGCCAGCAAGATGGCCGGGGAGACGCTCAATCCCTCCACGCCCGGCGAGTGGCATGCCTTCACATTGCGCGAGCCTGTGGGGGTGGTCGGTGCGATCATCCCGTGGAATGCGCCGCTGAACATGGCCGTCTGGAAGCTCGCGCCCGCCCTGGCGACAGGCTGCACGATCATTCTGAAACCGGCAGAACAAACACCGCTAACCGCCTTGTTTCTGGGCCAATTGGTTCAGGAGGCCGGCTTCCCGGAGGGGGTGGTCAATATCATTACCGGCTTTGGCGAGACCGCTGGCGCAGCCTTGGCCCAGCATCCGGATGTGGACAAGATCGCATTCACCGGATCGACCGGGACGGGCAAGAAAATCGCCCAATATGCCACGGGAAACATGAAGCGTGTGTCGCTTGAACTCGGCGGAAAGTCGCCGATGATCGTGTTCCCCGATGCGCCGCTGGAGAAGGCCATTCCGGGCCTGACCATGGGGGCCTTTGTGAATTCCGGGCAGGTCTGCGCGGCCGGGACGCGGCTGTTCGTTCACGCCTCCATTTTCGACCAGGTTATGGAAAGCGTTGCGGCCCAGGCCTCAAAGTTCAAGCTCGGCCATGGGTTGGACCCGCAGACGACGCTTGGCCCGCTTGTTTCACGCCAGCAGCATGATCGCGTCGCCGATTTTGTGCGTTCTGGCCTGGCCGATGGATGCGCCGCCTATATGGGCGCAAGCAGTCCGGACAGCGCAGGATACTTCTATGAGCCGACCCTGCTGGTGAATACGGCGCGTGACATGCGTGTTGTGCGCGAGGAGATTTTCGGTCCGGTCCTGTGCGCGACGCCATTTGAAGATGAGGATCTCAGCGCCATCGCTCAGCTGGCGAATGACACAGAGTACGGGTTGGCTGCGAGCATCTGGACACAGAATATCTCAATCGCCCACAAGTTGTCCAAAATGATCAAGGCCGGCAGTGTTGGAGTAAATACGCATATTCTGAATGATGCAGTGATGCCATTTGGTGGTTTCAAGCAATCAGGATGGGGTCGAGAGAAGGGCAGAGAAGTACTCGATCTCTACACGCAAATTAAATCCGTAGCTGTGTCTTTATAAGCACAGTTCAATTTGAGATGCTGTCACACAGCTATCTGTAGCATGTATTATTGATTGCAGGCTTAGAGATCCCGCGTGTGCTCCACTGAAGCAGCTGGATATCCACGCTCTTTCTATTGTCATTTCATGCTCGCCAAGTGCGCAGAGCAGCCTCAAAAGTAGCCACGTGCTTGCTGTGAGCACGTTTTTTTTAAAGAATTTTGACGCTTTTGTGTGCGCGGATTTGACAAATCGAAATTAATTACGAAAAATAAAATTCAATTACACGATATGTAATTAAGGAAATGACGTAACGAGGAGAGGTCGGATGTCAAATTCCAAATCGAGATACATATTTGCGGCTTTGGCATCGACTGCGACCTACGCGGTCATGGTGGGTGCTGCAGAGTCTCAGGAGACCACCGCACAAGAGGACAGACGGCTGGATACCGTGACGGTTACAGCCCGAAAGCAGGAGGAGACCCTCCAGGATGTCCCGCTCGCTGTTACCGCGGTTTCTGGGGTCGAACTTGAGAAAGACAATATTGCCAATGTGACGGATCTGGTCGGCCGTGTGCCGGGTCTTTACTTCGCGCCGGGCAGCATCACGAACCCAACATCAGCCTACACGTATCTCACCATGCGCGGTCTGGGCTTCAATGCTGGTTTGGAACCATCGGTCGGCGTTTTTATTGACGGCATGTATCAGCCGCAAATCGGCTTTGATGTCGGCTTTCTGGATCTTGAGCAAGTTGAAGTTCTGCGCGGGCCACAGGGCACCTTGTTCGGCCGCAACACCCAGGGTGGTGCTGTGAATATGGTCACTCGCAAGCCGGGGCCCGATTTCCACGGCAGCACGACCTTTGAAATTTCCGACTTCGGGACGCTGAGATTCGGAAGCGCGATGAGCGGCCCGTTCTCAGACAATGTGTTTGGCAGTATCAGCGCCGAGTACCGCGAGACAGATGGCTATGTGAAAAACATTACCACCGGTGGCGATCAGAACCATTCCGAGCAAGTCATCATGCGCGGAATTGTGCGCACGACGCCGACGGAGGCACTGGATGTTTCCTTCATCGCTGATGCTTCCTTCAAGACCTATGATGATCTGCACCGGGGGGTGCCGCTGGAGCCTGAGCGCTATGAAAGCCTTGGCGACGAGGAAGGCGACGACCACGCGACCAATGTGGGCGTTCAACTGAATGTCGATTATGACTTCAGTGATTCACTCTCCTTCACGTCGATCACGGGATATCGCCGGTCTGAGGCAGAGACGATCAATGATACCGATGGCCATCCCACTTTGCAGGACATCTGGATTTTGGATCCTGTTCCCGGTTTCACGGATGTGCCGATTGCCGTGAAAGGCGCCTCCACGCCGTATGATTTCACCCATGAGTTTCTCAGTCAGGAGCTGAGATTGTCGGGTGAAACTGATAATCTGGACTGGTTGGTGGGCGCCTATTTCTTCAACCAGCAGAATGTTGAAGATGCCAAGCGCTTGCTGAGCGAGAATGTCGCGTTTCCCTTCGGTGTTTATATCGACCAGCACTACACAGAAGACCGCACTGGTTGGGCGGGTTTCGGCCAGTTGAACTATCGGCCAATCAATCCTCTGGAATTGACCTTTGGCGTCCGCTACTCTGATGAAGAAATTGAAACTGGCGGTTATCAGTTGTTTGCGCTCAGCGCTGGTCTGATCCGTCCAGTGGACAAGACTGGCGAAACTGATGGTGACAATGTCTCCATCCTGGCTTCGGCAAGCTATGATTTCACCGACGATATTCTCGGTTATTTGACCTACGCAGAAGGCTGGAAAGCGGGCGGGATCAACCGCCAGCCTTCAACAACCCTGCAGGTCTTGCCCTATGAGGAAGAAACCTCGGTCAATTATGAGATCGGCCTGAAGTCCAGCTTCCTGGATGGCCGCGTCTCTCTGAACGCCGCGCTCTTCTATATCGAGATCGATGGCCTGCAACTCGCCGGCTATATCCCCGATCCGAATGGTGGACCGACCCCGGTTCTGGCTGTGGATAACGTGTCGGACACCAGCACATCTTCGGGGATCGAGATTGAACTTGGCGCCTGGGTGACCGACCAGTTCCGGTTCGATGCCTCAATTGCGACGGCCAGTACCGATATGGGCGAGTATACCCGGTTTTACACCGATACCGACCAGTTCGAGATGACGGGCCGTTCCTTTGAGAACATTCCCGATCTGACAGGCGAGGCCTCGTTGACCTATGTCCAACCCCTGAGCCTGCTCGGCGGCGGGGACTTGGAAGCGGTTCTGACCTATTCCTATGTGTCTGACCTGCTTGTGCAGGATAATTATATCGGGTCTTTTTCCTATGAGCAGAGCCTGATCCCTGAGTTTGACCGGCTGAATGCCCGGGTCAGCTATATCATGGATAATGGCTGGCGGGTTACCGGCTTTGTCGACAATGTGCTCGATACATTCGACTATACAAACTCTTCAAGCGATCCGTATCCGAACAATGCCTATCCGCGATATGCTGTCCCGCTTGAGCCGCGCCAGGTTGGCCTCGTCGTCGCCAAGACCTTCTAGGTTATCCGGCAGGTCGGATGGAAACAGTCTCCCTTTCAAATAAGGGAGACGGTAGAAAAAAGCTGACGCCCCACACTGTTTGGGGCGTCAGCTCGTTTTGGCAAAACTCGGTAAGCTGAGAATTATTACGCGCGCATTCAAGCGGGCTCGATCCATATCGGGGTTGATTTGAAGGCCGGGGTTCGGCTGCGCGGATCTATTGTCCGGGCGGTCAGGGCATTGGCTTCGGGATAATAGGCCATGACATTTCCGGGCTGCAGGTCGAAGACCTGCAGCGTCACATCCTTCATTTCGCCATGGGCCGAACGCAGGTTCACTTTCGCTCCGTTCTGCAGGCCAAGCGCCTTGGCATCCTGCGCGCTCGCCAGCACAGTCCAGCGGGACGGAACAGCGCGATAGGAGTCGCGTTCCTCATAGATGATCGAATTGAACTGTCCCTCGCTGCGCACGGTCGTGAGGGTGAAGGGGGCGATTTGCGGCCGCTCTGGCAGGGGCGTGACTCTGAAGCTTGCCTTTCCGGAGGCAGTTTTGAAGTCCGGGGAGTGCAGCAGACGGCCAGAAATGTGGAACTCTTGCCGCGCGACATCGATGGAGGCGAGCTGTTCCATTCCGGGCACGATATCGGCAATGGCTTCGCGCGTATGGCGATGACGCTTGAAGGCGGAAAAATCGATCGGGCAATCAGGCAGGAGCGCGCTGGCGAGATCGGCGAGAATGACACTTTCCGGGCGCACATTGGTGAGTCGCAGAATGCCGCCTTCGCTTAGGCGGACAAAATTGAACATGGATTCCTGTGTGGTGGGTTCCCATTCCTCATCGCGCGCGGTGACTGGCAAGATCAGCATTTCGCTGTCCTGAACGCCCAAAACATGGCTTTGGTTTAGTGTTGTGGTGAGCGCCAGCCGGAAGCCGATCTTGTCCAGGGCACGCCTTGCCCACGTCGTATCCGGGTTTGCCGCCAGGAGATTGCCCCCCATGATTACCGCCGCATCAACTTCTCCGCGGTCTGCGGCTTCCATGGAGGCCATGGTGTCGAGACCCTTGGTCTGGGGCAGGGCGATGCCATAGGCCGTTTCGATTCGGGCGATGATATTTTCGGCCAGAACCGGCTTTACGCCGATGGTTCCCACGCCCTGGACATTGGAATGTCCGCGCAATGGGAGGAGCCCGGCGCCAGGCTTACCCACCGCACCGCAAAGCAGGGCGAGGGAGGCGATGGCCTCAACGTTTTCACAGCCATGGGCGTGGTGTGTGATGCCCATACCCCAGGCGAAAATGACAGATTTTACCGCCATGATCTGGCGCGCAAGTGCCATTATTTCCTCGCGCTCGATCCCACTGCGTGAGGTCAGGGTGTCCCAGTCGGTTTGCTCGATATCGTGCCGATACTCCTGGATGCCTTGGGTGTGCGCTTCGATGAAGCCAGTATCTTCGCCGCCCTGTTCGAGGATCGCCTTGGCGAGCCCTTTGAGCAGGGCCAGATCCTCGCCGATATTGGGTTGAAGATATACGCTGGCGATTTCGCTGCCGCCGGAAAGCAGCGATTTGGGACTCTTGGGCAATGCGAATTTCACCAGGCCAGGCTCCTTGGCCGGGTTGATGACGACTACGTCGCCGCCGCGATCCCGACAGGCTTTCAACTGGTGGATCAGGCGTGGATGGTTCGAAGAAGGATTGGCTCCGATCACGAAGACCAGATCCGCCAGGCCCAGATCGGCGAGCTCAACTGTTGCCGTTCCTGTTCCAACTGTCGAACTCAGCCCGACACCGGTGGCCTGATGGCAGTAATAGGAGCAATTGGTGACGTTGTTTGTGCCATAGGCTCGCGCCAGCAGTTGAAACACGAAAGCTGCTTCATTGGAGGATCGGCCGGAGGAATAGAAAAAAGTGCGGTCTGGCTGTGCTGCACGCAGTCGGTCTGCGGCATGGCCGATGGCCCAATCCCAGTCGACCTTTCGGTATTTTGTCGCGCCCTTTTCCTTATAAATCGGGGTATTCAGGCGGCCGAGCTTTTCCAACTGCATGGGGCTGAGGGCGGCAAAATCGTTCAGTTCGAAATCGAACAGCTCATCGGGAATGGCCGGTTGGATATCCGTGGATTGTGCCTGCACACTCTTGTTGCAGACGGACGGGAACTCGCCGAGTTCGTTGACCATGCCGCCTTTCTGGCCACCCATCCCGAGTGCGCAGGCCTTGCAGGTGTTCTTGGAATTGAGGGCCTTGCCGGCCTTGATCGGACCGATCTTACGAATTGTATCCAGCGCGTAGAGGATTTTTTCCGCGCCGCCACCGACCTTGGAGGTCATTATCCATTCCTCGCTATAATATCGCTCTACAGGTCTAGCGCCGATCCGGGCGTGTTTGCCTGACAGGTTCAACAATTTGCCATTGGTTCCTGAATGCTATGTTTGGCTCGCTGGTTCAAGCAAACTCCAGCCCGATGCAGTCTTTGATTTTTCTGACTAATTTCTGCAGGGTTTGTTGGCTTCCAGTGTCGTTTTCCAGGAGGGGGGACTGCTAAAGACATGACTGTAATCGGGTGTGTTTTCGCAGGCGGGAAAGGGCGGCGCCTGGGGGGGCGCGACAAGGCGCAGCTGATGCTTGATGGTGTACCGCTTTGGCAGCGTGTGATCCATCGTTTGGAATCGATGGTCGATCAGCTGATTGTCACGGGACCCACGCGACCAGATTGGGCGTTAGAAGGCTCCCGATATCGCTTTGTTGCCGACATTCAGGTGAATGGCGAGCCGGTTGGTCCCGCCGGAGGGCTGCTCGCTGCCTTGGAGTGGGGGCTCGATCAGGCCGGCCCTGAAACACGTGTGCTGACCGTGCCGGTGGATGCACCTTTTTATCCTGTAGATCTTTATGCCGGGTTGGCGGCAGGGCAGGGCGCGGCGCCGGTCGCGCTTGTGGAAGCCGGCGCACGGCTCCAGCCGGCATTTGGTCTCTGGTCCTGTGCTGTGGCGCAGGATGTCCGCAAATATGTTGAGGACGGGAATTTTGCCCTGCATGCAATTGCACGGCAGACCGGCGCGGCGACTGTTCGGTTCGATGTGAAGGATGAAGCTTTCCTGAACATCAATACGCCCGAGGATCTCGCGCGGGCGGAAAGTCTTGCGGCTCGTAAATAGGCCTGGTGACCGCACTCAGCTCAGTTTTATGCCAGCTACTATGTCTCCGGCCTTCAAGGCGGGGGCGCCGGAGGCGCGGTGCAGCAGGACATCTGCGGTGACAAAGGGCCGAAGCAGGGAGCTGTCTTGATTGGAAGCAGGCGTAATGGTGAGCGCGCCGTCATCAAGCACGCCAAGCGTGCCACGGAGAAAGGCTTCGCGCGCGCCATTTGGTGACAGCCCCGTGGTCAATTTTCCTCGAACCCATTGGTCTTCTGTCTCTTGCCCCAGCAGTCTTTGCACCAGAGAGCGCAGGAAGATATGAGCGCACACGAGTGCTGACGCCGGATTTCCTGGCAGGCCCAGAACACACTGGCTTTTGCGCCGCGAATGCCAGGTCGGCTTACCAGGCTTGATCGCGATTTTTGAAAAGACGGACTCGAATCCGACTTCGGTGAAGACCGTTTTCATATGATCATGATCGCCCACCGATGCGCCGCCCACAGGCACAAAGACATCAAGATCGCCGGCAGTCTCGATGCGCTCGCGGATGTCCTCGGGATCATCTTTTGCTGTGCCGAGATTGACCGGCTCACCTCCCCATTCAGCAATCAAACCCATCAGGGCATATTCGTTGGAGGCGATGATCTGTCCGGGTTGGAGTGGCGATCCCGGCGGGCGTAACTCGTCACCATTGGTGAGCAGGCCAACTCTTGGCCTCCTGCGGAGGGTGAGACTTGCATGATTGGCAGCCGCGCAAATCGAAAGATGCGCGGCGCGGATCCGGCTTCCGGCAGTCAGCAGGACATCCCCCTCGCGAAAATCCACCCCGGCCGGGCGGATATTGCGCGGTTGTTCCTGGCCTGCCTCTATCCAGACTGTCTCTCCCTCGCGGCGGACATCTTCCTGTATCACAACATGGTCGGCGCCATCGGGGATGACCGATCCCGTGAAGACCCGAACACATTCACCAGTTTCAACCATGCCGGAAAAGGGCGCCCCTGCGGCGGCCTCGCCGATCAACCGCAAGGGGGCCTCATCAAGTCCCGGTTGGAAGCGGACGGCATAACCGTCCATTGCCGACATCGCGGCAGGCGGGTGTGTGAGTCGGGCGCAAACATCGCGCGCAACTATGCGGTCCTTGCAGGCCTGCAGGGGCAGTGTTTCCACCTCATCAATGGGCGGGAGTTCGGCAATGTGGGCAAGAGCTTGTTCGCGTGTGATCATTACGGGATCTTATAGCGCTCTGATCAGTAACCGGAAGGCGACAATCAGGATCAATACCGCTGTCATCGCCTTCACAATGCGTTGCGGAAACACCCCGAGCAGCATTCTGTGCCCAAGCCAGCTACCCATGGCGACAGCTGGGATTAGGGGCCAGTATTGCAGGATCTCGCTGTCGGGAATGTCAGCTGGAAGCGAAACGGACTTTCCGATCAGCGCCGCTGCGGAGTTGGCTGCGATGTAAGCGCTAGAGAGGGCCGCTATTGTCCGTGGAGGGGCCCAGCGCACCAGGTGAAGAATCGGGGAAAGAAAGATCCCCCCGCCAATGCCGACAAGGCCGGACAGATAGCCCACGCCAGCACCAATCACGGGTGCGGCCCAGCGCGGGAAATGAGAAGCGGCTGCGATCTCGTCTTGCTGTCTCGTCAGACTGGCCCAGCCCAGCTGCAGCCCCGCAAGCAGCAGGCCGCATCCGAGCAGGAGTATGAGCCCGTCTTCATTGATTGGAGTAAGGCCCCCGAGCAGCGCTGCGGGAACGGACAAAGCAAGGATTGGCGTGAGGCCCGCGCCAGCATAGAGGCCAGCCCGCCAGCATTTCCAGACCCCGGCGCTGGTTACGGTGAGATTGCAGATCAAGGAGACCAGCGGAACCAGCAGGATCGGCACGCCAGTCAAGACCAACAATGCCGTATAGCTGGAGCCGCCGCCAAATCCGACACTGGAATAGAGCGCTGCCACGACAGCAAAGCCGATTGCGAGCCAGGGCAAAAAACGTCTCCATTCGTCAGGCTAGGGATGGATAAGTTGGGCCATCAGGTTAGACTTCTATGGCATCGCAACCTGCTGACAGGAACACCTCTCGTGATACGTGTCCAGATAGCTCCTTTCGAGAGTGAGACCGAACTTGGCGCCTTTCGATCCCGACATGGCGATTTTGGCGCACTGGCCAGTTTCGCAGGATATGTACGTAGTGAGGGGGAAGAGGTCACTGCTTTGGAATTACAGCACTATCCGGGTGTCACTGAAGCGGAAATCGCGCGTTTTGAAGAGATGGCCCTTGCGCGTTTCGACCTGATTGACTGCCTGATCATTCATCGTGTCGGGCGAATTTTGCCCGGTGAGGCGATTGTGCTGGTTGCAGCCCTTGCCGGGCATCGCAAGCCCGCGCTTGGAGCGGTGGATTTTCTTATGGATTATCTCAAGACGGATGCACCCTTTTGGAAGCGGCAGAGCGGCTTGAAGGGCAGCGAATGGATTGAACCAAGGACGGACGACCATCTGGCTCGTGCGGCGTGGGAAAACGAAAAGGAACAAGGATGAGCGACACACCGGTTTTGCCTGCGCCAGGGGGCAAACTTGTCATGGAGCGCCCGTTCAAATCGGTACGCATTGCCCTTTTGACGGTTTCGGATTCCCGCGATCGCGCGACGGACACGTCTGGTGATATCCTTGCTGGGCGTATCGAGGAAGCTGGCCATGAGTTGGCCGCGCGGACCCTGGTGCGAGACGACAAGAATGTCATTGCCGGCACTGTGCAGGACTGGATTGAGGATGAAGCGATAGATGTTGTGATTTCAACGGGCGGCACGGGACTGACCGGCCGTGATGTCACGCCCGAGGCAGTCATGCCTCTGTTCGAAAAGCATATCGAAGGCTTCGCCGTGGTCTGGCACATGGTGAGTTATCAAAGCGTTGGCCTTTCCACCCTCCAGTCACGTGCATGCGCGGGGGTCGCGAATGGCACATTCATCTTCTGTCTGCCAGGCTCGAATGGCGCGTGCCGGGATGGCTGGGACAAGGTGATCCGTTGGCAGCTCGACAGCCGTCATGCGCCTTGCAACATGGTAGAACTGATGCCGCGTCTGAAGGAAGTCTGAGCCATGGCGGAGGGTAAGCTCACGCATCTTGATGCTGCTGGACGTCCACAAATGGTCGATGTCTCCGCCAAGGCGGTTTCGAGCCGTACCGCGCTTGCTGAGGGGCGCGTGTTAATGTCGGCTGAGGCGCTTGAGCTTGCACTTGGCGGTGCAACAAAAAAGGGCGATGCCATCACCACCAGCGTGCTCGCCGGCATCATGGGCGCCAAGCGGACAGCTGATCTTATCCCGCTCTGCCATCCCTTGCCGATCAATAAGGTGAATGTCGATATAAGCCCGTGCGAGGGTGGGCTGCGCGTGGTCGCCGAAGTACGAACTTCTGGCAAGACTGGCGTCGAGATGGAGGCTCTAACAGCGGTTAGCACGGCCTGTCTTACCCTCTATGACATGCTGAAGGCCGTGCAGAAGGATATGGTGATCGGACCAATCCGTCTTTTGGAGAAGACCGGAGGAAAGTCTGCTGATTACTTGGCTTCCGAGCCGGAGGTCGCGCCATGAAAATCCGCCTGATTGGCCCACAGGAAGATGTTAGCCCAAGGCAAGTTGGCCCACTCAGGGATGGTCAGGGCCGGACGGTCAGCTATCTGCGCCTTTCCGTCACTGACAGGTGTGATCTCAGATGCACCTATTGCATGCCCGAGCGTATGAGCTTCCTGCCCAAATCGGACATTCTCAGCTTTGAGGAATTGTTGCGCCTGGTCGACGGTTTCATTGCGCGCGGCATCACAAAATTGCGGATCACTGGTGGAGAGCCCTTGGTGCGCCGCGATGTCATGCTGCTTCTGGAACAGCTCTCGCATCGACTGGGCACGACCAGCCTGCGCGAGGTCTCGCTTACAACCAATGCCACCCGGCTGGAGCATCATGCGGAAGAGCTGAAACGTTTCGGCATTGAGCGGATTAATGTTTCTCTCGACACTTTATCGCCAGAGACCTTTGCCCAGCTGACGCGTAAAGACCAATTCACGGCGGTGATGCGCGGCATAGAGCGTGCTCGCGAAGCTGGTCTGCGTATCAAGATCAACACTGTTGCACTTCGCGGGGTCAATGAGCACGAGATTGCCGAGATTGTCGCCTGGGCACATGGCCAGGGCTTTGACATGTCATTGATCGAGACCATGCCGCTTGGTGAGGAAATGTCCGGGCGGTCGGGACAATATCTCTCCTTGCAGACTGTGCGTGCTCGCTTGGCGGAGCGCTGGAGTTTGGAGCCGATCACCTTTTCCACAGGTGGGCCCTCGCGTTATGTTCGCATTGCCGAAACCGGCGGGCGGCTGGGCTTCATATCGCCGCTTAGCCACAATTTCTGCGATACGTGCAATCGGGTCCGGGTAACTTGCACAGGTATGCTTTATACATGCCTGGGGCATGAGGGTGGCGTCGACCTGCGAGATGCTTTGCGTGCGGGCACCGGGCAGGATGCATTCGATGCGGCCCTGGATCGTGCGCTCATCGCAAAACCGGCAAGACACGACTTTAGCGAAGCTGGGCTCGACCAGCCTGCAACGCGGCGCACTATGTCAGTGACAGGGGGCTGAAATGACCGCAGGCAAGATCCTTTTTTTCGGCAGGATCGCCGATGCGGCTGGCGCCCCCGAATGGCCCATGCCTGACTTTTCCGGCAGTGTAGACGAGGCAACATTCATTGCCTTGATCACCACCAAACGGCCAGATCTGGCCGAGGCATTGTGTGACCGTTCGATCCGGATTTGTGTCAATCAGGACCTACACCCTGCCTCAAGCCATTTGGCAATCACCAAGGAGGATGAAGTCGCCTTCCTCTCACCGATGAGCGGTGGGTGAGAGGAAGGCGCCAGCCGTGATTTGCAGGCGGGTGTGAGAAATTGGCACCGGGTTGGCGAAGCATATTTTGGCCAATCCGGTTCAGGTTCGTCTGCACTGATCAGCCTAAAATGATCGCACCAGTCCAAAGACAAGGGCCGGCTGGATTTCATCCTTCACCAAAGGACTGTCGGCAGCATCTCCGACGAGATATTCGAGTCGGGCATTGGTTATGAGGCTCCAATTTTTCCCATACTGCCATTGTGTGCCAACTGTGAGATCGGCGCTGCGCAGCCCGGATTCAGGTTGGTAGACCGCAAAGGTCGTCGCCGCACTCTGGTCTGGCGTAATACCGAAATATCCTTCCATATGCTTGTCGTCTGCCCAGGCGGCGCCCGCGGAAACTTCAAGACCAAATCTGGGGCTGACGCGCCAGGCGATGCTTGGCCCGATTTCGACGGTCAGGCCATCGGTGCCCCCCAGGTCCTGGCGAAGTTCTGCGCCGAGACTGGCTTGCCAGCTTTGCTGCTGGAGCAGTGTTACAGAAAGGTCCAGACCGGCTTGAGCTGCCATGTCGATATCTCCCAGTCCGGTCAGCTCATCGGATTCGTCTTCATCACGTCCGCGACTGATACCCAGGACGAGGGCGCCCTTGAAACGTCCCTCGGTGGGCGCGTTCAGCCGTATGGCGTCAGGCCCAAGATCCACGATCCCGCGCCATGAGGCCCGCAGGAAAGGGAGGGGGAGGACATCAAACGCGTCGGATCCCGGATACTTCGGATCGACCATAACCGCTGGGCCGAAAGAGATGTCCCAATCTCCGGCGTCTTCATGAGGTGTGTTACTATCCATGCTGGCGGTTTGAGCCCAGCTTGTGCCAACGGTAGCCAAGTTGATCAGTGTCAACACACCCATCCAGCGACATGACTTCTGCAAGTCCATTTCTGTATCCTTTTCACAGCAACCAATTGCCGGATCTGGCTATGGTGCAGCTGCGAAAGTGTCGTCCGGTTCGCTCGAGCCGGGCGATTAACGTGTCCGGTTCGAGCGAGTCGGACACCAGAAACATTGCAAAGGCGCAATGTGGGCGGATTTTTCAGAGGTTTGCATGGCAATTGTGGCGACCCTGACTATACAGAATAGGCAGTGCGCAGCTGCAGCATCCTCTCCCCTTGAGCAGACATCGCGTGAACATGAAGGCGGATTTTGCCACCGGTATCGACTATGCCTTCGTCAGCATATGTTTTCTGATCTCAGCCGTTGTCCTCAGCCAGGCGGGCAAGCGACGCGTGCATCTGTGGCTGTTTGCGGGCTTCCTTTTGATTATCGGTGTAGATGCGCTTGATGGCATTCTGATCGGGATGGGTGTCTATGACCCAAAGCCGTGGCTGCTTTACTGGGGCAAGGTGCCGGCCCTGTTTCTGCCTCAGGTTGTCTATTTTTATATCCGCTCCGTTGTAAGCCCTGCGCCACTGAATTTGCGGGATATTTCCCCTTGGCATTTCGCGGCCATGGGGCTGATTTTTACACTGTTTTTGCCGATTCTCATGATTGATGCTGATGCAAAGCTCGCGCTTCAGAATGGAACGCCGCATCCTGTGCTGGATTCCTCGGAGTTTGTGACCCTCAACTGGATTGTTGAGTTAATTTCTTTTCCTGGTCGGATAGCGCTGGCCTTGTTGTACTCGGCTCTTGCACTGAGGCTGATTTCCCAAGCCTATCAGCAAAACCGGTCGGGTGGCGAAACTCTGGATATCACAATACTGAATTGGTTGAGGAATCTGGCCTTGGTCATTTTCGCAGCGGTGCTGGTGAATGTCATCGATTACACGGTGAGTATAGATTTTACGCTGCCAAGCCCACAGGAAATGGCAATATTTGCTGCGCACCCACAAGAATTGGAAAATACTGTCCTCGGTTTTGGTGCGTTGATGTTGATCTGTTATTTTGGGCTTAAGAGGGGTGCCGTGTTCGCGCGCATGGCCCCTGCTGGTACGGCGATGAGCGCTGTTGTGCCTGCACGTTCAGATGGTAGTCCATCTTCCCGCAGCGCCGGTCTGCCAGAAGACCAGATGGCGCGAATTGCCGGCAAGCTTGAAACCGCGATGCGGCGTGACAGGCTGTATGAAAATCCAAACCTCTCGCGCCGCCAACTCAGCGATGCGATTGGCACGACCGATCATCGCGTTTCAGAGGTTCTGAACCGGCATCTTTGCACCAGTTTCTATGATTATGTGAACAGCTGGCGCATCCATGAGGCCAAGCGTTTGCTCGCCGAGGACAGCTCACGCTCGGTACTCGAGATCGCGCTGGAGGTTGGCTTCAATTCCCGGTCCACCTTTTACTCCGCTTTCCGAAAGTCGACAGGGCAGAATCCCAGCGAGTTTCGCGAGCTCGCAAGTTGAACCCGGGCGATTGCACTACAGTTCCGAAACATCGCGGCTTTCTTTGTCGTGACCTTCAATGTCGGTTATGCTCAGATGCTGGGCCTGATCAGACTCTCTATCATGTGGGATGTCGCTCGCAGTTGTCTCGGCTTCGAAGTGTCGACACTCCAGCTGATCCTGGGCAATCCGCCGATGATTATGCGATGGAGAGCCTCTAAGATGGGCTCGCCATAAGCCAGGTTTTGCTGCTTGGGGTCTGTGTTACGGACAATAAGCTAAGCATGCTTATTATTCCGGGCTGTGCTGCCCCATTCCAATGCGATATCCATGCATGCCGCAATCGACGGTATTCAGTAGCTCATCCTACCCAGACACAAGGACGACCAGAGCATGAAATTCATATCCTATTCGGTTGGTGGCGTGGATAGCTTTGGCGTGGTGGTGGATGGCGGTGTTATCGACCTGAAGGCCCGAAGCGGCGCGGCAAACCTGAAGGCTCTGATCGCAGACGGGCTTGAAGGCGTGGCAGGAATGATTGAAGGGGCCAAACCAGACCATGCCCTCGCGGATGTGATCTATCTGCCGGTCATTACAGATCCGGGAAAAATCATCTGTGTCGGTCTTAACTATGAAGAGCACCGGATCGAAACAGGACGGGCCAAGGCTGATCATCCGACCATCTTCACCCGGTTTGCCGACACGCAAGTTGGACACATGCAGAGTATCATCAAGCCCGGTTTTTCCGACATGGTTGACTATGAGGGTGAGCTTGCCTTGGTGATCAGCAAGGGCGGACGGTTCATCTCTGAAGCTGATGCGTTGGGGCATGTTGCCGGTTTTGCTTGCTATAATGATGCGACGGTGCGCGACTTTCAGAGGCACACCACTCAGTTCACTCCAGGCAAGAACTTCCCGTGTACGGGTGGCTTCGGTCCCTTCCTGGTCACTCCTGACGAAGTTGGCCCTCTTGGTGAACAGCGTATCCAGACCCGGCTGAATGGTCAGGTGGTGCAGGATGCGCATCTAGATCAGATGATTTTCCCAGTGACGCGCCTGATCGCCTATACCTCGACTTGGACAAACCTGTCGCCGGGTGATGTGATTGTAACCGGCACGCCGGGTGGGGTCGGCATGAAGCGCAATCCACCACTCTATATGAAGGCTGGCGATGAAATCGTCATTGAGATCGAGAAGGTCGGCAAGCTTGTTAACACGGTTTCCGAATAGTTTTGGAATTGAGCACGTGAATTAAGAGCGCCAGTGCTTTTGTCCCTTTTGGCCGCCTCTGCTTCTTGAGATCTTGAGGCGGCCAGTAGCGGGGCGATGAATGGTGACATGTTTGGGCCGGGTTAGCGAGCCATCAGGCGTAGCTTGCGGCGGCGGCGGCGCTCAACGGAGCGAACGGTATGCCGTTTGGCAACACCAGGACGCTCATAGCATGGCGGCATGGTGAGCGCGTTGACGGGAGAGGTCTCGCAGAGCCCTTTTGCCAGGGCGCCCTTGATCGGGGTTTCGGGGTTCAGATGTTCGAGAAGCATGGTGTGGGTCCTTTCAAGTGTTCTCATCAGTTGATGATTATGGATACCTGACTTGCCGGACGCGTGATGTGTTGCAGGACACACACAGGATTTTTGCGCAAAATTTTTTGAATTGAGCGGCAGTTGATGAATGCGATCGGGCCGGCCCCTCTTGGAGCCGGCCCGTCATGTGTGAGCAAAAGGTGCGGAGATCAGGCGCTGCGCGCATGCAGCCATTTCGGCAGATATGTGCGGGCAGGGCGGGTTGAGTTGTTTTGCACTGTCATCCCGGCTGCCTTGAGCAGGCCGGGAAGGGTGCCATCCTCATGGCGCGCCAGCATGTCCGTTGCGCCGCCGATGAACGCTCCGCCAATAAAGATTTGCGGCACGGTCTTGCTGCCAGTTCGGCGTGTAAGCGCGGCGCGGATGCGCCCGCCCCAGTTTCCGGCCTGCATGGCGGCGGCGTCCACATCAACAGACCGATAAGTTATGCCAAGATCTTTGATCAGTCGCCGGACAGACCAGCAGAACTCGCACCATTCCATTGCGAACATCACAAGAGGCTCGGATGTATCGGCGAGCACATCGGCGACGAACTGGTCAGCCTCCAGGTCGGCTTCCGGGGCCGGCGTGTTCGTATTGGCCGCCGGGGCCGGTTTGCCCTGCGCATCGAACCGGGCGGTTTCCGTCGAGCGCGAAATCTCTGCTTCTTCCTCACTCATATCCGCCCCGATATCCTCAAACAGGACCGTGGACTGATAGCGCTCGCCCGTGTCTGGCAGCATGCAGAGCACGGTGGAGCCCGGCGCGGCAGAGCGTGCGACGGCAAGGGCGGCGGCGATAGTTGCCCCGCTGGAAATGCCGGCAAGAATGCCGCATTCGCGTGCCAGGCGGCGCGAGCATTCCAGCGCATCGGCGCCTGCGACGGGCGCGAGCTGGTCGATATAGGGGCTCGCATCTTCGGTCAGCTTCGGGATGAAGTCCGCTGTCCACCCCTGCATGACATGCGGGCGGAAAGCCGGGTGGCTGGCGGCAGCTGAACCATCTTCGGCGCGCGCCTGGCCCTCGCCGCTGGCCAGCAGGGCGGAATTGTCCGGCTCAGCCGCGATGACCTGAATATCCGGGCGCTCAGCCTTCAACACACGCGAGACGCCTTTCAGCGTGCCGCCGGTGCCATAGCCGGAGACGAAATAGTCGAGCCGGTCGCCATCGAAGTCGCGCAGAATTTCCCGTGCGGTGGTGCGCGAGTGAGCATTGGCATTGGCCTCATTCTCGAACTGGCGGCAGAGGAACCAGCCATGCGCCTCGGCCAGCTCTTTCGCCTTGCGCACCATGCCGGTGCCTTTCTCGGCAGCCGGGGTCAGCACGACTTTCGCGCCCAGGAAGCGCAACAGCTTGCGGCGCTCCACCGAAAAGCTTTCCGCCATCACAATGACCAGAGGATAGCCCTTCTGGGCGCAGACAACGGCAAGGCCGATGCCCGTGTTTCCGCTGGTCGCCTCGACCACAGTCTGGCCGGGCTTCAACAGGCCGCGCCGTTCAGCGTCTTCGATCACGGACAGCGCCATGCGGTCTTTCACCGAGCCGCCGGGATTGGTGGCTTCCACCTTTGCGTAGAGTTTCACGCCATTGGCTTCGAGCTTTTTCAGGCGGACGATCGGCGTGTTTCCGATGGTCTGGGTGATATCTTCATGGATGTTACGCTGTGACATGTTGGGGCTCCGGGGATGGGGTTGTGTTAGATGTCTGTTGGGGGTGGTGGCTGGATTTGCGCCAGGCCTCGACGATCTCTCTTTCAAGGACCTGGATGTCTTCCCGGCGCGTCTCGCCCGAGGTGATCGAGACCCGCAGGATCAGGCGCCGGCGCCATTCGGCGGTTTCGACCAGGACATGGTTGCGCTCATTGATCCGGCGGACAATCGCGCGGACGTCCCTGGCGCGGTCCGGCCCGTCAATGTCGAAGTCGACAATCAACTGATTGAGATTGACCGCGTTCAGGACGGCAATCCCCGGTTCGCGGCGCAGGCGGTTGGCCAGCTGGCGTGCGAGGCAGCAATGGCGTGAGATCATTTCGTCAATGCCCTCACGCCCCAGCGCGCGGATCACAGCCCAGGCCGGGAAACCGCGTGCCCGGCGCGAGAGCTCCGGCACATAGTCTTTTGGGTTATAGGGCTTGTCTTCATTGATCAGATAGCTCGCGCAGATCGACATGGCCGCGCGGTGAGCAGCTTCATCGCGGACGATTGCAAAACCGGATTCATAAGGCAGTTGCAGCCATTTATGGCCATCGGTGGCCCAGGAGTCCGCGCCGTCTATGCCGACCGCCAGGTGCGCGCGATCCCTGCAGGCGCGGGCCCAAAGGCCAAAGGCGCCGTCGACATGAAGATGGGCGCCGAATTTCCGGCAGATCGGGACGATGTCCTCAAACGGGTCGATGGCGCCCGTATTGATCTGGCCGGCCTGGCAAATGACGATGGCGGGGCTATCGGAGGCCGCAAGTTCCGCTTTTAGGGCCGTCGCAATCATCCGGCCTTGGGCATCGGTGGCAACGCGTGTCGCGCTGGCGCGTCCAAAACCGAGATACTGAAGCGCGGAATAGACCGAGGCATGGGCATCCTCGCCAATCAGAGCCCGGATTGCCGGGGCGCCGATAAAGCCCTGCTCGTCGATATCCCAGCCGATCTTCTTGTACATGCGCGTGCGCGCGGCGGCGAGGCAGACGAAATTGGCCATGGTCGCGCCGGTGACGAAGCCGACAGAGGCCTCGCGCGGCAGATCCAGAAGGTCGAGCAGCCAGCCTGCGGCGGTCTTTTCGGCATAGGCGGCGGCCGGCGTGGCGTAGCTCATGCAGCTGTTCTGGCCCCAGGCTGAGGTCATCATATCCGCAGCGACGCCGACAGGGTGGGAGCCGCCGATGACCCAGCCGAAAAAGCGCGGGCTGGCCATGGCCATCAGGCCCGGCTCGGCCGCATCGGCGAGCTGCTGGATGATGTCGCTGCCATGCGCACCGGTTTCCGGTGTCGGCAGGTCAAAGCCTTTCGCGATGTCTTCCACGCTCGCTACGGGGCGAATGCCCTGGCCCGGCAGCGCGGTGCGATAGGCAGCAGCCCGCATGGCAGCTTGTTGAAACAGGCCTTCAATGTCGGCCTTGCCGTTTGGTTTGGTGGTCGATGCGCTCATCTTGTTTGCCCGTCGTGCGAGGTTGGCCCCTATTGGTCTGGAGCTTTGATAAGGGCAGAGCGCGTGCGCCTCAGTGATGTGCATCACAGGCAGCGAAACTTGCCCGGTTTAGGAGGCCGGACAACAGAGGCAACACGATCGGATTCATGTTATGGAACAGGCTTGTTTGGAGCCACGCATCATGGACGGCACAGAGAAAATCCGCGAAGAGGCAGGCCCAAACAGCCTGCTGGCCGAGCTGAGCGAGCAGCAGCTTCAGGCCATGCTGTCGGTCTCGCGCCGTGCGAAATATCGCAAGGGCGAGGTGATCTATAATCAGGGCGATCGGGGCGAGAGCGCCGCGCTGATCCTGACCGGGGCGGTGAAGATCTCCACCTTTTCGGTGACCGGGCGCGAGATCGTCTTTGCCTATCTCTCGGCAGGCGACATGGTCGGCGATGTTGCCGTGCTGGATGGCGCGGTGCGCACCGCGACCGCCACGGCGGCGGAAAAGGTCGAGTGTTTCATCCTGCCGCGCGTTGAGCTGAACCGCATGATCGCATCAGATCCGGATCTCACCGCCGCGGTGATCCGGTTTCTCTGCGGGCGCCTGCGGGCGACCAATCTGCTGCTGGAAAGCGACCGCAGCTATGAACAGGCCGCGCGCCTGGCGCGTGGAATCCTGCGCCTCCTGAAGGAGCACGGCCACCGTGACAGCGCAGCGGGCACGCTCGGCCTCAGCATCAGCCAGAGCGATCTTGGCGCCTTTGTCAGCATGGCGCGCGAGAATGTCAGCCGCCAGGTGAGCGATTGGAGCCGCGCAGGCATCCTGAAGCTGGAGCGCGGGCGGATCGTCATCCTGGACAAGGAGGCGCTGGAAGAGATCGCGGATATTTTTGAGGATTAGGTTGGCCTGGGGCGTCTTAAGCTTCAGCGGATCCCCTTTCCTCCGCCCACACCCGCGCAGGCGGGTGGCCATGGACCATAATCTCAACCGTGAGCGCCTGGCCCGCGTCTTTCGTCCATGGATCCCCGCCTGCGCGGGGATGTGCGGATGTCTGATGATTTCGCCAAAACGTGAAGTCGCTTAGTTCGGCGCTTCGAACTCAAGCGTATAGCACTCGATATCGCCAAAGCCCTTCAGCTCGAACTCGCCGAGCGGTTTGAACACGAAGGCATGTCCGGACTCATCGCGGAAGGACTCCGAGACTGTAATCGTCATCGGCTCGCAGACCTCTTCCACCCGCGCGGCAAGGTTCACCGCCGGGCCGAAAATATCGTAGACATATTTCTGGATGCCCACCATCGAGCCGACCAGCTGGCCGGTCGCGAGCCCGATGCGGAAGCTCCAGGTCGTAGGGTGAGACTGGTTGCGCTTCTCCAGATAGCGCCGCATGCGCAGAGCCACGCGGGCCAGCGACTGGGCATGATCGGGATTGGGATCAGGAAGGCCGCACACGGCGACATAAGCATCGCCGATGGTCTTGATCCGCTCGCAATTGAACAGCTCCACAATGCGGTCAAAGGCGGAGAAGATATCATTCAGTTCGGCCACGACCGAGCCGGCATCTTTTGAGATCGCCATTTCCGTGAAACCGGCAAAATCGAGCATCAGCACGCTGACGCTATCGAATTTCTGCGGCGTCGTGGTGCCATAGTCGCGCAGCTCTTCATAAACAGAGCGCGGCATCACGTTCAGTAGAAGCTTCTCAACACGATCCTTCTCGCGCTGCAGCTCGCGGGCATTCTTCTCCGACATCTTGGAATAGGAATCGAGCATATACTCGGCTTCCTTCTGCTTGGAGATATCCATGCATTCGACAACCGCGACAGCCTCGTCTGCGCCTTCCAGCTTTGAGAACTGGATCTTAAAGGTCGAGGTGCGCGCGCCGGATTTGACCTGGACCTCCTGGCTGAAAGGCCGGCCTTTTTCCAGGCGCGTGGTGATCTTGTCGAGGTCGAGCCCCTCGACGCGGTCGGCCAGGGTTTCTTCCTCATCCCCGGTTGAAGGGAAGAGCTGAAAAAAGCGCGCATTCTCATACACCACTTGCCAGCTATCGAGATCGGCGCAGGCCAGCGGTGTTTTCACATTCTTGGCGACGAGATCGCCAGTGACCCCCTCGGTCTTGCTCATGCGTGATTAGCCTCCGGTGACGACAAAGGCCTTCCGGGCCCCGACCTCGGCCATGACATAGGCAATGTCTTCCGGCTGCATGCCGTGATCTTCCAGCGTCTCTTCCAGAAGCTCCGCCACTTCGCCGAAGTGTTCCGATGAAATGCTCAGGCGCGCATGCGCACGGCGAATTTCTTCATTGGAGACATTGGCCGGTCCGCCAGTAATGGTGGAGATGAATTTGGCTTGATGATCGACAAGGCGCGGCATGTCCACGCCGACGAAATATTGCTCCAGCGACGGGGAATCGAGAACCTTGTCGTAGAAGTCCGACACGATCTTTCGGATCGTGGCGAAGCCACCGTACCGCTCAAAAATCGTCGCCATGATTTCGGTCCCCTCTCTGAGTGCCCCTCTCCAGATCGTCTTATGGGTCTATTGAACCCGAAGCGGTCTCAACCTCAAGCAAATTCAGAGTTACGCGCGCGCGTATAGGCACGGTGCATCGCGCCGGGTCACTTGGTTTGCGCAGTATTCGCCGCCTTACGCGAAGAAAAAATCCCATTGGTGATGTGCATCACATCGCAAGGGTCAGGCGCTGTCTAGAACCCGGCCTGTCCACAGAGACAGCAACACTCACACCTCAAAGGAACCCTAGTCATGCAAACCGAAACCACCCCCCGCACGCAGATCAATGGCGTGAATGTCGAGGCCCTTCTGGGCGCCCGCGAAGCGCTGGAAAACGCTCCGCCGGCCGCTGAATTCGTCTGGAAAGCCACCAGCGAATGGAAAGATGGCGCCCACACCCGGACCACGATAGGCGACTTTTTCGGCCTCGGCGAAAACCAGGCCCGCGGCAAGACATTCGAGATCGACACCGATCACCCGGAGATTTTCGCCGCCACCGACTATGCGCCGAACCCGCTGGAAGTTGTCCTTGCCGGTCTCGCCGGCTGCCTGACCGCCGGCATCGCTTCGGTCGCGGAAAATCGCGGCATCAAGCTGAATTCGGTGAAAGCCACGCTGGAAGGCGACATGAACCTTTACGGCATTCTCGGCATCGACAGCGATGTCCGCAACGGCTTCCGCTCGGTCCGCGTGAAGTACGACATCGACGCCGATGCCAGCCAGGACGACATCGCCGCGCTGGTCGCCCAGTCGCAGAAGCGCTCAGCCGTTTTCGACATTATCACCAACCCAGCCAATGTCTTCGTGACGGTCGAATAAGCCCGCCGGAGCAACGGAGCGAGTGCCATGAAATCCTCAACCGTCATCATTATCGGCGCGGGCCAGGCCGGCCTTGCCATGAGCCGCCATCTCACCTGCCGGTCCGTCGACCATGTGCTGCTGGAGCGTGGCGAGGTGGCAAATTCCTGGCGCACCGAGCGGTGGGACTCGCTTCGTCTCCTTACACCCAACTGGCAGAGCCGGCTTCCCGGCTATGCCTATGCCGGGCCCGACCCGGATGGTTATCGCACCATGCCGGAAACGGTGGACTTCCTCTCCGGTTATGCAGCCCAGATCTCCGCACCGGTTGAGACGGGCACGACCGTTCTGGACGTGCAGCAGACCGAGACTGGATATTTTGTCCGCACGGACAGGGGCGACTGGCAGTGCTGCTGCCTCGTCATCGCCAGCGGCGCTTGCAACATCGCAAGCAAACCCCGCGCGGCTGCTGACCTCACCGGCGTGAATTCCATCACACCGATGGACTATCGCAATCCCGACCAGCTCGAACGCGGCGGTGTCCTGATTGTCGGCGCCTCGGCGACCGGCGTGCAGCTTGCCCGCGAGATCCAGCGCTCCGGCCGCCAGGTCACGCTCGCTGTCGGCGAACATGTCCGCGTGCCGCGCACCTATCGCGGCCGGGACATCGAATACTGGATGGATATAACCGGCATTCACACCACCGGCCTGAATGAAGTCGACGATATTGGCCGCGTCCGCGACCTGCCCTCCATGCAGCTGATCGGCACGCCGGAGCGCCAAAGCATCGATCTCAACGCGCTGCAATCTGAAGGCGTGCGCGTGGCCGGGCGTGTCATGGATGCCGCCGGCAGCAAGGTGCGCTTTTCCGGCGCGCTCGCCAATATCTGCATGCTGGCCGATCTGAAGATGAACCGCCTGCTGAGCACGGTCGATGCGTGGATCGACCAGTATGGCTACACCGCCTGCGGCCCGCGCGAAGCGCGCGCTGCCCCCACCGCGCTTCCGGCAGAACCTCTGCTGGAAGCCGATCTCAAGGCAGACGGCATTCGCACCGTGCTTTGGGCCACGGGCTACAAGCCGGATTATTCCTGGCTCAGCGTGCCGGTGCTCGACCGCAAGGGGCGCCTGCGCCACACCGGCGGCGTGGTGGATGCGCCGGGCATGTATGTGCTCGGCCTGCCTTTCCTGCGCAAACGCAACTCAACCCTGATCGACGGCGTCGGCGAGGATGCCCGCGTGCTGAGCGATCATCTTTACAGCCATCTGAACGCCGCTGCCGCTGCAGCCTGAACCTATTCGGAGGAATAAAATGTCTGACCTTGACCCCATCCGCACCGCACTGAAGCGCGCCACGCGCACCGTCACGCTGAAGCCCGCTTTTGGTCAGCGCACCTATGCCAACACCGCCACTGTGCGCAGCGGCCTTGCCTGCAATATTGCCGAGGGAAAGCATGACCTGATTTCCGACGTGCCGCCCGGCATGGGTGGCAGCGGCCAAGGCGCCTCGCCCTCCATGCTGTTCCGCAGCGCGGTGTCGGGCTGTCTCGCCATCGGCCTGAAAATGTGGGCCGCACGCCAGAACGTGCCGGTCGAGGAGATCAGCGTGACCGTCGAAACCGATGTCGACGCGCGCGGACAGCTCGGCGTGGCCTGCAAGGCCGCACCGGGTTTCGAGGCGATCCGCGTCACCATTGAAATTGCGTCCAACGCGCCGGCCGAGGCGATCGGCGCGGTGATCGAAAAGACGCTCCGCACCAGTCCAATGATTGACGCGATCAGCGGGCCGGATGCCATCGACCTCACCACGCATATCCGCCAATCCGCCCTGGAAGGAGCCTGACATGGACGCCAGACTGCAGCGCCGCATCCAGCGCTATGGCTGGGACAAGGCCGCCGAATTCTATGAGGATGGCTGGCAGGAAAGCCTCGCGCCGGTGCAGGATCGCCTGCTCAACCTGGCCAATGCCCAGCCGGGCGAAACCGTGCTCGACATTGCCTGTGGCAGCGGCCTGGTGACCTTTCCCCTCGCCGAAGCCGTCACCACATCGGGCCGTGTCATTGCAACGGATCTTTCCGCGGCGATGGTCGCCATAGTCGAGACGCGGGCCAGCGGGCTCGGTCTTGCCCATGTCGAGGCCTTCCGCGCCGATGCCGAAGCGCTATCGGGAATTGAGAATAACAGCGTGGATCTCGTTACCTGCGCGCTGGGCCTGATGTACTTTCCCGACCCCGAAGCTGCCCTGCGCGAAATGCTCCGTGTCCTGAAACCCGGCGGGCGGATTGTGTGCTCAGTCTGGGGCGCACGAAAAAATTGCGGCTGGGCGGATATTTTCCCGATTGTCGACGCGCGCGTGAACTCTGCCGTTTGCCCCATGTTCTTCCGGCTGGGCACCGGCGAGACGCTGGCAAAAGAGATGGCAGATGCGGATGTTTCAGAGGTGGTGTCTGATCGCCTGAGCGTAGCACTGCCATTTGACGATGGCGAGCATGCTGCGGATGCAGCCTTCCTGGGCGGACCCGTGGCGCTGGCTTATAACCGGTTTGACGCTGCAGAAAAGGCAGCGGCGCGGAAGGATTATCTGGACTCCATCGCGCCCTTTTTCACGCAGAAGGGATATCGGATCCCAGGTGAGTTTGTTGTGGTCTATGGGCGCAAAGCTGTGGCTGAGGCCAAGCTCGTCAAGTGCAGAGCCTTTAAGGACAGGCCATGTAACGGTTGAACACTTCCGAAAGGTACGCAGGTTCCAGATCGGATCATCCAACTCTCCGCTGATACAAGATGAGAAGGGATTGGATGGCTAAGACAACGGGTCCATCATTGCCCCTAAGAGCAAGCTTTGCCGACCTTGCATGATGAACTCAGACAGCCACAGGATGGAAGAACAGGGCTTGGCCGATAGCGGCCTTGACGGTGTTTTCCTGGAAGGGCTTGGAGATCAGATAAGCTGGCTCTGGACGCTCGCCAGTCAGAAGTCGTTCTGGGAATGCGGTGATAAAAATTACTGGGACATTGAACTCGGCGAGTATGTCATTTGCCGCGTCTATACCGGATGAGTTGTCGGCCAGCTGGATATCGCACAAGATCAGTCCTGGGGGGGACTTTCGCGCCATTGCGACAGCTTCGGTATGCGTAATCGCATTGCCAGTCACCGTGTGGCCCAGCTCAGAGACAAGACTCTCCAGATCAGCGGCGATAATGGGCTCGTCTTCAACGATCAGAACTTTTGTCTTCAGCCCAGTTTCAATCTCACGCAGGGCCTGAGCGACCAAGGCTTCAACATCTGCAGTGTTGTAGCCCAGGATCAAGGCCGTATCGGCACAGCTGAAGCCTTCCATCGCGGTCAACAGAAAAGCCTGGCGTGGTTCATCTGCGAGAGCCTGTAGGCGCTGGTCATGAATTGTTGGAACAGATGACGCGTCATTGCCAGACATGGCGGCCGGCCGGATCGAGACATCGTGGAAGAAGCGATACAGCGCGACGCGCGAAGGGAGGGCAAGGTCGATACGCGCAGGATCTTGCGCCAAGGAAGAAAGCGCGGCGCGCACATGCGTGTCACCGATCTCCTGACTACCGGTCAGAGCTCTCGCATACCGGCGCAGATAGGGAATGTGTGGGCCAAACTGTTCGGCAAGTCCCATAATGGCTCCATTTCACAAATGCAGATGCATCCTAGGACTGTAATGGTTGCCTTTCCGTATAAATCATTATTTATCCCGGGCATTAAATTTATGGATAGATTTTTTGGCAATTCTCGAAACTGGCTCAGCATTATCATGGCGAAAGACGTGAACCGACCCCTCCGTAGTCAAAACATACCCTCGGAGCGTGATGCGCGTTCAAAGCATGCTCGTCGGAGAAAGATCGGTGAGCAACTCAAACAATTGTATGATGATGTTGCCAATGAGCCGATACCCGACGAATTTTTAAAACTTCTGCGCGATGCTGACGAGAAGTCGAAGCCCTCTGAGGGGGAATAGGAGAAGCGCGTCTCGTGCAAACCATGGATGATCGTGCGTTCAAAACCGAGCTGGCGGGACTGATTCCTCATCTGCGCGCCTTTGCGCGGAGCCTGTGTGCGAATCAGGCCCTGGCGGACGATCTGGCGCAGGATGCAATGCTGAAGGCTTGGGAAGCGCGCGATACCTATCGTCAGGGCAGCAATATGAAGGCTTGGTGCTTCACCATCCTGCGTAACCTCTTCTACTCTGAAAAGCGCCGCAGCTGGCGTGCCCAGCCACTTGAGCCAGAGGTTGCTGAAGCTACGCTTATTGCAGCTGATGATCCATCAGCCAGTCTTGAGCTTTTGGCGCTGCGCAACGCGCTTCAGCACCTGCCTGCAGATCAGAGAGAGGCGTTGATTTTGGTTGGCGCTGGCGGTTTCAGCTATGAGGATGTCGCTGAAATTTGCGACTGCGCGGTGGGAACAGTGAAGAGCCGCGTGAACCGTGCGCGCAAGTCTCTCGCCGGGATTCTCGAATCTACGAGCCCGATTGCCGGCAATGATAATATCCGCGCGATTGATGCCTTTGATGATATCATGGGTCAGGTCGACGCCCTGGCGGGCGGCCGTGTTTGAGCGACTGATCAAGGCAACAGAGCGCTCGCGTGGAACATTACGCCAGCGGCTTTTAATCGTACTTGCTCTGGCAATGATGCCGTTTCTTTTTGCTGGCGCCATCCAATCCAGACTGGATGCCCGGATACACGAGCATCAGCGTCTGGATCGCCTAATACATGCGTCAGAGGGGGCGATTGGCGCGGTTGAAAGATACAGGATCTCTGCTGAGCAGTATCTGCGCATTTTTGCAGATGATATTGCGCGCGGTGATTGCCATGCAGTGTATGCACGCATTGGCGATCATCTGCCGGGTTTGATCACTGTTGCCAATTTTGATGCAGATGGAATGGCAACATGCACGTCACGCGGGGAACCGGGCTTTTCCATTGCGCAAACAAGCTTGTTCGACCGTGCACGTTCTGGCCAGGAACTGGTCCACTCCGATGGGGTTCACAGTGAACGCAGCAATGCGCTCATCTTCGCTCTCTTGCTCAGAAGGCAAGACAATGAAGGGCACTTTTCTGGCGGTGTTGCTTTCAGCCTTCACATCGATGCTTACCTTGAAGCCTTGCGGCAAGTGGAAGTTCCGGCCGGAACCAGGATCTATCTGGCAGATGGCGATGGCCGCGTTTTCGGGGCAGAGCAGATAAGCCAGATCCCGAGGGCTTGGGTGGAAGAGGCCCGTCTGCAGGTCACAAGCCAACTGTTTCGTCGCGAGCTGGAAGACGGGCCCGATATGGACATGGTTGTCGGACGGACAGGCTCTGATGGGGTCTATGCGCTGATCGTCCAGCCATCTCCGGGCCTGTTCAGCCATGCATGGTTCAATCCCATGCGTGCATTTGGGCTACCATTCCTGGCCTTGTGCGTAACCTTGATGACGGCTTGGCTGGCAATTGATCAGTTGATCTTGGTTTGGCTGAAGCGTGTTCGCCAACTTGCCGTGGTCTATCGTGAGGGGCTGTATAGCTTTCGTGATACGGATGTCTTTGATCGCGCACCGGAAGAAGTACGCAGCCTTGCGGCCACACTCAACGATATGGCCGGTCGGGTTTCGGAGCGTGATGAAAGTCTCAAGCATGCCATAGAAGTGCGCGATGATGCGGTGAAGGAGATCCATCACCGGGTTAAGAACAACCTCCAGATCGTGACCAGCTTCCTTAACTTGCAAAGCCGCGCGGTCAGCGATGATGAAGCCAGATATGCGCTCGCTGCTGCACGTCACAGGATCGATGCCTTGGCGATTGTCCATTCCACACTCTACCAGCATGAACGGGTCGAGCAGGTTTCAATCAAGCCTTTTCTTGAAGGACTGCTGGCACATTTGTCTGAAGCGGTAGGCCTGCAAGACGGTGATATTGCCCTGGAAACCTCGATTGTTCAGGCCGAGCTGGAGGCTGATGCAGCAATCCCCATTGCGCTCTTTGTGGTCGAAGCTGTCACACATGCCATGTTGAATGCGCGCGACACCTCAAATGGCCGCATAGGGGTCTTGCTAGAGCAGGACGGTAGTTATCTCAAACTGATCGTCTCTGAGGAGGGACTGGGTGCGCCTGATCTGTTGGATATGGGCAAACCGACAGGTTTGGGCGGACGGCTTATGATGTCCTTTGCGCGCCAGCTGCATGGCCGCCTTATTACCGAGCGAACAAGTGAGTTAGGCTTTGGTATGGGGATCGTGTTTCCGTACGCGCATGAGCAGCGAAAGGTGGCTTGAGTTTTGATTATAAACTCAGTCTATGCGCTTCGTACTGTCTGCTTTTTCCAGAAGGGTTTGAAACCTTTCAGGCACGCCTTCTTTCAGAAGCGGGGCATGAATATCACGCAGGCAGTCGCCCAACAGTCGAGTCTTCGCGCGAATTTCTCGGCGACTGGACTGGCGCGTGGGTTGGTAGGGGTGAGCTTTCGTCATCGCTACTAGACGCTCGACGAAGCAAATTGTTCCAGACTTAGGCTAAATCATTGGAAGCCCGGTTTCTTAATCGTCTTTGGCATCTTCCGCGGCGTCTTCGATGGCCTCGCCAGCAGCTTCCAGGTCAGCGCCAATGCCTGCGACTGTGTTGCAAGCCGCAAGGGTCACGAGTGCAAGGCTCACTCCGCACCAAGCAATAAACTTCTTCATCTTCGCATCCTTCTCGAAATATCCAAGCGTCCATTTCAGGGCGTAGAGCCTGTCAGTCAAAGTCGGTTTTCCAGCGCACCGATACACTTTCGCCGACATTTGAGGTTGTTTCCAGCTCCACCTCGATATTGTCCAGTGGTTGCCATTCCAGCGCTATGCCGGGTGGTGCGTCTGGGCTTGAGCGGAGTTCAAGATAGACGTCTTCGGCGAGATACTTACCAGTAGTCAGTTCCACCGACCCAGTGTCGGATTGACCAATATCCACTGTATCAAGATCAAGAGATTCCTCCAGCCCACCAAGCAGGTCGAAGCCACCCTCGCCCGACAATTCGGCAAGGGCTGCCGCAAGCCGCGCGGTTTCCAACGGGCCAAGCTCTGCCGGTGAGCGACCGAACAGCAGGCGCGACAGGATTTCATCCTGCGGCAGTTGTGGGCTTGAGCTGAGTGAGACTTCCGGCGAGCGCGGCGTTCCGGTAATGCGAATTTCTGCCGTCATGTCGTCATCAGTGCGAATGGCGCGAATATCCAGATCGGCCTGATCCGGGTCGCCATTGATGCGTACACTGCTCTCACGCACATCGAAGCGTTTTCCGAGCAGATCGAAACGACCACGCTCAATCCTGCCGGTGCCGACAATATTCGGATCGCCGACCGATCCGCCGATTTCTGCATCCAGCACAAGACTGGCCTCGATGCCATGTCCGGTCAGGCGTACTCCGCGCGGGGCCGTGATGCGAACTTTCAATTCTGTCACCGGATCTCTTTGTTCAGGAGTCTCGGCAGGCGCGTCTGGCGCTTCAAATCGGACATCAAGCGTGGGCGGGCCGCTTTGGGGAAGTTGGTCAAGATTGAGTGTTCCATCGACAATCTCTAGCTCGCCAGAGAGACCGATATTTTCACCCTCGCGCTTCAGGCCCAGATCGCCGCTCGCCACCAAACGCCCTTCTGATCGGTCGAACACGACCAGTCGGTTTGCGGCCAGTTCCAGATTGGTTGCACCATTTAGAAGGGACATGCGTCCGCCACCTGAAATGCTGCCGCCCCTGTGGCCATTGGCGGAAAAGGTGTTCAGTTCCAAGGCTTCCGGTGTCATCTCGGCGCTGAGGGAGACATCCTTCAGAATGAGACCGTAGCGCGAATCCTCAAACAATCCATCGCGCAGGAATAACTCACCACGCGCACCATTATCCTTGAGTGGCAAGGCGCCTTCGAGTGTCAGATCAATATTGCCGCCGAGCGCCAGGTCTGGGTTGAGCACCAGATCGGCAAGCGGGCCGATCGGACCTTCAAGATCAGCGCGGAAAGGCATGCTCGCGCCAGAAACCATTGCAATGGTGAGCGGGTCGGCACGCGTTGAAAGCGGGATTTGCAGAGACGCATTTCCGTCGAGACTGTCCTCAAACCGCGTAGTAGCGACAAGGTCCAGCATTTCCTCCGCAAGCTGGCCGTCAAGCTGCAGCACAAGCGGGGCCTCGGCGCCGGCGAGTGTGTACAGTCCATCAAGCTCGGCTGTCAGCTCACCATCGAGATGTGGCCCATTATCCCGCAAGAGCAGCTCGGCTGAAAGTTGACCGCGGCGCGGCAATTGCCCGAGCAAGGGCAGGAGCGCTTCCAACGAAATGCTCTCGAGCTCTATCCGTACGCGTTCTTCCGTGCGGTCTGTGATCTGGCCGCGGGCTGTGCCATCAAAGGCCGAAAGGGCGAATGAAGCTTCAACGCCGCGCGGGCTGGGCTGCAGACGGATCGGCTCCAGGGTTTGAAAGGGTTGGTCGGCCAACTCGCCCCTGGCATTCAGTGTCAGCGCGCGTTCTGGCTGCATGGGTTCTTGCACCCTGCCGGAGAGATCCAGAAGCAGTGGCAGTCCTGCGCCATTGACGTCCATGTCGCCAGTTACACGCGCGGTCAGGTCCAGCGCTTCGGGCGTGCCGGCAACGTTCCAGTCAATGCCGGCGCCGCGTAATGGTCCTGCCGTCAAACGAGTCACGCCACCCTGGGTCTCGACTCGATCTCCGGTGAGTTGGAGCGTCGCATCGACCGTCTCTGCCGGGATGCTCTCGGGCAGAGGTCCCTGCAAGGTGAGATTGGCGCGCAGAGCGGGCAGATCGGCGCCCTCGCCGGAAAGGGCCCCTTCGGCAACAAGGCCGGCCAGAGTCGCTTCAAGTTCGGTGACCTGCCAGCTCTCGCCGGAGAGGAAGACCATGGCTGTAAGCGAAGCCGGCCCGGTGTCCGTCTGGCCATATGCTTGGAGCCTGCCTGTCAGGTCGCCGCCGGCCAGATTTCCTTGTGCAGATGTGGAGATATTGGAGAGATTCAGCCCGGCTTGGCGGACGGACCGGGTTTGCGCTTCCAGAACAAAGTCGAGAGACTCGAGCGGGCCAGCGCCGGTGAGGCTTGCCGAGAGCGGCTCAATTGCCGTTCCCGAAACAGAAAACGCTTCACTTTCCAGATCAAGATCTAAGTCGACTTGCTTGTTTTCAAAAAGGTTTGCTGTGCCTCGCAAACCCGCTTTCGCGCCATTGAAAGATACTTCATCCAAGCGTACCGCGCCTTCGCGCGTGACAAGACCAGAAAGGCGGGTGGTAAGGTTCGACCCGAGTAGACCGCCCAACGGTTCGGGCATGGTCTCTAGCCCTGTTACGCGCGATTGCATGATGATCTGCAAGGCACCGTCATCTTGCCCGTAAAGACGCCAGTCCCCGGCAAGAGATGCTCCATATGGCAGTTCGGCCCTTTGGCCATTCAGGATAAACCGCCCTTCCAGCGCGGTTTCAGATGAAAGCTCTGGGTCGATCCGCCCGGTCGCCGACAGCCGTGCAGCGCGGCCGGTCACGTTCACTGCCTCAAACGACGCTATACGGGTTTCTGGAGCGACGCTGGCAATGAGTTGAAGCCCCGGCTGTGCCCCTATCAGCTGACCTGCCTGACCGGGAAGGCGTGTACCTTTGGAGGTGAGGTCCGTTTCGATCTGCCAGTCGCTTTCCCCGCGGATGATATTAAGCGGGCCGGCAATCGAGGTGACCGAGATGTCACCGCGTGTGATGTTCCAGGCTTCAATCTCACCGGTATATTCTGGGCCGGCCTGTCCGGCAGACCAATCGCCATCCAGCCGGATACGGCCGACTTTCGTACCGGCCAGGTCTGCCAGTTGATGCGGCTCCAAGGCTTCGGCCAATACATGTCCAAACCATGGACCGTTCTCTTCACGTTTCAGATCAAGTGTTGCATCCAGCCTGTCTGCGGAAAGGTTGGCCTCGAAGCTCATGGCGGCTGGGTCAGCGCGTCCATTCAGGCTCGCAGGGCTACCCATCCATTCGACAAGCTCTGTGAGCAGGGGATGCGCGCGCAGATTGGCCTCGCCATCATAGGTGATCATGTTGGCTTCGCCCTGGGCATTCAAGCTCAGCACTGGCAGGTCATCGATCCGGGCATTCAGGTTGCCAGCCCAGTCATCTAAGGCGCCAGTGCCTTGAATCTCTCCCGACAGAGATTGCTCTGGATCGAGGCGGACCAGGCTTGCCAAAAGACCGCCTGCGGGGCTGTCAAAGTTCAGCGCACCCTGAAGCCGATCGGTGCGCGACCAGGTGAGATCACCCTCCACTCTGTCGCCATCGCCCTCGAGGGGGTGCAGCGTCAGTTCAAGAGCAGCGCTATCTTCCTGCCAGGCACCGGCCCCGGCGAGCGCGAGGCGCAACTCGCGGGTCGTCACCGCGCTGTCGAGCAGAAGTTCGGAGACTCGCACCGAGCCAATATCAATAGCGCGGATCGGGTTGTTTCCGCCGCCAGAAACTTCAGAGCGTTCCAAAACTGGCCTGCGGTGCATTTCTATCCGGTCTGCCGAGACAAGATCCACGGCCAACATGCGCGTGCGCAGTCGTAGCGGATGCCAGACTGCCGATACCTCATTGGCTTCCAGCCATACGCCCTCCTGGTCGCCAATAGCGAGGCGCTCAATGGTGAAGCGGCCAAGCAGGTCGCCTTCCAGCCCTTCGATCTCAATCTTCTGTCCGGCGGGCCGCAGCGCCTCGATCCGTGCTTCCACAAAAGCGCGGCCCGGCCCGCTCATGGCGACCAGACGCACCGCAATCAACAGGCCGGTGATCATAAGTACGAGCACGGCCAGCCATCGCAGCCAGCGCCGCATTGGGGGTGAAGTGGATTTGTCCTGGTCCATCAGAAGGCCTGTCCAATGGAGATATAGACCTGAACCGGGTCATCGTCCGGTCCTTTGTTCAGTGGTGTTGCCAAATCCAGGCGAACCGGGCCTGCAGGGGTCTGGTAGCGCACACCTAGGCCTGCACCGAGACTGAGATCGTCCATGCGTGGCAATCTGGCTTCTGAGACCGAGCCACCATCAACAAAGGCGACCGCACCGAAACGGCCAGACCCGCGCCAACGCATTTCGAGTGAAAGCTCCGTCAGTCCGCGTCCGCCGGTTGGTGCATTCTCGTCATCACGCGGGCCGATTGCCTGATAGGCATAGCCGCGCACGCTGCCGCCGCCACCCGCATAAAAGCGCTGTTCGGAGGGCAGGTCGCTGACTGCCGCGCCTAGCACCGAGCCGAGATGTGCCCGCCCGGCCAGGACAAACCGATCATCCTCACCAAAAGGCAGATAGGCGCTGGCTTGTCCGCCAAGGCGCACATAGCGGGTAGATTCATCACCGAAAACATAAGTTGGTGTGGCGGTGGAATCGAGCCGCCAGCCTTGGGTCGGGTCCAGCAGGGAATTGGAATAGTCGAGCCGGAGGCCACCGTTTAGGAACAGCAGCTGCAGATCGCGATCGCCCAATGGGCCGGTCTCGCTCAGAACTTCGCCGCTAGCCCCAACTGTCCAGGCTATGCGTGGACTTTCGATGATTTCCAGAGCTGAGCCTACTCGGATCGACTGGCGGTCGAAGGCATCGGTTGTATCGTCGCTAAGTCTGGTGCTGAACACCAGGCCACGCCCGAACCCGAATTCGTTGGGACGGCGCCAATGGATATCAAGATTGCGGGATAGCTCGGCCAGATTGAGCTGGGCTTCCAGCACGTCACCACTGCGGGTCAGATTGCGCCGTGTAAACTCGCTGCTCAGGCCATAGCCATCGGCGGTCGAGTAGCTCGCGCCCACAGCTATTGTATGGCGCGGCCGCTCGACCATTTCCAACACCAGATCCCGGATTTCATCGCCAGTTTCAGGATCGATCTCTGAGGGGGATGGAGCCAAGCGCGCACTGGAGCGGGTGAAAAGGCGCGTTTCGGCCAGGCGCCGATTGAAGCGTGTCAGTATGTCCGGTGAATAAAGGTCGCCCGGCTGATGAAGTTTCAGCGTGTTGATATAATCGGTACTGGTCTTCAGCCCGTCAGGAACGAGAAGCTCGCCGAACCGGATACGCGGCCCGGCTCGTAGTTTCAGAATGACGTGGATTTCTGCAGTCTCGCGGTCGCCAATCACGTCGCGCGGCGCGGTATCGGCCTCGGCATAGCCAAGTGTGCGTAGTTTCGCCAAGAGGGCCCGCTCGGCGGACAAGATGCGGGCTGGGATAGCCAGGTCGCCGGAAGCGAGCTGCAGGCTGTCGGCGAGTACATCCTGCTCAGCCTCATCAGGCGCGGGACCGTCATAGACGACGGTGATCTCGCCAACGGCGAAGCGTGGTCCGGGATCGACGCGCAAGCGCGGGCGCGGGGGATCTTCCGAGGTTATGGCGAAATCGATTGTCGGGTCGAAATAGGCCTCGGCGTTCAGGGCCGCGCGCACGCGCTCGCCGGCCTGGCGGGCCTGGCGCCGCGCTTCCAGTTGCGAGCGGGCGGGTTCGAAATTCGGGACAGCCGTGCTTACGGTCTCGCGCCAGTTTCCGCTTGTCGCGTCGACATAGTCGATATCTACGCCCTGGCCATAAGCCAGCGCGGCGATGCCAGAGGCTGCCATGAGGGTTGAAACTGTTCGCCAGGCCAAATTTCGTGTCGTCCTTGACTTTATCCGCGCCGACCTTTGTCACTTCAGCCCATGCGAATTGGATACCAACTTCACCCGCGCCCACGGCCATCATATGGTGCGTGTATCGCCAACTGGTGAATAGGTTTTTCACATCGCATGGAACTTGCAGTTTCCTGACCGCAGCACCGGCCAAACCGTGGCATGCAAAGGCGTGCACGAGCTGGATAGGCTTCGGCAGATGGGAGGATTGAGATGAGCGAAAACAGCCAGGTGGAAGCCAAGCTTCTTCTCGATGCATGGAAGTCAGGGGACCTTGCCTCGCGGGATAAGCTATTCGACCTTCTTTACACAGAGCTGCGCCAGATCTCTGCAGCATTGCTGCGCGCTGAGAGCAACAACTCCCTGTCGACGGGCGACCTTGTGAATGAGGCTGTCCTGCGTCTTATCCAGCTTGATCATATCGAATGGGCCGACAAGGCGCACTTCCTGGCTCTGTCAGCACGGGCGATGCGCCGTGTGTTAATCGATCATGCCCGCCGTAAAGGGGCCGATAAGCGCCGGCATGAGAAGGTTACGCTGGTCACGCGCCTGGGCGATGGCAAGCAGGATCGGCTGGACCTTGATCATCTGGAGAAGGCCCTGATCCGCCTGTCTGTCATCGACAAGTCCAAGGCCGATATTGTCGAGTTGCGCTATTTTGGCGGGCTTACGCTGGAGGAAGTTGGCGAGGTGATGGGCCAGTCAGAGTCCACGGTAAAGCGCCAATGGCGTGTGGCGCGGGCCTGGTTGCTGGATGCCATGCGCGATCCTGAGGAAAGCGGGCAGGGCGAGCAGGAATAGCGCGCTGACAATCCGACTGGGGCGTATCGGACTGACGATCCCCCAGCATGAGTGATGATGAATCCGAGCCGCAGGAACCGGCCGTCGAGTTGGACTGGTCTGTCTGGGAACCGGGTGCTGATCTGCCAAGTTCAGCAGTGGAGCACGTCCCATTTCTGGAGACGGCGCGCGAGAGTCAACGTCCGCCGCAGGGGGAATGGCGCAATTGGCTGTTCCTGGGCGGGCGCGGCTCCGGCAAGACACGGGCCGGGGCGGAGTGGATCTGCTTTTCGGTCCGTCATGGCGGCACGCGGCGCGGGGCGCTGGTGGGCAGCACGCTAAGTGAAGTGCGCGAGGTGATGATTGACGGGCCGTCCGGCATTCGCGCCGTGGCGACACCGCCTGGCGAGGAGATGCCGGCTTATGAAGTTACCCGCCGGCGGGTCGTATTTCCCAATGGCGCAGAACTGTACGCTTTTTCTGCGGCCGATCCGGAAAGTCTGCGCGGGCCGCAATTCGAAGCGGCCTGGTGTGATGAACTTGCAGCCTGGCCGGCTGCCGGTGCGGCCTGGGACATGCTGCAACTGGGGCTGCGTCTTGGGTCGCAGCCACGTGCCATGGCCACGACCACGCCAAAGCCAAGCAAACTGATCAAGCGCCTGGTGGCCGAGCCGATCACGGCGGTCACGCGCTCCACCACACAGGAGAATGCCGCTCATCTCGCGCCGGGCTTCATGGCGGTGATGCGCAGCCAGTATGGTTATGGCGCGTTGGCCCAGCAGGAGCTTGATGGCGAGATTGTCGAGCCGACCGAAGGCGCGCTCTGGACGCTTTCCATGCTCAACAAATGCCGTGCCAGTGAGGCGCCGGAACGGTTCGAGGATCTGCTTGTGGCCATCGACCCGCCGGTAGGGGCCGGACCACGCGCGGATGCATGCGGGATCGTGGCCGTCGGGCGGGCGAGAATGCCTGGTTATCCCGAACACTGTTTCGTGCTCGCCGATGCCAGTGTACGTGGCTTGAAACCGCTCGATTGGGCTGGCCGGGCCGTGGCGCTGTGCAATGAAGTGGGCGCCGTGGCGATCGTGGCAGAGGCCAATCAGGGTGGAGAGATGGTCCGCGAAGTTCTGGAATTGGCCGGGGCGAAGATGCCGGTGCGGCTGGTGCACGCCAAGGTCGATAAGCGTGGGCGCGCCCTGCCGGTGGCCACGCTCTATGCTCGTGGGCGGGTGCGCCATGTCGGGCAGTTCGAAGAGCTGGAAAGCGAGATGATGCGCTTTGGAACATCGGCCATGTCAGGCTCGCCAGACCGGCTCGATGCGTTGGTCTGGGCGGTCTGGGCGCTGATGATTGATGGCCGGGGCGGACGCGATCCACGCCTCAGGCGGCTCTAGCGGCCGGTGCGGAAGGCCTTGCGGCCGATATAGGGATTGGCCTTGGGGGCCTGAGCTTCCGCATTTTCAGGCTCAGATGAGCCCTCGGGTTCAGGTGCTTTCCAATCGGAGCTCAGCACGGTGCGGATATGCGTGAGTGCCATGGAAGCAGTCTTGATCTCGTCCGCATCGACATCCGGGTCGACCCGTCTGGCCAGCATCTTCATATGGTGGGCCGACAGGGCATCGAGCGTTTTGGCAAAGACATCCTCGCCGAGCGTATTGCGCAGGCGCAGAATGTCTTCCCGTGTCTGCTTGCCGGCATTGACCTGTTTCTTGGCGAGCTTGATCGCTGCAGATGACCAGTCGCGCGCGGGGATTCCGGAGAACACATCCGGCGTGTTCACAATGGTTTCCAGGACGGCACGGCCATCGACAGTCAGGCTCATTTCAACAGCTCCACGAGTTCCTTGTGCAGGGCGTCCAGGGTGCCCAATGCTTCACCCGGCCATTTTTGTGCCAGGGTCGGTGCATGGCCAAGCTCGATCGGGTTGACCGCGAAATCCGGTGTCGCCGGGATAATCGTGCTCAGCATGGCATAATCCGTATCGCCGCCCTCGGCGCCTTCTGCCATAGCATTTAAGACGATTCTCTGATGCGCGCTGTTGGTGAAGCGTGTGGCGAGCACATAAGGCAGGCCATCGCCGGAATCCCGGTTCAGTTGCGGCAACACATCACCGATGAAGAGATCCAGACCCAACGTCGACATGAAGTCCGGAATGGTCGGCACGATCAGAAGGTCCGAGGCTGCAAGCACTGTTTCGGTCATGGCCGAGATGCCTGGCGGGCAGTCGCACAGGATAATATCGAATTCCTTGCGCAGATGCTCCAGGTCCGCTGTCAGCCTGTTGCCGACGCGGCCTTCAATGGCGTGCATCGAAAAGCCCTGCGATGTCAGCTCATAAATCAGCGAACGCTCGGTGCGGCGCAGGCCGGGCGAGCAGGCGACCAGCGAGATATCGAGCGTACGGCCCGTATGCGTGACATCACTGGCGCGCGGGGTGACGAATTCCGACAGGCGCATCATGCGCTCGCCAAAGAAATTCTCGTCGAGATAATCCGTGACTGTCTTGTGGCTGGCAATTGCTTCGTAAAGGCGCTCATCGCCGCCGCGCCCGAACACGATCATTGAGGCATTGGCCTGCATATCGAGATCGACCACCAGTGTGCGCCGGCCTTCGGCGGCGAAAGCTTCAGCCAGGCTGACGCAGGTTGTGGTCTTGCCGACCCCTCCCTTGGAATTGGCAATAGAAATGATCTTTCCGGACATTCTTCCTCTCCGACCAAGCCCTCGCAGAGGCGGTGCGATAACCGGCTTTCCGCTGGGTGACTAGCGCCACTGTAGCAAAGATTGCGGAAAACGAAGGGGCTTTCCATGATTTTAAACGCTTAAACTTCTGAAAGATTGGGGGTTTTCGAAGAACAATCCGACTGGGAATTGTGCCGCGCTAAAAACACTCATCGTCGAAAAATCCAGAAAACAGACGGAGCGCGGTCCATGGTTTGGCCTTTTCCTGCGCGCAGCGAGTCAAAGACTGCTGGCGTGCCTCTCGTTGCCCTGGCCCAGCTCGGGTCGCCAAGATGGGGGCCGCGCAGCCCGGCGGCACTAACCCGCGATGGTTATCTCGAAAACGCGGTGGCCTATCGCTGTGTACGCATGGTGGCAGAAGCCGCCGCCAGCGTGCCGCTGCGCACTGAAGATGAAGGCCTGGCCAGCCTGCTCGCCCGTCCACTTCCGGATATGGATGGCACCAGCCTGCTGCAGAGCTTGCACGCGCATCTCCAGATCACTGGCAATGCCTATCTCGAAGCCGTCAGCCTGGCCGATGATGAACCGCCCGGCGCGCTCTTTGTGCTGCGCCCGGACCGGATGAAGGCCAATACCGGTTTCAATGGCTGGATCGAGGGCTGGACCTATGAGGTGGGCCGCACCAAACGCGCCATTCAACGCAGTGACGATGGCTGGCTGCCCGTCCTGCATTTCAAACTCTTCAATCCGGGTGATGATATTTACGGCCTCTCGCCGCTCGCCCCGGCGCGCAAGGCGCTGGACATGCACAATGCCGGCGCGGACTGGCAAAAGGCGCTGATCGACAATTCCGCCCGGCCCTCCGGTGCGCTGGTCTATGGCCAGGACGGCGCGCGGATGACCGATGAACAATTCTCGCGTCTGAAGGACGAGTTGGAAAGCGCCCATACTGGCTTTGCCAATGCCGGCCGGCCCCTGCTGCTCGAAGGTGGGCTCGATTGGAAACCCATGTCGCTGTCACCCGCCGACATGGACTTCCGCGAGGCGCGCAACACCGCGGCGCGCGAAATCGCGCTGGCCTTTGGTGTGCCACCCATGTTGCTGGGTATTCCCGGCGACAACACGTATTCGAATTATCGCGAGGCCAATGCGGCCTTCTGGAAGATGACCGTCCTGCCGCTGGCCCAGCGTGTGGCCTCGGCGCTGTCGAACTGGCTCGTCCCGCGCTTTCCCTCTGCGGGCCCGGTCACCTGCTGTGTCGACAGCGTTCCCGCACTGGCCGGTGAGCGCGCTGATCTCTTTGCCAAGCTGGATCAGGCGAGCTTCCTGACCGAAGCGGAAAAGCGCAGCCTCGCCGGCCTCGCGCCGCGCTCTGGAGGTCCGGCATGACTGCGGCCTTGCCAGGCCCAGAGCGCCGGCTGACTTATGGTGTGATCATTACACTCGTCGTGCAATTTGCGGCGGGATTCATGTGGGCCGGCAGTGCGGGCGAGCGGCTGGAGAATGTCGAGGCAAGCTTGGCTGTTACGAGGACAGACCATGTGCGTCTTGCGCGGGTGGAAACCAAGATCGAGGCGATCAGCGCCCAGCTCGACCGGATCGAACATCGCCTGGAGTCCCAGGAATGACCGGCCCGCTGCTGATCGAAGGGTACGCTGCCCTGAATGACCTGCCGGATCAGGTTGGCGACCGCATTCGCGCCGGGGCTTTCTCGCGCAGCCTCCGTGGTGGCGGCGGTGGCATCCCGATGCTGCTACAGCACAAGTCCGGCGCCATTGCCGGGCGGTGGACGCGCATTGTCGAGACAGGCGTTGGGCTGATGGTGCGCGGCCTTGTCGAGGCGCCCGGAGCGCTCGCCCTTATCAATTCAGGCCTGGATGGCCTGTCCATCGGGTTTCGCCCGCGTCTTGCCCGACCCCTGGTTGGCGGCGGGCGCGACCTCATCGACCTCGACCTGGTCGAGATTTCCCTTGTCGCTCATCCGATGCAGCCGGCGGCGAGGTTCAAGGTGCCGGGGCTCAATCGAGCCGCGGCCTAATCGCTGCCCCTGGTCCAAGGAGACACCATGACCACCGAAACCAAGATGGCCCGCCCCGGATCGGGGTCGGGCGACGCTGACCTCATGGCCGCGTTCGAGGCCTACAAGCAGGCCAATGATGCGCGCCTGAGCGAAATCGAAACGCGCGGAAAGGCCGATCCGCTCACCGATGAACGCCTCGCGCGCATCGACCGGCGGCTAGAAGCGCTCAGCCTGAAATCGGCCACGCCGGCTGTCTCGGCCACCACGCCGAAAGCTGACACCGCACAGACTGAAGCCTGGCAACGCTATCTGCGCACGGGCGATGAAAGCGGGATTTCCCGCCTGGATACCAAGTCGCTCAACACGGGCGATGATGCCCAGGGCGGCTATGTTGCTCCGCCAGAGCTTGACCGTCTGATCGAGGCTCGCCTGCAGGTGGCTTCGCCTATGCGCTCGATTGCGACGGTGCGCCAGACTTCTGCGGGTGCCTACAAGAAACCAGTTGGTCTCGGCGCAGCGGCGACCTGGGGCGATGAAACCACCGCCCGCGACACACCAACCACGGCGCCGACGCTCGCCCTGCTCGACTTCCCTGTGGGCGAACTCTACGCCATGCCGGCGGCCACGCAGACCATCCTGGAAGACACCTATGCCGACATCGATGCCTGGCTGGCCGATGAGGTCGAGATCGCCTTTTCCGCCCAGGAAAGTGCGGCCTTCGTTAGCGGCGATGGCGATGGCAAGCCCAAGGGCTTCCTCGACTACACCATCGTCGCCGATGCCTCCCACACCTGGGGCTCGATCGGCTCTGTGGCCGGCGACTTCACGCTCGATGATCCGGCCGACCAGTTGATCGACTTGATCTATGCGCCGAAATCCCAGTTCCGCGCCAATGGCCGCTTTGTGATGAACCGCCGCACGGTCTCGGCGGTGCGCAAGCTGAAGGACACTGATGGCCGATATATCTGGCAGCCCGGCTCGGGCGGTGATGCGGCCACCATCTTCGGTTATCCGGTCACCGAGATCGAAGACATGCCGGACATCGCCGCGACCAATGCCGCCATTGCCTTCGGTGATTTCCGCCGCGGCTATCTCATCGTCGACCGCCAGGGCTCCCGCGTCCTGCGCGACCCCTTCTCTTCGAAGCCTTACGTCCTGTTCTACACCTCCAAGCGTGTGGGCGGCGGCGTGCAGAACTTCGACGCCATCAAGGTGATGGTCTTCTAGATCCCCGAGACCACCCACCTTGCGCGGGGCCCGGTTCCTCCCCCTGTCCGGGCCCCGCATTCCTTTTCTTCCGCGCCTTTTTCGAGAGGACATGCCCATGACCCTGACGGTGATCACACCGCCAGCCACCCCGCCTGTGGCGCTCGCCGAGATGAAAGCCTTCCTGCGCATCGGCCATGACAGCGAGGATACGCTGGTGGCAGACCTGACAGAGGCCGCGACCGGGCAGGTCGAGGGCCTGCTCGGTAAGGTGCTCGTCACGCGCACGCTGGAGCGCTGTTACCAGGCCTGGCCACCGACCCTGAGCGGGCGCGGCGCGCATTTGCGGCCTGGTCCGGTCTCGGCGCTGACCAGTGTGACTGTCCTTGATGCAGATGATGTCGGCGAGGATGTCACCTCGCGGTTCAAGCTGGATTGCGGGCGGTTGAGACTGCGGCCCTGGAGTTTTGCGCCCGCGATCCCCGCGGGTGGATTGGTGAAGGTGCGCTTTGAGGCCGGTTATGGTGCGGCCAGTGCGGTGCCGGCAGATCTTATCCTCGCGGTTCAACGCATGGCCCAGGAGACCTATCGCTCCGCCGAGTTCGGCGATGGCCGGAGCCCTGGGGTGCCGCGTGATGTGGAAGGCCTGCTCGCGGCGTATCGGGAAATCCGGCTATGAGCGGCCTGCCTGTCACTGCCGAGCGCGATGTGGCAAGCGCGATGCTGGCCGCGCTGCGCACCGATCCTGGCGTGATCGCCGCGTTTGGATCGCCGCCGCGAATTTTTGACGATGAGACTCGCCGCGCGCCATACCCGTTTGCCATACTGGAGCGCCATGAGAGCGAACCAGCAGGTGCGAGCCTGAGCGAAGGCCAGGTCCACCGCCTGACATTCACTACCGCTTCGCGCGCTGGTGGGCGCTTGGCCGCAAAAACACTGATCGGGGCGTTGCGCCGCGCAGCGGAGGGGGCAGATCTCAGCCTCACCGGCCAGCGCGTTGTGCTGATTCAGGCTGTCTATGCCGATGTGGTGCGCACATCCGACCGCGCCAGTTTTCGCGGCTTGCTCCGTATCCGGATTATAACAGAGGAGGCGGCGTGATGGCTGGCCAGAAGGGACGCGACGTCCTTATTCGCATTGCAGACGGGCAGGGCGGGTATGAGACCCTTGCCGGCATCCGCACCACAAAACTGGAGCTTTCCGCCTCGCGCGTGGATGCGACCAGCGCCGACAGCGCCGAGGCCTGGCGCGAACTGATGACCGCAGCGGGCACCAAGTCTGCGCGCATCAGCGGCGCGGGCGTGTTCAAGGATGCCACCAGCGATATTCGTATGCGGACCGTCTTTTTCGGGGCGGAGACCCCGGACTGGCAGTTTGTGGTGCCCGATCTTGGCACGATTTCCGGGCCCTTCATGATCAGCGCGCTGAGCTGGTCGGGTCGCCATGATGGCGAAGCCGAATTTGCCGTGATGCTGGAAAGCGCCGGCCAGATCCAGTTCGCGGCGGCCTGATGGCAAACCCCGTGCGAGGTGAAGTGGCCGTTCAGATCGGTGAGGTGGACGCATGTCTTTGCCTCACGCTCGGCGCTTTGGCGGAGATCCAGTCCGCGCTGGAGGCGCATACACTGGGGGAGATTGCTGCGCGCCTTGCGAAGGCGTCTCCGGCAGACATGATGGCAGTTCTGGCGGCGCTGCTGCGTGGCGGTGGTCATGGTGATCTGGCCGGGCAGTTGGCAAACCTGCCCGTATCGCCAGCCATGGCCGCGCGCTGGATTACCGAAGCGTTCGAGGCGGCGGTCGATGCGCGCTGAGCCGATCCCGTGGGGCGCGATGTTGCGCGCGGCCCTGCGCCTCGGCCCCACGCCAGGAGCCTTTTGGGCGTTGTCACTGAAAGAGTGGATCTGGCTCAGCCAGTCCCCGGAAACCCCCGGCCAGCTTGACCGGCAGGGCGCGGCCGCACTGCGCGCCCGATTGAGAGATTTCGACAAGGGAGACCCATCCGATGGCGGACAATCCTGACGACACTCTAGTAGCAGCGGGCGACGCGCTGATTTCCCTGGCCGAAGGGCCGGGCGTGGCGGCGGCGCGCGCGCTGGAAGCGGCTTTCGCCGAGGCCGGGGCGAGCATTGAAGCTTCCCTTGCCCGGGCCGCTGAGCGGGGGCGCTTGGACTTCGAGGATATGGCGGAGGCGATTGCGCGAGATCTCGCCCGGCTGGCTGTCTCATCGGTCTTCGGCAGCGGCGCGCCTGGAGCGGTGCAGCAGACCCTGAATGTCACCCTGCCGCAATCGGGCGGCAATGCCTCACGCAACCTGCTTGCCAATCGCGGCGCCCTTGAAGCGCTGATGGCGCGGTTCGCCAGTCTGGGAGGACGTCTGTGATGGCTCTGTCTTCCTTTCATGAGGTGCGTTTTCCATTGGCCATTGCCTTTGGCGCGATTGGTGGGCCGGAGCGACGCACAGACATTATTCAGCTCGCCAGTGGAGCCGAACAGCGCACGGCCAGTTGGTCTGGCTCCCGCCGGCGTTGGGATGTGGGCAGTGCCGTGCAGACGCTGGAAGAGTTACACGATCTAACCGCGTTCTTTGAAGCCCGGCGTGGGGCGCTTTATGGCTTCCGTTTCCGGGACTTCACCGATGATCGCTCCTGCGGGCCGGAGCAGGACCCCGCGCCGACAGACCAGGCGCTCGGCATAGGCGATGACGGCGAGACCGAATTCCAGCTTGTGAAACATTATGGCGATTATGCCCGCCCGATCCTGAAACCTGTGACTGGCAGTGTTCGCATCGCCCTTGACGGCGTGGAGCAAAGCTCAGGTTTCAGTGTGGACAACACGACCGGAGTGGTGACCTTTTCCTCCGCCCCTGGCGTGGGCGTTGCCATCACTGCCGGCTTCGAATTCGACTGTCCAGCCCGGTTTGACACAGATCGGCTGGAGGCCAGCCTAGAGGGGTTTGGTGCCGGCCGCATTGTGAATGCCCAGCTTGTGGAATTGATCGGATAGGTCATGGTTACGCTGATTTCCAAACCGGCGGAAGCTGCACGCCATGTCTGCCTCGGCTGGGTGTTGACGCGCGGGGATGGTTTCACCCTGCGCCTGACCGGGCATGACAAGCCTCTCACCATAGTGGGCGAAACCTATGAGCCTGGCGCGGCGCTGGAGGCGAGCAGTTTTACCCGCACCACAGATCTTGAGCCCGGTCATGCTTCCGTGCGTGGCGCGTTGGATGCCGAAGCGATTACCGAAGAAGACATTCTTACCGGTACCTGGGATGGAGCCCGTGTTGATGTCTATCGGCTCGACTGGCTGGCGCTGTCGGTTATTGAGCTGATCTGGAGCGGGCGGCTGGCCCGTGTGGAGTGGCAGGGTGAGCGGTTCGAGGCTGATCTTGTCTCGCTGAAAGTCGATCTCGACCGCCTGATCGGGCGGCAATTCCTACGCCAGTGCGATGCTGTGCTGGGCGATGCGCGCTGTGGCGTGGATCTGGAGAACCCGGCCTTTGAGGGCCTGATCTGCGACCAACAGCTTACGACCTGCATCGAAACCTTCGCTAATGTTGAGAACTTTCGCGGCTTTCCGCATATGCCCGGCAACGATTTCATTCTGGCTGGCCCGGCGGCAGGGACGGGCGAATGACCCGTGCGGAAATTTTGACCGAGGCGCGCGGCTGGCTCGGCACGCCTTATCGCCATCAGGCGAGTGTGCGGGGGGCAGGCGCAGATTGCCTTGGCTTTCTGCGCGGGGTCTGGCGTGGCTGTGTCGGCGATGAACCGGAAGCCGTCCCGGCTTATACGCCCGATTGGGCAGAGCTGACGGGCGAGGACACCTTGCTTGCCGCCGCCCGCCGGCATCTTGTGGAAATCCCGGTAGGTGCCGTGCGCGAGGGTGACATCCTGCTGTTTCGCATGGCTGCTGGCGTGCCGGCCAAGCATTGCGCGCTGGTCAGTGCCTGCCAGGCCGGCCGCGCGTGCCGCATCCTGCACGCCTATTGGGGGCGCGGGGTCACCGAAACCCGGCTCGTACCCTGGTGGTCGCGGCGTATTACGGCGGCGTTTTCCTTTCCTGGATTGGAGGTCTGAGCCATGGCCCAGATTGCATTTTCCGAAGCTGGCGCAGCGTTGGGCGCACGCTTCTTGCCTGGAGGCGTGAGTGTTTTCGGCCGCCAGTTTGCAGGGGCACAGATTGGCCGGACGCTGGGTAGCTTGGCTGGAGCGGCCATCGACCAGGCCTATTTCACTCCGCCGTTGGAAGGCCCGCGCCTGAGAGCCCTGCATGTGATGGAGAGCAGGGAAGGCGCGGGATTGCCAAATGTCTATGGCCGCATGCGCGTGGGCGGGCAGGTGATCTGGGCAGGCGACTTCACCGAAAATCGCACCAGCCAGGGCGGCAAGGGCGGGCCGCGCGTGAGCACCTATTCCTATACGGTCAGTTTTGCCGTGGCCGTCTGTGAAGGCCCGAATGCCCGCATCGAGCGCATATGGGCCAATGGCGAGCCGTTGTCGCTGGGCAGCTATACCCATCGCATCTATCCGGGGTCTGAGACGCAGGAACCCGACCCGGCGATCGAAGCTGAGCTCGGCGCGGGCAAGGCGCCGGCCTATCGTGGTACCTGCTATATTCTGTTTGAGGATTTTCCGCTGGAAGCCTTCGGAAACCGGCTGCCGCAGCTTTCCTTTGAAGTGGTGAAAACCCCTGCGGCATCAGATGAGAGCACTGTTCGCGATGTTGTGAAGGCGGTGAACATCATTCCGGCCACAGGTGAGTTCGTTTATGCAGCCGAGCCCGTGCGCACGCGGACCTTTCCTGGCCGGGAAACGCCACTGAATGTGCACAGTGTGGATGGTCGTAGCGATTTCCTGGTCTCGATGGACCAGCTGCAGGCTGAATTACCAAATGTGACCGCAGCGTCTCTCACCGTAGGCTGGTTTGGCACGGATCTGCGTGCGGGCCATTGCGAGATCCGCCCTGGTGTGGAAACGCAAGACCGTGTGACTGTGCCTCGTTCCTGGCAGGTTTGCGGAGAAGGGCGCGAGGGTGCCTATCTCATTTCCCAGACCGAGGCTGGCAATGCCAATTATGGCGGAACACCGGCCGATTGGTGTGTAATCCAGGCTATGCAGGAGTTGGCCGCGCGCGGCATCGCGGTGACGCTGACACCCTTCCTGCTGATGGACGTGCCACCAGGCAACACATTGCCCGACCTGGGCGGCGGAACCGGGCAACCGGCATTTCCATGGCGCGGGCGGATTTCATCTGATCTTGACGGGACGGCTGGTGCCCGCACGGCGGTAGCGGATTTCATGGGGGCGGCACAGCCGAGCCATTTCAACTTCAGTGATGATATTGCCAGCTATTCCGGCCCGGGCAGCGATTGGGGCTATCGCCGTTTCATCCTGCACCATGCCGCGCTGGCCAAGGCGAGCGGGGCCTGCAGCGCCTTCCTGATCGGCAGCGAGATGCGCGCACTGACCCAGTTGCGCGATGATACGGGCGCATTTCCCTTCGTGGAGGCTCTGGTGACGCTTGCCCAGGATGTGAAAGCCATGTTGGGGCCGGGCGTTGAGGTCGGCTATGCGGCGGACTGGAGCGAATATGGCGCCTTCGTTCCCGGCGATGGCAGTGGGGATGTGCTGTTCCCGCTTGATCCGCTTTGGGCTGAGACTTCCATCGATTTTGTCGGGATCGACTGGTATCCGCCTGCGGGCGACTGGCGCGATGGTGAGACCCATCTGGACAAGCTCGCAGGCTATGACCGGCCGGGCGACGCTGCCTATATCCTCGCCAACCAGACCGGCGGGGAGAATTTCGAGTGGTATTATGCCAGCCCGGCAGACCGCGATGCCCAGACACGCACGTTGATCGACGACACCGCCCATGGCGAGCACTGGGTCTTCCGCGCCAAGGACATTGCCGGCTGGTGGGGCGCGGCGCACCATGAACGCCCCGGCGGTGTGCGCAATGCTTCGCCCACAGCCTGGACCGCGTCCAGCAAGCCCGTCCGTTTCAGCGAGATCGGCTTTCCTGCCGTCGACAAGGGCATCAATTCCCCGAACCTGTTCTACGATCCGAAAAGCTCTGAAAGCGCGGTTCCGCCCTATTCCAGTGGCGCGCGCGATGATGTGCTGCAGGCCGAAGCGCTGATCGGCGCACTCGGCTATTGGGACAGTGTATCCTTTGTTGATCAGGCTGCCGTCTGGGCCTGGGATGCGCGGCCCTATCCGGATTTTCCAGTGCGTAGCACGGTCTGGTCGGATGGTGAAAATTGGAGCTATGGCCATTGGCTGAATGGGCGAACGGGTCTTGCGACCTTGTCTGCTGTTCTGACAGATCTTGGCCAGAGAGCTGATGTTTCGCTGTCTCCGGTGGGCGTGACCGGCCTGGTCCAGGGTTTTGCCCTCGATGGCGTGACTCGGTTGAAGGATGCCCTTGCGCCACTGACGGTTGGTTTCGGCCTGGCCTGCGCAGAAACGGCTGGGCAGTTGCAGGTTTCAGCTATTGGCACCGAGGCCGGCTTTTGTTTCTCTCAGGAGCTGTTGGTCGAAAATGGGCTTGAGCGCATGCGGCGTACACAAATCGCGCCGCCAGGTCGCCTTGTGCTGACTTATGCGGGGCTGGAAAACGCTTTTCAAACCAGTACGATAGAGGTGCGCAGCTCCATCGGCGATATTCATCGAACGGCCTCGCTCGCCCTCCCTCTCGTTTTGTCAGAGCCGCAAGCTGCCGGAATTGCAGCTAGGCTCCTGCAGGCGCACCAGCGCGTTGACAGGTTGGCGATCGACCTTGGTGACCTGGACGCCGGATTCAGCTTGTTCAGCACAGTTGAGGTGGAAGGGCTCGGCGGGCTGTGGACCGTATTGGGCGAGGAACTGACAGCGTCGCGCACGCTCAGTCTTGAGCCTGCACCGTCTGGTCAGGTTGTGTCATTGGCGACGGAGCTTCCGAGCGTATCCGGCACCTCTGGTTTTGCCGCGCCAGCTGATTTGCTCATCATCGATGCACCCTTACTACCGCTTGAGGACGCGGGGGCACGGGGACTTGTCCTTGCCGGTTTTGCCGACCCTTGGCCCGGCGAGGTTGGCGTCCTGTCTGGCAACGCAGCGGATCAGCTCGTTGAAATTGCGCGCCTTTCCTTACCTGCGCTGACCGGTATTCTGACGCGTGCCCTGCAGAGCGGGCCGGTGGCGCGGTGGGACCATGCCGCCAATCTTGAAGTAGAAATGGCGTTTCCGCTGCTGGCTTCCGCTACGCAGGATGCCGTACTGGCGGGTGCGAATCACTTGCTTGTCGAGACGCAGGCGGGGTGGGAACTTCTGGCCTTCGCACAAGTGGAGTTGCTTGAGAGTGCAAATTACCGGCTGACGCAATTGCTGCGCGGCCTGAATGGCAGTGAGGTGGCAACTGAGGCCGGAGCGCCGGTGGGCGCGCGCTGCGTGCTCGTAGATGCCGCGCTTTTGCGGCTTGCGAAGGCAGCGAGCCAGCCGGGATTGGAGCGGGTCTGGCAAGCTGGACTGTCTGGAGAGCCCCAATCGGTGACATTCCAGGATTTCGCCGGATTGCCCTGGCGTCCGGGACATGCGCGCTGGACAAGTGTCACGCGCGTTGAGTGGGCTGAGCGTGGCCCGCATATTCCCGATGACTGGGACGCGCCGGACCCGGAACGGCTTTACAGCTATGATGTCGCGTGGACCCCTTCTGGCCAAAGTGAGACCGAGCAAACCGTCGCTGCAACCGGCTTCGACCTACCGGTTGGTGCCTCAAATATACGGGTGCGTAGCCGGTCATCTGAAGGCCGCACCAGCGACTGGCTTTCCATTCCCGGCCCGAATGACTAGGTGATAAGTCTGTAACCGGACTTATACGAGGACCTGTCGATTGGCTGGTGATCTTTATGCCGTTCTTGGGCTGACGCGCGGGGCAAGCGAAACTGATATCCGAAGTGCTCATCGGCGCTTGGTCAAGGAGCTGCACCCAGACCTGCATCCCGGTGATGAAGGCAAGGCGGCACGGTTCAAGGCCGTTTCTCAAGCCTTTGAAATCCTTGGTGATGCTGAGCAGCGCGCAAAGTATGACCGCGGCGAGATCGATGAAAAGGGCAATCCGAGCCATCCTTTCATGGGGGCTGGCGGACCTCGCCAGGGCGGGGCAGGGCCCGGCGGGCATGACCCCTTCGATGACATTCTTTCCGGTCTTTTCGGAGGTGGGCGAGGCCGTCGCCGCACAGGTCCGGTCAAAGGCCGCGATGTGCGTTATCAGTGTGAGATCAGTTTTGACGATGCGGTGAATGGCGCGCGCCGGCGCATGTCTATGGCCGATGGCCGCGCCCTGGAAGTCGATATCCCCGCAGGTATCGAAGATGGGCAAACTCTGCGTTTGAAAAGCCAGGGGCATGCATCGCCTACAGGTGGGCCACCCGGCGATGCGTTTCTTAAAATCAGCGTGCAGCCGTCGAAGATATGGACGCGGGAAGGGCTGGACCTGCGGATGACCCAACCTGTCTCGCTCGCCACGGCTGTTCTTGGTGGCAAGGTGGATGTGCGCACGCCCTCAGGCGCGGTGTCGCTGACCGTTCCTGCCGGCTCGAACACGGGCACTGTTCTGCGCCTGAAAGGCAAGGGCGTTCAGGCAGGTAAGGCGCCCGGTAATCTCTATGCACGTTTGGAAATTGTCCTTGAAGATCCGAAGGATACGCGCCTCCAGGATTTTCTCAGGCAGACTGCAGAGTGAACTGTAATCCAACAGAATCATTCACCGACCGTTCAGTCCCCGGCGCCTATTTCCTGCTCCCATGCTAAGACGCACCCTCTTTATGACGGTTTTCGGGCTGTCCCTGTTTGCCGCCGCGCTTTCCGCGCAGGCGCAATCCTTCACGCCCGTCGAGCCGAGTGCTTCGGGCCAATCTGACAATTATGTTCCGCTCAAGGATATCTTTGCGCGCCTGAAAGCCCAATATGGGGGCTATCAGCTTGATGCGGATCTCTATTCGACAGGCAATGGCGGTGCTGAATACCGGATCGAATGGATGGCACGTGACGGACGCCGTCTGCGCATCGTGGTTGATGCCCGGTCCGGGCGCACCATCAGGACAAGTGGAGGCTAATCCCCATGCGTATTCTTGTAGTTGAGGATGATCCAGATCTGCGTCGGCAGTTGGCCGATGCCCTCTCTCATGCTGGCTATGCTGTCGATCTCGCAGCCGATGGCGAGGACGGCCATTTCCTGGGTGATACAGAGCCTTATGATGCGGTGATCCTGGATCTTGGCCTGCCGAACCTGGATGGAGTGACAATTCTGGAGCGTTGGCGCGCTGATGGCCGCGACTTCCCGGTTCTGATCCTGACGGCCCGTGATCGCTGGAGTGAGAAGGTGAAGGGCTTTGATGCCGGCGCCGATGATTATCTCACCAAACCCTTCTACACGGCTGAACTGCTGGCGCGTCTGCGTGCGCTCTTGCGGCGGGCGGCTGGGCACAGCGCGGCGGCTCTGGAAGCAGGTTCCCTGCGCGTGGATACGCGTTCAGCTCGCGCTACGGTGAATGGAGAGCCAATCCGCCTGACTGCACATGAATATCGCGTGCTGGCCTATCTGATGCACCATCAGGGGCGGGTGGTGCCGCGCACCGAACTGGTTGAACATATCTATGATCAGGATTTCGACCGTGACTCCAATACGATCGAGGTCTTCATCGGCCGTCTGCGCAAGAAGATCGGCTCGGATCGGATCGAGACCGAGCGCGGCCTCGGCTATCGCCTGGTAATCCCCGAGGCAGAACAGCACCTTGCTGGCTGACGCGATTTAAGCTCTTGTCCCGGCGGCCTACTCCAGCCGCCGGAGCACACGACGCCTTGTGGTTCAATTCCCTCATACCCGGTGACAGATCCCTTGCTCGCCGCCTCTTGGTTGGTGCGGCGATCTGGAGCCTGCTTGTCCTGTTCGGCGGCGCGTTTGCGCTGTCTGCACTCTACCGGGCGGAGGCTGTCCGGCTACTGGAAGATGAGCTCAATGCCACGCTGGTGGCGCTGACTCGGGCCGTTGATCTGGACGAACACGGCGACCTGGCGGCGAATCCGGCACGACTTCCCGCCGACCCGCGCTATGACACACCCCTGGCTGGGCGCTATTGGGCGATTGTGGAAGTCAGTTCGGCAGGCGCCCCGATTGATGTGATCCATGCGGACAGTCTGCAATTTGGCGAACTCCCACTGCCCGTCCCCCTGGCTGAGGCGGCACTGGCTGTGCCGGGTGAGGTACAGTTCGCAGACACGACGGGCCCGAATGATGAGCGCGTGCGGGTCGCTGTCATGGCGATCTTGCTGTCCGACGCCGGCCAGCGTGCGGTGGTGATGGCGGCGGCCGACCGGGCCACGTCTGATGCCGGGGCACGGCGCTTCCTCTTTTCGATCATTGGCGCCATGGTTTTCCTGGCTGGCGGTGTGCTGGTTGCCATGGTCATACTTGTGAGGGTTGTTCTCGGACCGTTGGAGCGAATCCAGGCCCATCTTGCGGAGATTCGCACAGGCGATCGGGCGCAGCTGGATGAGGATTATCCCGCTGAGGTCCAACCGCTGACGGCCGAACTCAATCAGCTGCTAGAGCACAATCGCGAAGTGGTTGACCGTGCGCGCACACATGTCGGCAATCTCGCTCATGCCCTGAAAACGCCCATCGCCGTGCTGCGCAATGAAGCCAGTGGTGAGACACCACTTGATGATGTCGTGCGCCGCCAGGCCGAGGCGATGCACAATAATGTCCAGCACTATCTCAAGCGCGCCCAGGCCGCCGCACGCGCGCAGACCCTGGGCGCACGCACCGAGATTGATGAGATTGCGAGCGGCCTGGTGCGGTTGTTGAACAAGCTGTTCCAGCATCAGGGCGTCACAGTGTCGTCAAAGCTGCCGGAAGGGCTTGTTTTCCGGGGCGAGGCGCAGGACTTAGAGGAGATGATCGGCAATCTCCTGGAAAACGCCTGCAAATGGGCGAGCAGCGAAGTGCACCTAGCGGGAGAGCAAGTCTCGCCAGAATGGCTTCGGTTAACAGTAGATGATGATGGCGACGGCCTGCCCGAGGAGGCGATGAAGGCGGCGGTGAAACGCGGCGTGCGCCTGGATGAAACCGCGCCGGGCACAGGGCTGGGCCTGTCTATCGTCAATGAACTGGCCGAACTCTATGGTGGGGAGCTGACCCTGTCGCGTAGCGAAATGGGCGGTCTGCGCGCCGCATTGAAGCTGCCCAGCCTATGACGCGCGCAAACTGGATCCTTACAGCAGGCGCTGTTTTGCTCGCCATGGCGATCTATTTCGTCATCGGAAAGCCCGGCATGGGCGATCGCCCCATGGCCACGCGTCAGGCTGAACTGGCTGCGCGCGCGCCGGAAGATCTCTCGCCTGCAGAAGCCTTGTCGCGCCTGGAAGCATTGGCTCAGGAAAACCCTGAAGATGCCGAGCCGCGCTATCTGATTGGTATTGTCCTGGCCCAGCAGGGACGCGATGACGAGGCCGTGCGCGCTTATCAGTCCGCCCTGCGCCGGAATGACCGGCATGTGGAGGCGCTGATCGGGCTGGCTGACTCCCTGATTCGCCTGTCTGGCGGTGAGGTCAGCCCGGATATCGCGCAGATCCTGGGGCGGGCCTATGCGCTGGATCCACGCCAGGTGCGTGCGGCCTTTCTGGTTGGCGTTTCGGCCTGGCAGATGGACCAGAAAGGCCAGGCGCGGGCGATCTGGGACGAGACCGCCGCCAGCCTCCCTGAAGGCTCTCCCGCCGCAGCCCAGTTCGAGCAAATGGTAGCCCGTTTCCTTGCTGCAGAAGGTGCTGATTCAGCCGCAGTTTCCCAACAGCCGTGAACGCCTATATTCCATAGCCATGAGAGCCCGCACCCAACGCCTGATCACGGTGGCCATCGCCGCAATCCTAGTCCTCGCCGCTGCGGGGCTGGTGACCTATGCCGTGCGCGAGAGTGCCAATCTGTTCTACACGCCCGAACGCCTGGCCAAGGTAGGCCTGCCCGAGCCGGGCAAGACAGTGAAGATTGGCGGTCTGGTTGAGCCTGGCTCTCTGGCTTATGGCGAGAATGCCGAGATCCGGTTTAGTGTCATCGATGGCAGCGAGATGACCATTCATGTAAGCTATACCGGCATTGCGCCAGACCTGTTTCAGGAGGGCCAGGGCGTTGTCGCGACGGGCCGTTTTGATACGGCGGGGAAGTTCACTGCCACGGAACTTTTGGCCAAGCATGATGAGAATTATATCCCGCGCGAGCTAAGGCATCTTGAGGCGCCCGAGACATGATCGAGTTCGGGCATTTCGCAGCCATCCTGGCGTTCTGCCTGTCGGGTCTGCAAGGCGTTCAGGGGCTGCGGGGGCAGCGTGGCCCGGCGGCTTTTCTGGCGCTTACTGCGCTTGGCGCCATGGGAGTTTCCTTCCTGACGTTGGTCATGGCCTTTGCCCGCTCGGACTTTTCCGTCGCGCTTGTGGCCAATCACTCTCACACGCTTAAGCCGTTCTTGTACAAGATCGCTGGCACTTGGGGGAACCATGAAGGTTCCATGGCGCTTTGGTGCCTGGTGACGTTGGGTTTCGGAGCCGCAGGCGCGGTTTTTTTGCGCACAGGCCGGCCAAAGTTCGAAGCGCGCAGCTTGGGGATTCAGGGCCTGGTGGCGGCCGGGTCGCTGGCCTATCTGCTTTTTGCCTCCAGCCCGTTCATGCGTGTTGCCGAGCCGGAATTGCAGGGTGACAGCCTGAACCCGTTGTTGCAGGACCCGGCGCTCGCCTTCCATCCGCCGCTGCTTTATCTCGGCTATGTCGGCTATTCCTTCGTCTTTGCGATGGCGGCGGCCGCCCTGATCGAGGCCCGGGTGGACCGCATCTGGGCGAAGGCCGTGCGGGGCTGGGCCATGGCGGCCTTTGTGCCGCTGTCGGGCGGCATCATGCTGGGCGCGCTCTGGGCCTATTATGAGCTTGGCTGGGGGGGCTGGTGGTTCTGGGATCCGGTGGAGAATGCGAGCCTGATGCCCTGGCTGCTTGGCGCGGCGCTGCTTCATTCCCTGATCGTCACGGAAAAGCGCGGCGGCTTTGCCGTTTGGTCGGTGCTGCTGGCAGTGCTCGCCTTTTGCTTCTCAATCCTTGGTGCCTTCCTGGTACGTTCGGGCATCCTGACCTCAGTGCATGCCTTTGCCGATGATCCGACACGTGGGCTTGTCCTGCTGATCGGCCTGCTTGCCTATGGTGGCGCGGCGCTCGGCCTGTTTGCTTTTCGGGCCTACAAGATCAAGGGCGGACCGATCTGGGCGGCGGCCAGCCGTGAAGGCGCCCTGATGGGCAACAATCTCATTCTTGCCGTAGCCACCGCGACTGTCCTGCTCGGTACACTCTTTCCCCTGATCGCTGAGGCCTTTGGCCGGCAGATGTCCGTTGGCGAACCCTATTTCCGGCTGACTTTTGTGCCGATTATGGCTCCGGCACTGATCGCGCTCCCTGTTGTACAGGCCTGGAGTTGGGGGCGGATGGATCTTTCCGGCATTTGGAAGTGGGCTGCAGCCTTTGCCGGGATCTGCGCAGTATTTGGTCTACTGGGTGTCGGGCTGATGGACATTCCGCTATTTGCTGCATTGGGCGTCGCGCTGGGTGTGTGGTTGGTCGGTGGCTCAATGTGGGAGCTCAAGCGCCGTGCGGTGACCTGGCCGCGATTGCTGAAACTCCCCTTGCGCGTCTGGGGCATGACATTGGCGCATATCGGGCTCGGTGTGTTTGTTGTCGGCGCTGTCGTTGAGACAAGTCAGCGCTATGAGACCACATTGGATCTTGCCATGGGCGGGCGCGCCGAAGTGGCCGGCTGGACGCTGAGCCTGGAGGATATGCGCGTTGTGGAAGGGCCGAACTGGTTTTCCGATCGCGCCACAATTTCCGCCAGCAAGGGCGGGGCGATGATCGAACTTCGTCCTGAAAAACGCTATTATCCGGCCGCGCGCATGCCCACCTCGGAAACCGCGATCCACAAGAGCCCGTCGGGCGATCTCTATCTGGCGCTGGGTGATCGGCGCGAGGTCAATGGTCAGGTGCGCTGGACTTTCCGTGCCTATTTCAATCCGCTGATCGATCTGGTCTTTGGTGGTGTGATCCTGATGGCCCTGGGGGGACTATTCAGCGTGCTGCCGCGCGGAGTTTTCAAGGCGCGCGCACGGCAGGCGGATATGGCCTCTCTACCTGCTGGGGAACTCGCCGAATGAAAGCCCTGATTGCCGCTGCGCTGATCATCCTTGCCAATCCCACGGCCGCTGAGCTGAACAGCGCAGAGGAGGCGCGGGCCCAGGCACTGATGCGGGAAATCCGCTGCATCGCCTGTGAGAATGAGCCGATCTCGCAGTCCACATCCGACATTGCCGGAAACATGCGCGAACGTGTGCGTATCATGGTGGCCGAAGGTGCCAGCGATGCGGAAATCCGCACCTGGTTTGAGGACCGCTATGGCGAGTTTGTGCTGTTCCGGCCCAAGGTTCAGGGGGCAAGCGACTGGGTGCTCTGGGGCGCGCCTTTCCTGTTGCTCGTAGGTGGCGTAGCGCTTGGCTATGGGATGCTCAGGCGCAAGGCGAGCGCGCCGACTGAGATTGAGGCTGTGGCGCCCGAAGATCTCGAAGCCTGAGCCACACGGAAGTTTGACTGTGCGCTGGGCCGGGATTTCCTATCTGATAGGTTAATCTTACTCTCGGGAGGTCAGAATGGTGCTTCAAACCGGACGGATTGAATTTCCTGGTGCGGATGGACAGGTCCTTGCGGCCCGTATTGATTTGCCACCCGGGCCGGTGCGCGCCTGGGCCCTGTTTGCACACTGTTTTTCCTGCTCCAAGGATGTCCACGCCGCGCACCGCATCGCCCGCCGGCTGGCTGCGCATGGCCTCGGCGTGATGCGGTTCGATTTCACCGGGCTGGGTCAGTCCGAAGGCGACTTCGCCAACACCAATTTCTCCACCAATGTGCAGGATCTGTTGGCGGCGGCCAACTGGTTGCAGGCTGAGACGGGTGGGCCGCATCTCTTGATTGGCCATTCCCTTGGCGGGGCGGCGGCTATCGTTGCCGGTGGGCAGATCGAAAGTGTGAAGGCCGTTGCCACGCTTGGCGCCCCGGCCGATGCCGATCATGTCTTGGCTGCCTTCGATGACCAGGTCGCGGATATTGAAACCGATGGCGAGGCTGAGGTTCATCTCGCTGGCCGGCCGTTCACCATCAAGCGGCAATTCCTTGACGATGTGCGCGGCGCCAGTGTGCGCGATGCCGCCAGCGCCCTGCGCAAGCCGCTCTTGATCCTGCATGCGCCGCTGGATGATATTGTCGGCATTGAAAACGCCACGGGCCTCTTCACAGCCGCGCGTCATCCCAAGAGTTTCATTAGCCTGGACATGGCAGATCATCTGCTCAGCGAGCCTGGTGAAGCCGATCATGCCGCCGAGGCAATTGCTGGCTGGGTCGGGCGTTATCTGCCCTCTGGCGATGCAGCCATGAGCGCGCCGTCGTCGCCGATTGGCGCTGAAGTCTATGTCTCGGAGACGGGCCGGTCGGCTTACGAAGTATCAGTTCGGGCGGGGGCGCATTCCATGCTCGCTGATGAGCCGGTGTCCGTCGGCGGTGGCGGCGCAGGGCCCGATCCGTATGATTATGTTGCCGCGGGGCTTGGCGCCTGCACGGCCATGACGCTGCGCATGTATGCCAGTCGCAAGGACTGGCCACTGGAAAAAGTGTCCGTCTCTGTCTCGCACGAAAAGTCCCATGCGGAGGATTGCGCGCAGTGCGAAAAAGGCCGCAAAGTCGACGTATTTACGCGCACACTCCATGTTCAGGGTGCGCTGGATGATGACCAGCGTGCGCGCCTGGTGGAGATTGCTGAGAAATGTCCTGTGCACAGAACGCTGATGGAGCCAAACATGATCCGCACACATTTGGCTGGTGATTCCACCACAGCGAATCCGGTGACTAGATAAATGAAACTTAATGACCATCTTTCTTGGACACAGGCTAAGCAACATTAACTCACCTCGAAATGGTGAAAAATCAGGAGTGTAAGTGGCAATGGCAAAACGGTTTGGCGTCTCAGCTCAGGCTCTGGTTGCGGGCATGGTCGGCGCGGGTGCGATGGCGGCTTTCACGTTTGGGCCGCAGTTCACCTCACCGGCAGACGCGCGCCAGATTGTGATTGAAGCCCCCGGCGATGCCCCGGTCAGCTTTGCCGACCTGATCGAACAGGTCAGCCCGGCCGTGGTCTCGGTGAATGTGGTTTCGCTGCGCGATGACAGTTCCGGGTTCGAGGAGTTCATGGAGCGGTTCCGCGACATGCCCGGCTTTGACGAATATATGGAGCGCCGGCGCGATGAGGAAGGCGAGAGCGAGCCGGAACAGCGTGAGGCGCGTTCGCTCGGCTCGGGTTTCTTCATTTCCGCCGACGGCTATATCGTCACCAATAATCATGTCGTCGAGGGCGCGACCGAGATTGAGATCGCCCTTGATAGCGGGGAAGAGCTGGAAGCGGAGATTGTCGGCACCGACCCGCAAACCGATCTTGCCGTTCTGAAGGTGATTGAGCCGGGCACCTATCCGTATGTCGAATTTGCCCATGACGCGGATATGCGCCGTGGTGACTGGGTGGTCGCGCTCGGCAACCCGTTCGGCCTTGGCGGCACGGCGACGGCGGGCATCATTTCCGCCCAAGGCCGGCGTAACCAGCTTGGCCGATCGTCCACCTATACCGACTTCCTGCAGATCGATGCCGCGATCAACCGCGGCAATTCGGGCGGCCCGACCTTTGACCTGCATGGACGGGTCGTCGGCGTGAACACGGCAATCTTTTCGCCCACTGGTGGTTCTGTCGGTATTGGCTTTGCCATCCCGGCCGACCTTGCCAACCAGATCACCTCTACTCTGATCCGCGATGGACGGGTCTCGCGCGGTTGGCTGGGCGTGACCATCCAGGATCTCACCCCCGACATGGCCGAGGCCCAGGGGCTGGCAGAGGATGAAGGTGCCATTGTCGCCGATGTCGCCGATGGTGGCCCGGCTGAGGAATATGGCCTGGAGCGCGGCGATATCATCCTGTCAGTCAATGGCAGCGATGTGGCCGATGCCACCGAGCTGACCCGAATGGTTGGCAGTTTGCTGGCCGGATCGGACAATCAGTTCGGTGTGCTGCGCGATGGTGAGCAGATCACGGTTTCGGTGACGGTGGGCGAGCGCCCGGAAGATCCTTATGGTGATGTCCGTCCGGCCGCCAGCGATGACACGGTGACCGAAGATACAGAGGGCCCCTTGGGTGTCAGCGTGAAACCGCTGAACGAAAACCTGCGCCAGGAACTGAACCTGGACGAGGACGAAGTGGGGCTCGTCATTACGGAAATGGAAAGTGACAGTCCGCTGCGTGACGCGCAAATCCGCAGCGGAATGGCAATTTTGGAGATCAATGGTCGGCCGTTAAGCTCGGAAGAGGACATGCGGCAGGCGATTGAAGGTGCGCGACTGGCTGGGCGCGATAAGGTGTTGGTTGCTGTGCGGGTTGGGGAAGTGACCACCTTCCGCACGGTCGAGATCGGCGAGACCGACGACTGACACGGGCAAACAGAAAGGCAAGAAGAGCCCCATGAACGTACTTGTCATCGAAGATGATCGCGAAAGCGCCGAGTTTATCGGCAAGGTGCTGAGCGAAGCCGGACACCAGGTCGATATCGCCTTTGACGGCGAACGCGGCCTGGAACTGGCCCGAGCCGGCAGTTTCGACGCCCTTGTGGTGGACCGAATGTTGCCGGAAAAGGATGGCCTGACCCTGGTCCAGGAATTTCGGGATGCTGGCGGCGCCTCGCCTGCGCTGTTCCTGACGGCATTGTCAGAGGTTGAACATCGTGTCGAAGGCCTCAGGGCGGGCGCGGATGACTATCTCTCCAAGCCCTTCGCACCAGCCGAGCTGGTTGCACGGGTTGAGGCGCTGGGCCGGCGTACGCCGAATGAGAGCCCGGTGACGCATCTGCGTGCCGGCGAGCTGGAGATGGACCTGTTGGCCCGCAAGGTGTCTCGCGCGGGGCAGAGGATCGATCTGCAGCCGCGTGAGTTCCGCCTGCTGGAGTATCTGATGCGCCATGCCGGCCAGGTGGTGACCCGCCGGATGTTGCTTGAAAAAGTGTGGGACTATCACTTTGACCCCCAGACCAATGTGATCGACGTTCACGTCTCGCGCCTGCGCGGCAAGATCGACAAGGATTTTGACGAGCCTCTGCTGCACACCGTGCGTGGGGCGGGCTACCGCCTTCAGGCATAGTGGCATGAAACTGTGGGGGGTCAGGCTGCCGCCACTGGCGCGGACGACGACATTTCGTCTGACCACATTCTATGTGGTCCTGACCTTCCTCTACACTCTGGCGCTGATCGGGTTCATCTATTCCACCACGATTGGCTATGCGCGGGTTGAGAACCGGAAGCGGATTGATTCCGAAATCGATTCCATCCTGTTGGCTTATGAAGATGGCGGCCTGTCCCGCGTGTCACAGTCGCTCCTGGAGCGGGCCGCAGCGCCTCAGCGCTATTTCCTCTATCAGCTGCAAACCCCGTCCGGCATCAAGCTGAGCGGGGATCTCTCGGCCATGCCGCCCGGGGACTATCCCGGGGAGGTGGAATTCGAGATCGATGTGCGCCGGCCAGGCGGCAGCGAGTTCACCATTGATGTCGCCGGACGCGTGGTAAATCTCGGCACCGAGGCGCAGCTGCTCGTCGGATATGACATCTCCAATCAAGGCATCATGACCAACCGCATCACCAATGCGATTTATATCGCGGGTGGCGCGGGTCTGTTGATCGCGATCATGGGTGGAATCTGGATTTCGCGCAGCGTGGCCCGCCGGGCCCAGCATCTGGCCGATACAGCGGAAAAAGTTATGGGCGGCGACCTCACCGCCCGGGCCAGGACGCGGCGGACCGATGATGAATTCGACCGGCTGGCAGAGCGCCTGAATGCCATGCTGGACCGGCTGCAGGCCCTGGTGCGTTCTTCGCGCCATACTGGCGATGCTATTGCTCACGACCTGCGCTCGCCGCTCTCGCGCATGCGCAACCGGCTTGAGAATGCCTTGTCCTCGCCCGATCCGGACCTATCCGTCAGCGATGTGATTGAGCAAACCATTCGCGAAGTGGATGGCGTGTTGGCAACCTTCAACGCCATTCTCCGGCTTTCCCGCCTGGATGCACAGTCGGAAATGCGTATGGAACGCACAGATCTCGGGGAAGTGGTAGAAGAGCTTTCGGATCTGTTCGAGCCGGCGGCCGAGTATGAAGGCCTCGAATTCCGCTCTGAATCCACACGCGCAACCCAGGTTCTGGGGGACCGCGAGATGATCGCTCAGGCGCTCGCCAATCTCATCGACAATGCCATCAAGTACACGCCAGAGGGCGGGGCAATTAGCGTCAGTGCGCGGCGCGGGGATGACAATATGGTCGAGCTGATGGTCAAGGATACCGGCTTCGGCATTCCAGAGACCGAGCGTGAACGTGCCAAACAGCGTTTCGTGCGCATGGATTCCGCGCGTACCTTGCCCGGCTCGGGACTTGGCCTTGCACTGGTCGACGCCGTGGCCATGGTCCATCGCGGGGAATTCCAATTGCTCGATGGCGATGGTCCGCCAGACCGGCCGGGCCTGAAAGCGGTTTTGCGTTTGCCGCGCGCCTGATAGGCATCAACATATGAGTGCCGATTCTCCATTGTCGGACCTGATGCCCCGGCCTGTCGCTGCCGACATGGCTGGCGTGATTAATGTGGCGCGTGCCAATGCGCCTTATTTGTCGCGTCTTCTGGCCCGTGATGGCGCAGAACTTGATCTCACCACGATTGAGGCCACTGCGGCCGCCTGCGAGGCCGAACTGGACGCGCTCGGTAAGTTGTCAGAGGGCACAGCGCTCTCAATGGAGGTTGCAAGTGCGCGTCTGCGCCAGGCCAAGCGGCGGGTGCATCTGCTCTTGGCCCTGCTCGACCTTGCCGGTGTCTTGCCTCAGGGCGAGATCACAAACCGGCTGACCCGGCTTGCAGATCTAAGTCTGCAGGTGGCGCTGAACACAGCGCTGGCCGCGCGCGGTCTTGAGGGCGACGGCCTGTTCCTCATCGCCTTTGGCAAGATGGGGGCGCATGAGCTGAATTACTCCAGCGATGTGGACATTGCTGCTTTCTTTGATGCCGATCATTTCCATGGTGGCGAACGTGGCCCACAGGAAGGCGCGATCCGCGTGGTGCGCGATGTCTGCCGCTTGATGGAGGAGCAGACCGCTGAGGGATATGTCTTCCGCACAGATCTGCGCTTGCGGCCCGATCCTAGCTCGACCCCGCTCGCCGTTTCCACCCGTCGCGCTGAAATCTATTATGAAAGCGTCGGCCAGAACTGGGAGCGCATGGCCTGGATCAAGGCGCGCACCGCGGCGGGCGACAGGCTCTGCGCCGATCGCTTTCTCGCTCAGATGCAGCCCTTTGTCTGGCGCCGGCATCTCGACTATTGGGCGCTCGCCGACATTCACGCCATCAAGCAGATGATCAATGCGCGCATTGACAGCGCTGAGAATGCCGGTGCGCCCTTTGATGTGAAGCTGGGGCCGGGTGGCATTCGCGAGGTTGAGTTCTTTGCCCAGACCCAGCAGTTGATCCTGGGCGGGCGTGACGGCCGCTTGCGGGTGCCGGGCACTCTGGCGGCGCTGACTGCATTGACCAAGGCAGGGGTTGTGGAGGTGGCGGAGGCCCGCGACCTGGCCCTGGCCTATGAAGCTCTGCGCGGTCTGGAACACCGTATCCAGATGTTGGAGGACGCCCAGACGCACACACTGTCGGCGGAAGAGACTGCACGCAGCCGCGTGGCGTGTCTGATGGGAATGCCCTCTGTCGAGGTGTTGAACACCGCCCTATGGACCGTGCGCCAGCGAGTGCACGCGATCTATAGCGACCTCTTTGCCAGTGAGGTGATGGCGACGGTGCCAGGGGAAGGCAATCTGGTCTTCACCGGTGTCGATGATGATCCCGGCACGCTTGAGACGCTCGCCGGCATGGGCTTTTCCGAGCCTTCACGCGTGATCGCCAGTTTCCGCCGCTGGCATTTCGGTCATGTGCCGGCTACCAAGAGCCAGCGTGGCCAGGCGCTGCTCACGGCGATCACGCCGCGCCTCTTGCGCGCCATGTCTGCCACGGGTGAACCCGATGTCGCCTTCCGGCATTTCGAGCGTTTCTTCGAAGGCCTGAGTTCCGGCGTGCAACTGCTCGCCATGCTGAATGTCGAGGAAGATCTGCTCGATGATCTGGTGGCCAGCCTTGCCGTGGCGCCGCGCCTGGCGCGTACGCTGTCGGCCCGACCGGAGCTTCTGGAAAGCCTGGTCTCTCATCAGCCCGAGCAGGGCTTTGTGTTTGATCCCACGCTTGGCTTTGAAGCGGCGATGGATACCGCGCGCCGCGCGCATCGCGATGCCAGTTTCCTGTTGGGACATGCCTTGCTCAATGGCCGGATCACAGCGCGCGAAGCCGGTCATGCCTGGACTGATCTTGCCCGTTCTCTCGTCACAGGCATGACTGAGGCAGCCCGGCAAGAGACCGAGCGCCGCTTCGGCCCGGCGCCCGCGCCCTTCGCGATCATGGGAATGGGCTCGCTGGGCGGGCGGGAAATGACGGCGGGGTCTGATCTCGACATGCTGGTGATCTATGACCCGGGCGATGCGCCTGTCGGTGAAGAACAGACCTGGTTTTCGCGTTTCACCCAGCGCCTGATTACCGCGCTGAGTGCGCCGACGGCGGAAGGCGTGCTCTATGAAGTCGATATGCGCCTGCGCCCCTCTGGCCGGGCGGGCCCGGTCGCGGTGCGCCTGGCAGCCTTTGAGAGCTATCACCACAAGGAGGCCTGGACCTGGGAGCATATGGCGTTGACGCGGATGGATTTCGTCGCCGGCGACGCGGCCGTCGGACAGCGTGCCAGGGATATCGCGATTGCAGCCATAAATGCCCGCATGTCCAAGCCGGAGATTGCAGGCGACATTGATGATATGCGCGCGCGCATGCGGGCCGAGCGGCCAGCGCAAGGGCCCTGGGACATGAAGCTCTCAGATGGCGGCCTGGTGGATATCGAGTTCATTGCCCAGAAAGGCCTGTTGCTGACCGGCGGTGAAGACGCCGTACAGCCGCAAACGGATGCTGGCCTGTTCCATCTCGCTGACTGCGGTTGGATGAGCTCAGAGCGTGCTGAGGCACTGGCGGCGGCCTGGAGTTTTCAGATGGCCCTGCGCCAGATCCTGAGACTGTGCCTGGAAGAGACCTCGGGCCTGGCCCAGTTTTCCAGCGGCCTGAAATCGCGCCTCGTCCGCGCTGTCGACAGTCCAGATTTCGCACGCCTTGAAGCCGATCTCGAAATACATCGTGAGACCGTTCTGCGTCCGGGCTGAAAAAAGTGCAGCGCCTTCGCGACGGAGCTTGCCCCTGCCTGCGTTGTACACCGTGACAGGACAACAAAGGAGAACTGTCTCATGAACCTGCGTAAGTCTGCATTTGTTTCGCTCGCGGTTGCCGCTTTTGGCGTGAGCGGAGTTACGCTTTTCGCTGCGGCCGAACGCGGCGGCGCACACTTTTTTCATGGCGGTGGGCATTTTGAGAAGCTCGACACGGATGGTGATGGAACTGTGACCCGTGATGAGGTCGAGGCCGTACGCGTGGAGAAATTCAGCGCTGCCGACAGCAATGGCGATGGCACGATCAGCGTGGAAGAATTCACGGCTGCAGCCGAAGCCCGGGAAGCCGAGCGCCGGGCTGAACGCCATGCCAGGATGTTTGAGCGTCTCGATAAGGACAGCGATGGGACGCTCTCGGCTGCAGAACTGACCATGCCCGTCGATCACATGTTCGAGCGTGTGGATGAGAATGGTGATGGCGTGATCACCGAAGCCGAACGCGATGCCGTGCGCGAACGGATGCGCGAGCGTTGGGGTGAGCGGCGCGGCGGAGAGCATGGCCCGCGCAACTGGCCGCACACGCCTCCGTCTGGCGATAGCGAATAAGCCCGGTATCCGGGTAATGAACAGGCCGCCCCATAGCCTCTCGGTTGGCGGTCTGTCGGCCCGGGTGCGGAAATCCCCGCAATCCTCTTCCGCACCCGGCCGATTTCGCGCATGCCTTATTCCGACGTGTCCCATGCTGACGATCTCGACGATATACGCGCGGCTGCCGCTGGAAACCGGCTGGCACAATCTGCGCTGGTCACGCGCCACATGCCGCGCGTCTATGGCCTGGCCTATCGCATGCTCAGGGATACGGCGTTGGCCGAGGATATCACCCAGGAGGCCTTTCTGCGTGCTTGGAAAGTGTTGCCGGGCTGGGAGCCGCGCGCCAAATTCTCGACCTGGCTACACCAGGTCACGCTCAATCTTTGCCGCGATCATTATCGCAAAAAGCGCGAGCAAATCATGGAAGAGTTGCCCGAGCGCGTCGATCCGGACCTGCGCCCGGAAGACCGGCTCGACCAGACCCAGCGTACGGAGTGGATCATGACCGCGATTGACACATTGCCGGACCGCCAGAAGGAAGCGCTGATCCTGTGCGCGCTGGAAGGGCATACAAATATTTCCGCCGCTGAAGTCATGGGGGTCAGCGTGGAGGCGATTGAGAGCCTTCTCTCTCGTGGGCGGCGTAAACTCAAGGGGTTGATGAAGGAACAAACACGGGGGACTGGGACATGACAGGAGACGTTCAAACTGAAGCTGAGTTGCTCGATCTGATCGAGGCCTATGGCGCCGACCTGGCCGCCTGGCCTGAGGACCTCGCCGATGCCGCGCGCGCCTGGCTGGAGCATCCCAGCCCAGTTGTCCGCGCCGCGCTTGAGGAGGCCGTGAGTCTCGACGCCATGCTGGCTGAACTGCCGCAGGTTGAACCACCGGCTCATCTTGCACGTGCGATCCTGGATCAGGCACCGCAGCCTGCGAAAGCGCCTGAGGGGGCGCGCACCTGGCTCTCCTGGCTGCAAATGCCGGCACGCACAGGTGCAGCGCTGGCCAGCCTGGCTGTGGGGCTAAGTGTCGGTTTTGGCACCGCCGCGGCCAGCGCGCCCGCAGGCGATGATTTTGATACTGTGATGTCGCAAGCGCTTGGATATGAACTTGCCGGTGAGGTTTCAGATTTGTGGGAATTGCCCGAATGAGCAAGTCGTCTTCTTCCTTTCCGTTCGCTTTGACCGCGTCCGTCTTGATCAACCTGCTTCTGGTTGGGCTGGTCGTGGGATATCTGGTCGGCAAGGGGCCGGAGCGTGAACGGGGTGCGCGTGATGGGCCGCCGCCTGGGCCGATGCGCAGCGAATACATGCTTGCACGCGGGATCGTGGATCTCGGCCCGCCGGAGGATCGCCGGGCTCTGATCGGCATGTTCCGGGATATCGTGCTGGATAGCGGGCCGGATCTGCGTCGCCGGGTGGCTGCGCGCACGGCGCTCAGCGAAGCTGTTGGACGTGACCCGTATGATCCCGAAGTGGTGCGCGCCGCGATGGATGAACTTCAGGCAATTGATCGTGAGCTGCAAAGCGCTTTCCAGGATGCTATTGTCGCGCGTCTTGGTGAATTGACGCCGGAACAGCGCCAACATTTGCAGCAGGCCATGCAGCGCGACCGCTGGCGTCCGGAACGGTTCCGTGAACGGCGGGAATTGCAAAGATCGCCGCAGCCGGAAGAGTAAGGCTCAGGCCTTGGACTTGTGCGCCAGGGCGGCCGCATTCTGTTCCCAGTTCTGCCCGTCAAAGCTGTTGACGGTCACATCCAACTGGTCCCACGCATCCAGACAGCGCCAAGTGACGGCGTACCCATCCGGATTTGAGCGCGGGATATAGAAGCTCTTTACGCCACAGGTCTTACAGAAGAGGTGTTTTGCCGCGCCGGTATTGAAGGTGTATTCGGTCATGGCATCGGTGCCTTTGAGCATGCGGAAATAGGCCGATGGTACGATGACGTGAATATTCCCGCTCATCGCGCAGATGGAGCAGTTGCAATCCTCAACCTCGAAAGCTTCGGGCAGGTCGACCTCAAAGCGGACTGCTCCACAATGGCAGCCGCCGGAATGTGTGTGTCGTTCGCTCATGGCGAGGTGCATATCGCTGGCGCGCGATAAGGCAAGTCCAGCATGCGGAAATAGGTTTCGCCAAGCGCAATCTGGCGGAAGGCCTCGTCATCAAGATCGGCAAGGATGGCCGAATTTACCGCCACTTCCTCCTCATGGACCTCGCATGTCTCGTCCTCAGAACCTGATTTCATCGCCAACAAATCTGCCCGGATTCGCAGAGGAAAAGCCCTGCGGGGTTTGCGGATCTCTAATGTCTCCCTCAAAACGTAAAGTGCCTTAGCCAGCGAAACGGGGCGGTCTCTTGTCAGCCCAGGGCACAGCACGCTCAAGCTGGCCGGCAAGGGCGTAAAGCAGGCGCTCCTGGCCACACCGCGCGCCGAACATCATGCCGATCGGCAGACCATCCTCGGTCCAGTGCAACGGCACAGACATGGCCGGCGCACCAATCTGGTTGAACACAGCGCACCAGGGCGCAAATGTGTTGACCGCCTTGCCATAGGCGTCCGGGTCGGCCGGGGCGAGCGAAAGTACGCCCAGCTTGTCCGGCTTTCGTGACAGGGTGGGGCTGAGTACGAGGTCATACCCCTCGCCCAGCATGAAGTGATCGAAATCGAGCCCACCCTGGATCGCGGCCTGAACAGCCTGCATCAGCACGACCATGGGCACGGTGCGGCCAAATTCACGCATATGCGCAGTGACAGGTTCGATCTCGTCTTCGCGGATAGGCCGGCCCAACTGCGCCTCGCGCGCGGCGAAGACCATGGCGACTGCGGCAGACACGGTCATGAGCAGGCCTTTGCTTAAGGCTTCGCCATCCAGTTGCGGCCCGGCTTCCTCGACCTCATGGCCGAGTTCTTCCAGCAGTGTGCGCGTGGTATCCAGCCCGGCTTGCGCATCGGCATCGGGCCGCGTGCCATTCGGCGCGGTGGTCCAAAGCGCGATTTTCAACGGCTTGGGATCGGCTTCAAGCGCAGAGAGGAAAGTCCCGTCGGGTGGAGGCGCAACATAGCGGCTGCCAGGCTCGGGGCCATGCGTCGCGTCGAGCAGGGCGGCGCTGTCGCGCACGCTGCGCGAGATGACATGGATGCAGGACTGGCCGCTCCAGCCCTCGGTGGTGGCCGGGCCCATGGGCGTGCGCCCGCGCGAGGGTTTCATGCCGAACAATCCCGTACAGGCCGCCGGGATGCGGATCGAGCCGCCGCCATCGCTCGCCTGCGCGACCGGGATCACACCTGCTGCCACCGCCGCCGAGGCCCCTCCGGATGAGCCGCCAGAAGTGCGCGTGACATCCCAGGGATTGCACGTCTCGCCGAAAAGCAGGCTTTCAGTGGAGGTGGTGAGGCCAAATTCCGGGCTGGTGGTCTGGCCGAACAGGGTGAGCCCGGCGGCGCGGTAGCGCTCGGTGATGACGCTGTCATAATCGGCGACATGGCCGCGAAAGGCGCGGCTGCCATTGGCCAGAGGTGCGCCCTTGATGGCGACAACCAGATCCTTGGTGGCAAACGGCACGCCGTGAAAGGGGCCCTCGGGCAGGCCCGTGTCGATCTGGTCCTGAGCGATTTCCGGGAACAGCGCCGAGAAACAGTTCAGCTCTGCCTGGGCCGCCCGCGCGCGATCGATTGCCGTTTCGAGAAGCTCGCTTGGTGTGACCTCTCCCGTCTTCACCAGCGCGGCGAGACCAAGCCCGTCATAATTGGCATACTCATCCATGTTTTCCTCCCTTTGCCCTATCGTGAACGAGCGGGCTGCGGGATGGAAGGGTGGGCTTAGTCTTCTTCCCCTATCAGGGCATGCATTTCCTCATCGGAGTAGCCGAAATGATGGCCCAGTTCGTGGATGAAGACATGGGCCACCAGATCCTCAAGACTGACATTGCCGCGCGCACGCCATTCGGCCAGGATCGGTTCGGCATAGAGCCAGATGGTCGGCGATTCCAGGCTGGGATAGCTGACGCTTTCATGGATCAGCGGCACGCCCTGATAGAGCCCGGTTAGCTGATATGGATCTGCCATGTCGAACTCGGCCAGCACATCCGGGGCCGCGAAGGGCTCCACGCGCGTATTCACCCGTCCGGCTGCCGCACGCATATGGGCTGGCAGCGCATCAAAGGTTTGGCGCGCGATCTCCATCAACGTCTCGGCGAAGTGCGCGCGGTTTGGCATAGCCTATTCCAGAACGACCGCCGTGCCGCAGACGGCGACCATCATCATCGAACCGCCCTGGCCGATCACCTGATAATCGAATTTCAGGCCGACAATGGCATTTGCGCCGAGCTTGTAGGCCTCACGCGTCATCTCTTCCAGGGCGCCCGCGCGCGATTCCCGGATCGTGCTTTCATAGCTTTCCGAACGGCCACCGACGATATTGGTGAAGCTGGCCAGGATGTCCTTGCCGAGATGGGCGCCAATAATGACCTCGCCGGCGACAATGCCTTTGTATGCAGCGATATGCCGGCCTTCGACCTGATGGGTTGTGGTTGTGAGCATGGGTGTTTCACTCCAGTGATATTTATCGAATATCGGTATGGTTTATCTGGGTTGCAAGACCTGGCGCTCTGCTGTCGGCGCGATCTCGAACATGACCGCGCGATGGTCCGACCCGGCCGCCGGCAGGACGGTTGCGTCGCCAAATTCCAGATCCTGGCTCGCAAAGCTGAGATCGATGGGTATTGAAATGAATTCCGGCAAGGCCTCATGCCAGGTGCCGCGCCAGCCGAGCGGCAAATGGTGAAGATCGAAACGCGCTTCCAATGTGCGCGCCAGGCGACCCCAGGGCGGGGAGTTGAAGTCGCCGACGACGAGACAGGGGCAGTCGTATTCCTCCAGCACGGGCATGGCGACGGCGAGCTGTTCCATCTGTTTCTTCGGCCAGTCAAACGGCCAGGGGCGCGTGAAGTGCAAGCCCATCACGGTGACGGGGCCAAATTCGGCTTTCACACGCGCGACGACGAGCGACATGCTGGTCGCCTCATCGCGGAAGATCTGCGTGTCGGAGACCGGGTATTTCGAGAGTATGCGCAGGCGCGCCTGCCGGGCCGGGCGCGGGGTATCCTTGAGCTGATACGGCCACGTATCGGCCAGCGCGTCGAAATGTGATCCCGTGCCGTAATATTGCGAGGTCTCGATCAGCACGGCCACATCCGGGTCGAGCGCGCGGATCTGCCCGGCAATCGCTGCGCCATCAAGGTTCCCGGCCCAGACATTGTGCTGGTAGACGGTGAGCGCGCGGGCCACTTGCTCTGGCGAGAGCGAGGCGCTGCCGCCTAGAAGCGGAAATCCCAGCGCGCAAGGGGCAAAGGCGAGCGCCGTCAGCCCCGCCACCTTCCGCCCGGCCTTGAACCACCGCACTAGCGCGGCGAGAGCGAGCCCGACCAGGAACAGTCCAATCAGCGCGGGTTTGAGGAACAGCGCGACCCAGTCCACAGTCCAGTGCAGAGTCGTGAAGAAAGAGGCGAGAACGGGCAAGGCTAGCCCGGCGACCAGCAGGCCGGCGAGAGGGAGCCTGGCGCGTTTTAGAAATTTCCGCATCCCTCAATGGTCCCCTGTGCGGCCATGACGGCGGGCAGGTTCACCATAGTCAGGTTTCCAACGTGTTGAAGTGTGGCGGGGTCAGGTTGTTCGCGGCAGATCAGCCAGTGTCAGCGACAGGCTGGCAATGGAGGTGCAGGCGGCGGGCGCGCTAGCGGGGATCACTTCCGGTTCGCCATAGATGCCCTCTCCGGCGGGGCGATAGACGAGGATTTCATCCTTTTCCAAGTCGACAATCCAGTATTCCTGAATACCGAACCGCGCATAGAGCGGGGCTTTGACACCGCGGTCCTTTTCCAGACTGCTATCGGCTGTCTCGATAATCAGCAGGATGTCGGAGCCCTTCAGTTCTCGCAGAGGCTTGGCTCGTTCATAGATCCAGGCGTCTGGTGAAGGCGCGTCATGGGGTGAGAGTTGCAAGGTCGTGTCGATCATGGCCCGGCAGGCTTTGGGAAGCGTCTGGATCAGCCATTCAGCGATGGCGTTCTTCACGTCCATATGGCCGAAGCCCTCATGCGGCATCTCGGTAATCACCCCATCAATCAGTTCGATCCGCGAAGGCTCCGCGAAGAAGCCCGCATCAACGAGGCTCATCAACTCGTCAAAAGTGATCTTGTGACGCGTCGGTTCGAGAATGGGAAGCAGAGCGTTCATGAAGCCAATCTATCACAATCGATCCTTGTCGCGCTACTCCGCCGCCACGTCCGGCGCGCCGTCTTCGCCTTCCAGCAGGTTCAGCATCGTGATCGCACTATCCGCGATGACGGTCCCCGGCGGGAAGATGGCGCTGGCGCCGGCGGTGCGCAGGGCATCGAAATCACCCGGTGGAATGACGCCGCCGACCATGATCTTGGTCGCCACCGCGCCTTCATTGCCCAGCGCGCGTTTCAGCTCTGGCACCAGCGTCAGGTGCCCGGCGGCCAGCGAGGAGGCGGCGACAATGTCCACGCCGGCCTCGCGTGCGGCCTTGGCGGCCTCTTCCGGGGTCTGGAAGAGGGGGCCGATCTCGACCTCCCAGCCGAGATCCATCAGCGCCGAGGCGACGACTTTCTGGCCGCGATCATGGCCATCCTGGCCCATTTTGGCGATATAGATTTTCGGCTTGCGTCCGTGAGTCTTTGCAAAGGACTCAGCCTTGCCGCGCGCCGTTGCGGCCTTGTCGTCTTTCGCGACGCCGGCGCCATAGACGCCCTGGATGGAGCGGATCACCGCCTTGTGGCGGCCTTGGCTGCGCTCGACGGCCTCGGAAATCTCGCCGACCGTGGCCTTGGCCCGCGCGGCATCCACCGCGAGGGCGAGCAAATTGCCTTGCGTGCCTGCCGCCGCATTGGCGATGGCATCAAGCGCGGCGGTCACCTGGCCTTCATCGCGTTCAGATTTCAGGCGGGCGAGCTTATCCAGCTGCATGCGGCGCACGGTGGCATTGTCCACCTTCAGCACCGGCACATCCTCGTCTTCATCCAGCTGGAACTTGTTCACGCCGACCACGGTCTGCGCGCCGCTGTCGATGCGGGCCTGGGTGTTGGCGGCGGCTTCCTCGATGCGCAGTTTCGGGATGCCTTCCTCGATGGCCTTGGCCATGCCGCCCATTTTCTCGACCTCTTCGATATGGGCCAGCGCCTTGGCGGCGAGATCGTGGGTTAGGCGCTCGACATAGTAGGAGCCTCCCCAGGGATCGATGGTTTGCGCGGCGCCGCCTTCCTGCTGCAGGAAAAGCTGGGTGTTGCGCGCGATGCGGGCGGAAAAGTCCGTCGGCAGGGCGAGGGCTTCGTCGAAGGCATTGGTGTGCAGCGACTGGGTCTGCCCGCCGGCCGCCGCGATGGCCTCAAGACAGGTGCGGATGGCATTGTTGTACACATCCTGCGCGGTGAGCGACCAGCCCGAGGTCTGCGAGTGTGTGCGTAGCGAGATCGACTTGGAGTTCTTCGGCGAGAATTCCTCGCTCACCAGCTTGGCCCAAAGAAGGCGCGCGGCGCGCATCTTGGCGACTTCCATGAAGGTGTTCATCCCGATCGCCCAGAAGAAGGAAAGGCGCGGGGCAAAGGCGTCGACATCCAGGCCCGCCGCCACACCGGCGCGGATATATTCGATGCCGTCGGCGAGCGTGTAGGCCAGCTCCAGGTCCGCCGTCGCGCCAGCTTCCTGCATATGATAGCCGCTGATCGAGATCGAGTTGAAGCGCGGCATATTCTGCGAGGTGTAGGCAAAAATGTCGGAGATGATCCGCATGCTCGGCTTGGGCGGATAGATATAGGTGTTGCGCACCATGAACTCTTTCAGAATATCGTTCTGAATGGTTCCAGAGAGCTTGTCTGCAGAGACGCCCTGTTCCTCAGCCGCCACGATATAAAGCGCCATGACGGGCAGCACCGCGCCGTTCATGGTCATCGAGACGCTCATCTGGTCCAGCGGGATGCCGGAGAAGAGCGTGCGCATATCGTAAATGCTGTCGATGGCAACGCCCGCCATGCCGACATCGCCGACGACGCGGGGGTGATCTGAATCATAGCCCCGGTGGGTGGCGAGATCGAAGGCGACCGAGAGGCCCTTCTGCCCAGCCGCCAGGTTTCGGCGGTAAAAGGCGTTGGAATCCTCAGCGGTGGAGAAGCCGGCATATTGCCGGATCGTCCAGGGCCGCTGGGTGTACATGGTCGGGTAGGGGCCGCGGCCAAAGGGGGCGAGGCCGGGGAAATCATCCAGCCAGTCGAGCGAGGCGGTATCGGCCGCGCTATAGGCGGGCTTCACCGGAATGCCTTCCGGGGTCTCCCAGGCCGTGCCGGATGAGGGCGTACCGCCACCGGGAAAAGCGCCAAGATCGAGTTTCGTGAAGTCGGGAAAACTGGTCATTGGTCAATCCCCAATTCGGCATGGGCAAGTTCGAGGGCGGCGATGACATCCACGCCGACATGGATATTGCTGTCGACACCTTCGGCCTGGTGCTTCCCGGCCAGATAGAGCCGCTGGACGCCGGCCTCTTTCAGGGCCGTGGCGGCGGCTTCGGCTTCTTCGGCGTAGCGTGGGTCGCTGCCGCAGAGGATGGCGAGGCGGGTGCCGGAGGCTTTCCAGGCCGCCACGAGCCCGGCCGGGTCTTCTGGCGGGACAGGCGCGGTCTTGGCCTCGATGCCTCCGGCCGCGAAGAAGTTGCGGGCGAAGTCGGCGCGCGCGGTGTGTTCGGCCAGCGGCCCCAGTGTGGCGAGGAAGATGGCCGGCCGCTTGCCGGTCTTCGCTTCTGCCTTCAGGGCATGATCGCGCAGGCGCTCATAAGGTTCGGCCAGGCGGACCGGCGTGAAGGGTTCGGCCAGGCTGTCTTCGGCTTCCAGTTGTGACAGGGTGGGCAGAAGTTTTGCCAACGCGCCGGCATCCACGCCATCGCCGCCATCGGTGAAGTCCACCTCCGCCACGGGAGCCTCGACCTCATCGAGCAGGGGGAAGGCTGACACGCCGGTGATCTCCACCTTGCGCTTGGCGACCGCTTTCATCCGCTCGGCGCGGACCTCAGCGACGCGGTGCTGGAAGGCATCGGCCATCAGGCTGGTGCCATAGCCGCCTTCGGCTTCGATCGCCTGGAACTCGGCCCAGGCGGCCTCGGCCAGTTCCTCGCCCAGCGTCTCGACAAACCAGGCCCCGCCGACCGGGTCGGCGACCTTGCCGAGATGGCTTTCTTCCATGGCAATGATCTGCGTATTGCGAGCCACGCGGCGGCCAAGTTCATCGGGCACACCCAGCGCGGCATTGAACGCGCCGACAGTGATTACATCCGCCCCGCCAATTGCCGCGCCGAAACAGGCGCCGGTGCCGCGCAACATATTTACCCAGGCGTCATAGCGCGTCAGCATCCGCGCAGAGGTCACCGCCTGCAGCTTCATTGCATGCGGCTCAATGCCGAGCGCGTCCAGGCAGCGGGCCCAGAGCCGGCGCGCAGCGCGCAGCTTGGCGGCTTCCACGCCATAATTGGCATCCACGGCCAGGGTGAAGAGAATTTGCTGGGCTGCGAGATCGGGCGTGACGCCCAAGGCATCGAGGCGGCGCAGCGTATCCACACCATGGGCGATCAGTGCACCGAGCTCTTGCGCGCGCGAGCCGCCGGCTTCGTGCACAGGCCGCGCATCAACGCGCAGAGCGGTCGATAGCGGGAACCGCAGGGCGAGTGCCTCGGTCATGGCCGCGCAGCGCCGGAGAGCATTGTCGAGTCCGCCTTCGATCTGGCCGGTGCGCTGCAGGGCGCCGAGCGGATCGATATTGAAGGCCAGCTTCTGGGCTTTCGGCTCGGCCTGCTGTTCAGCCCATAGCGCGAGCAATGAGGCCGAGCGCGCGCCGGTGCCGCCGCCATGATCGAGCGCGATGGTTGCCATGCTGGCATCCATGCCTTCAAGCGCTGTGGCAAGCCGTTCGCTGTTGATGATGGAAACGCCAGTCTCTCCGGTACAGTCGAGCTTCAGCTCCACCGAGCTCACACCGCGCGCCAGATCTCGCAGGATCTCGACATTGGTGACGGCTGGATCAGGATGCGTGAAGGCCTGGCGGATATCCCAAGGCAGGAAAGCGTCACGCTGGGCCGCTGGTCCGCGCGCGAAGGGGGCGCTGCCGGGTTGCCCTAGCGGGTCTGTGGCTGAAGGAAAGTCTGTTTCACGATAGAGCGGCCGGATCTCCGGGTCGCCTGGACGCGATTTTACCAGTGCCTCAACGCCTTTGCCCTTCAGGGCTTTCTCGACGGATGACAGCCAATTTGCCTCCGTTGCCGTTTCGAAATTGCCCGAGAGCGAGAGCATATCGTCTGCCATGAAGTCATCCTGTCCATTCGCGCCGAATAGGAGGGCTGTTTACGTTCGCGTCAAGTAGATGGCCGGGTGCACTCTGACGCAGTCTGCAATGTTACCGCAAACGCGCCGCGCTTACGGAAAATATCGCATCCAGGCCATATTCTCGTCCGGCTTGCTATCATGCTTGACCTTGCGACGCCCTTGCTCTGATTGCCACATCGGCTACCTCTGGGGGATATAGATAGAAAAAGGGATGACTGATGGCTCTGCCGCCTGTGCTTCAGAATTTGCGTCTACCGGTGATTGGCTCGCCGCTTTTCATCATTTCCAATCCTGATCTCGTAATCGCTCAGTGCAAGGCTGGCATTGTTGGCAGTTTTCCGGCGCTGAATGCGCGACCGGAAGCCCAGCTTGATGAGTGGCTCGACCGGATCACCAGCGAACTCGCCGAATATAATCAGAAGAATCCTGACCGTCCCGCCGCCCCCTTCGCGGTCAATCAGATTGTACACAAGTCCAATAACCGGCTCGAGCACGATGTTGAGATGTGCGTGAAGTACAAGGTGCCGCTGGTGATCACCTCGCTGGGCGCGCGCGTGGAAGTCAATGATGCCATCCACTCCTATGGTGGCATCACCATGCATGACATCATCGATATAGGTTTTGCCCGCAAGGCGCTTGAGAAGGGGGCCGACGGTCTGATCGCGGTTTGTACGGGCGCTGGTGGGCATGCCGGGCGCCTGTCGCCTTTTGCTCTGGTCCAGGAGATCCGCGAGTTCTTCGATGGACCACTGGCTCTGTCGGGAGCCATCGCCAATGGCGGTGCGGTCGCAGCGTCCCAGGCCATGGGCGCCGATTTCGGCTATATCGGCTCAGCCTTCATTTCCTGCCATGAGGCCAATGCCAATGAGGGCTACAAGGATGGTATTGTCGAGGGCAGGGCCGAGGATATCGTCTACACAAACCTTTTTACCGGTGTGCATGGCAACTATCTGCGCCAGTCCATCCAGGCAGCAGGACTTGATCCGGCAAATCTTCCGGAGAGCGATCCGTCGAAAATGAATTTCGGCTCGGGCGGCAACACCAAGGCCAAGGCCTGGAAAGATATCTGGGGCGCTGGCCAGGGTGTGGGGGCCATCAAGACGCGCATGTCTGTCGCGGAGTTTGTAGACCAGTTGGATCGTGAGTATCGTGGCGCTGTTTCGGCGCTGCAGGAAGGGCGGGCTTTTTCCCGCAAGGCGACCGCGGATACGGAGTAAGCGATGAATGGTCGGCATATTGCGATTGCGATCCTCGTCATCGTTTCGCTGATTCTTGCCGGGTATACTTATTTCAGTCTTGAACCCGGCCGCTCCATGGCGGTGAGTTACATCATAGCCGGGATCGGCTTTGCGATCGCTGCCGTGCTTGCCGCCACGGGTAAGCAGCCGGAATAGCCCGGCGTTGGCAGCAGGATTGAGCCTGGACAATCCGACCGGGTCGGCAACGCCTTAGCTTGCCGGCCATGCTTTATGCCAGTTCAGCCGACGCCCTTGCGCAGATCCAGATCTGGCGCTGGCCACACTTTTCCATTGCCGAACTTGCATGCCGCTGCGCAGGTCGATTCTGCGGGGGCGAGTATTGGCACGCGCCTGATTTTCTTGACGCGCTGGAGGGGCTGCGCGCGCGCATTGGTGCGCCATTGGTTTTGACTTCCGGGCATCGCTGCCGATTGTGGAATGCGGCTGTGGGGGGCGCGCCAGCCAGCCAGCATAAACATTTGGCTGTGGATATTTCCTTGGCCGGGCATGACCGCCAAGCCCTGCTGGAGGCGGCCATTGCCGGCAACTTTACCGGGCTCGGCCTTGCTCGAACCTTTCTTCATCTCGACCGCCGCGCTCGCCCCGCGCGATGGTTTTATCCCGGGAGCAGATCCTTATGGCAGACTTGATCGGACTCGCCGCCAGCGCGGCCGGGGGCGGCGTTTTCGGCCTCCTTGGCACGGCGCTGGGCCGGACCGCCGCGTATTTCGAGCGCCGTCAGCAGCAAGCTCATGAGCAGGCAAAATGGCAGCATGAGACTGCCCTGCTGGAGTTGCAGATGCGTGCCGATGCGCAGGAAACCGAGGCGGAACTTGCGCTCACGGATATGCGCGGCAGTTGGCAAGGACTGGCGTCTTCCATGGCCGCGGAAGCTGCCATTGCGTCTTCCTATCGCTGGGTGGATGCGGTGCGCGGGCTGACGCGGCCGGCATTGACCCTGTTGCTCTGGCTGATTGCGGCTGTGATCTATGGTTCTGCCGATGCGGCGGGGCGGGGCGAGATTACTGAGACGGCAACTTTCGCGGCGACTGCGGCAACGCTCTGGTGGTTCGGCGATCGCGGGCCGCGCCCCGAGGGTGAGCGCCGTCAGCTTTAGCTGGCCGCACCATCCCGGCTTTTCGCGCGGGCCTCCCGAAGGGAAGTGAGCAGGCGTTGTTCGTCTTCGGTGAGGGGTGGGCTTTCGGGGACATTCTCCCAGCCGAGCTGTTCCATGGCTTCTTGAACAGTGGGGTGTTTGCCGCGCCGCCCGGCCAGACGGCCAACGGTCACTGCCTTGGCATGCAGCTTTCCGTTTCGTTCAAATCTGTGCTCGAAGAAAATATAGGCGCCGTCCCACGACGTGAATCGGCTGGCCACTTCATAGGCCTGCGGGAATTTCAGCATTTTCAGATAGGTGCAGCTTTTGTGCACAACCACAGGCGTAATGCCATTCTTGCGCATATTTCTGGCAACACCGGTGCGCATCAGCAAGTCGATCACCGCCAGGTCGGCAATCGACATGTAGACGGCATTGTTCATGTGCTGGAAGGCGTCCTGATCGGTAATCCAGACCGTAAACTTCAACCGTGCCGGTTCGAGATAATCGAGCGGTTTGGCGAAGAAGAGATTGCGCAGGATCAGGACAATCAGACGGAAGAACAGGTTCATTGCGGCTGCGTCCTGGTGGCCGGGCGATCAGCGCTGCGCCGCTGCATCTCCTTGGCCAGACGGGCATTGAAGTTTGAAATATGGGAGACCGCCTCGAAGGAAAATGTCGAGCCGGTATACCAGGTATTTTGCTCACCCTGCATATCGCGCATCAAACCGAGCAGCCCGTTACGAACGGCATCCATCGAATATTGCGCGAAATATTTCCAGCTTTTCTGCAGCACAAAGTTGGTGACATTGACGCCCTTGGCCTCAAGTTCAGCCATAGCAATTTCGCGCAGCTCATCCTGCGTCAAGCCACGCGATAGCTGGCCTGTGACATAGAGATGTCCGCCGAGTTCTTCTTCATAGGTTTCGCGTCGTGCACCGACCAGACGTCCCAGCCGGGCGCCGGGGACAACCGTGTCGCTATAACCCTCCACATGCCAGTCCTCGAACCAGTTGTCAGAGGCGACCAGAGCCGTGGTGTAGCCTTGCCACTGGACCGATTGATTGACGAACTTTTCCGCGTCGGTTGGCGTTTCGACCAGTTGCCCGAACTCGTCGAGCGGCATGGCGCACACGACCCAGTCAAACGCCTCGCGTCCCTCCGGCGAGGTCAGCCAGACGCCATCACCGTTGCGCTCGATGCGTGAGACCGGACAATTCAGACGCACATCCAGATCTTCAGCCAGCCGGCGCCAGAATTCCGACCATCCCTCGACAGGCATGTGCAGCTGGTTCAGCGCGCCGGACACGAAGAGGATGATATCGCACCAGCGATGAGCCTGGACCGCCGGGGTTTCATCCAGAAAGCCATAGCCCATGATGGTAATGATCCGGTGCAGGAACAGCTCTACCTTGGGCAGTTTACGGACACGCAGCCAGTCGAGAATCGACATGGCGGCTTCATTGATGGTGTCCTGGCTGGGGTTTGGCTTGGCCAGTCGCCGGCGCAGATCTGCGCCATCCCAGAAATACCGCAAGGCCTGGACCGCGAAGGGCGGGCCACCTCCTTGATTGACATACTTCATGAAGCCCGTGCCGTCGAAAAGCACCCTGCCATTGCGCTCAAGCTGGATGCCCTTTTCGCGCATCCAGCGTTTTACCACCCAGTGTGACAGGGTGGTATAGCAGGTGCCCATCTCGGCCACTGCTGCGCCATCATACAGGGTCCAGGACTTTCCGCCCGGACGTGGTCCCGCTTCGAAAATGGTAATGTCCCGAGCGCCGCGCTCCGTCAGGAGTTTGGCAAGGCTCAATCCGCTCGGGCCCCCACCCACAACGGCAATTCTTGTCACGTGATAGACTCTCTCTGCTCCGGAATACTACCGGCAATTGCCGAACTACTATTGCAGTTCATAAACCTTGCAGAGACCTTACCTGCAGGAATCAAAAATTTGTCATATGCATATGGCGGTTTCTTAAGCAGGTTTGCGTATAGCGAGTGCATGGCCGCCTCGTCCCCGATCACCAGCATTCTCAGTTATTTCGGACCGCTCTCGCGCAAGCAGATCGAAGAGAACAATGCTGTGCTGCGTGAACAACAGCGCCAGCTTGCGAGCATTTCCGCGTTGGCCGGTGCGGTCAGCATCGCCAATGGCACCTCAATTTTCGGCATTGTCCTGATGTCCTCGCCATCCTTGTATGCGTGGGCCTGGTTTTCGGCGGTGTTGGTTTCGGCGACCTTCCTGTTCATCACGTTTGCGCAGGGGCGGGGCCGCTCACTGCCAAAGCATATTTCCGGGCGTTACCTGCAGCGGGCTGAATTCTCAGCTCTTATTCTGGGAGCATTGTGGGGAAGCTCGGTCTTCCTTACGAGCTCCGCGGGACTGCTGGCCAGTTTCTTTGTTTTTATCGTGGTTGTTGGTATGGCGACCGGTTTTTGCGCGCTGACAGCCTCGGCGCCGCGCATTGCAATGCGTTTTGCACTACCATGCCTATTGGCGAATTCGACCTTCTTCCTGTTCCAGGATTCCACGATCAGCGTCATCACCTCCACATTGGTTTTGATTCTTGTCATGGCGCTGATGCTGGGTGGACTGCAAAGCGAGAACCAACTGCGCGACAATGTGCGTTCCTGGTCGGAAGCAAAGGATGCGCGCCGCAATCTGTTTGATGCGATCGAGTCGATTGACGATGGCTTTGCCGTGTATGATGGCGATGGCCAGATCACCATGGCCAATTCGAAGTACCGGCAATGGTTTCCAGATGGCGTGGATCTGGAAGAGGGCAGCAATGGACGTGTGGAATGCGTCGGGGAAGGGACGTGGGTTCTCAGATCGATGATGCCCACGGCTGATGGACGAACGGTGAGCATCCACAAGGATGTTTCGCGGCTCAAACACCGCGAGCAACAGTTGATCGCAGCACGCCGCGAAGCCGAGGAGGCTGACGCGGCAAAAGCACGTTTCCTGTCGACGATGAGTCAGGAACTTCGCGCGCCGCTCAACATCATCAACGGTTTCTCGCAAATCATGTCGTCGGAATCCAAAATTGTCGTGACGGCCAGCGAGATGCGCCAGTATTCGGATTCGATCCTTAACGCCGGCGAGCACTTGCTGACGGTGATCAACGATATCATCGAGTTCTCACAGGTCGGCACAGACCGTTATATTCACGATCCCCAACCCCATGATGTCCGCGAATTGCTCTCAAAGGCTGTTACGCTCTCGGCCCAGTTCCATGGCGTCACAGATCTTAGCGGGATCGACATTTCCGTTGCGCGTGACGTTGGCGACATTATCGTGGACGAGGCGGCTTTCCGTCGTGTCCTGATGAGTGTCATTTCGAATGGTATCAAATTTGGTGGTTCTCCCGCGCGCATGGTGATCCGCGCCTTCCTGCGCCAGGAAGAGGGCCTGATCATCACCGTGCGCGATTTCGGTCCGGGCATCGAGGCATCTGATCTGGAGCGTGTCTTCGAGCCCTTCTATCAGTGCGGCGAGGATCCGGGCGGGGAATTCTCCGGCACGGGCCTGGGCCTGACCCTGGCGCGCGAACTGGTGAAACTGCATGGCGGCAGCATGAGCCTGGCCAGCCGGCCTGGAGCGGGCGTGACGGCTTCTGTCATCCTGCCGACAAGTGCGCATCTGCCATCTGAGGTCTCGTCAACGACCGAGGCGGTCGACCCGATGCACGCTGTGGCCTGATCAGGCTTTGCCCATCCAGTAGGTTTCCAGCGCGTCGGCGACCTCGCCTGCGCTGCGGCGAATGCGCGGCGGCACGCGGAAGGCGATGAGGGCTGAGCCGGCCAGCGCGGTGTCCTTGTCCTCTGGTGCTGGCCAATGCGCGCCGGCGACAATGCCGCTTTCCAGGCTCGACAGGAAAGCGCCGAACTCGGCCTCACGCTCATCCTTGAACAGGGGCAGCCAGACGGCCACGATGGCTTTGGGCCAGCGGGCGAGGGCGCGCGGAGTCCATTCGGCCAAGGCTTCCATATCGTCCATGGTCTCATAACTGGGATCGGAGAAGACCAGCATCTGCTCGCCCTTGCGCGGTTGCAGTTTCAAAGCGCCAGCATAGCCGTCGGCTTTCTTGATCTGCACGCGCCTGTCGCCCTCGAAGGCGGCGGTGAGCGCGTCATATTCCGCCGGGTGTTTCTCGAACAGGATGAACCGGCCTAGATCGCCCAGCCTCAACGCGGCGAGCTTTGGCGAGCCGGGATAAGCCTTTTTCGATTGCGCCCGCATCAGGTCCAGCCAATCGGCGAGTTCGCCAGGCGCAGGCTCGGCCTTGAACAGCTCCAGTACGCCTTCGTCGGCCTCACCAGTCTTGCGCGATTGTGGACCAGTGAGGTCATAGACGCCCCGCCCGGAATGGGTTTCGACATGCAGGACGGGGCGGCCTTGATCGGTCAGGTCGCGCAGGATCAGGTCCAGCACGGCATGCTTGAGCACATCGGCGCGATTTCCCGCGTGAAAGCCGTGCTGGTAGCTGAGCAAGATCTACTCCTGTGCTTCTGCCAGAGAGGCCTCGCGGATCGCCTTGAACTCATTACCGTCATACCATTCCGGCCAGTCGCCGGAATCGGCAATGTCCCGCCCCACCGTGTAGAGCGCGGTCACGTCTTCCACCATTCCAGACAAATCCCAGTCCGTGGAATATTCGTCCATTGGCTTGTGATAGCGCTGGACGGTGTAGACTTCCGAAGCCGCCTTGCCGGTCGCAACCCCGCCATCGAGAAGGTCCTGGCCACCATCGGCATACAGCATCGGTACGCCTTCTTTGGCGAAGCTGACATGATCTGAGCGGTAGAAATAGCCCGCCTGAGGATTGGGATCAGGCTCGATGATCCGGTCCTGGGTTTCCAGCACGGCGGCGAGCCGGTCTTCCAACTCCGAGGCGCCATAGCCGATGACGACCATATTCTTGCTGCGGCCCAGCGGGAGCATGCCGTCCATATTGATTCCGGCGACAACCTGGCTGAGCGGTACAGTCGGGTTCTCGGCATAATAGGCCGAGCCGAGCAGGCCAGACTCTTCCAGTGTCACTGAGACGAAAATGGCCGAGCGCGGATGTTCGCCCGCCGCCATGGCCTCTGCGATTTCCAACAGGGCCGCCGAGCCGGTGGCGTTATCGACCGCGCCATTGAAGATGTCGTCGCGGTAGAAATCCTGGCCAGGCGCGCCGGTGCGGTCTTCGGACTTCTTGCCCAGATGGTCCCAGTGTGCGGTGAACAACATGTACTCGTCAGGCGCTTCTGTGCCGGGAAGTACCCCGATCACATTTCGTGAGGTGGCGCGGCTAACCGTTTGCTGGATCTCACCGCTCGCCGTGAGTCCACCCATATCGACAGGGGTGAAACCGGTTTGCTTGGCGGCGAATTTCATGTCCTCGAAATCAAGCCCGCCTTCAGCAAAGAGCTTGCGAGCCGTTTCCACGGTGATCCAACCTTCCAGCAGGGCGCGCTCGGCCCCGCCATCGGCGCGCACCAGATCGGCCTGTGCCCCGGACCAGGAATTGGCCACCACGTCCCAGCCATAGGAGGCTGGCGCGGTTTCGTGCACTACGATTGCCGCCGTGGCGCCCTGGCGCGCGGCTTCCTCGAACTTGTAGGTCCAGCGGCCATAATAGGTCATCGCCTTGCCCTTGAAGAGATCTGGATCTTCGGTGGCGAAACCAGGATCATTGACCAGCATCACAACCGTTTTGCCCTCGACATCCAGACCGGCATAATCGTCCCAGCCATATTCCGGCGCAACAACGCCATAGCCGACAAAGACCACTTCGGAGTCTGAAAAGGAAAGTTCGGTTTCCTCCTGGTGCTTGGTCCAGATGACGGCGTCTTCCTTCAGCACCATGGGGTAGTCGCGGTCGGATTCCCCGCCTGAGAAGGTGAGGCCTGATGCGGCCTCATCTACGGTCTGGTCGACCATGCCGACAGTCTGGAACCAGGTGCCATCCTCGCCGCCCGGTTGCAGGCCAAGGCGTTCCATTTCAGCTGCGATCCAGTCTGCGGCCTTCTCGCCTGCCTCGCTGCCGGGACCTCTGCCCTCGAAGGCATCGTCGGCGAGTGTGCGAATGCGCACGGCGAGATCTTCCTCAGTGATCTCCACGCTGGTCGCCTCAGGCAGGGCCAGCGGATAGACAGGAACTGGCGCCGCTTCTTCGCTGGAGTTGGCATTTTCTGTGACGGGTGGTGTTGTCTCGCCTGCGCATGCGGCGATCAGAACAAGCGCGGTGAGGGCGCTGAATGGTTTGAACATGGGAACACCTTGTATGGCTAAGGTTTTGATAGCGGTGTTACCGCCCCCGCGATGCCCCATCAAGCACGGGTGGCTGTAAGTCTCTGGATTTACTCGGCACTCTGGTGCATCGTTGCCGCCTCGGGAGGGCCGCCATGACCGATGTGTTCATCAGCTACAAGAAAGAAGATGTAGACCGTGTACGTCTCATCGCAGAGGCGCTGGCTCAAGCCGGATACGAGGTCTGGTGGGATCACCGTATCCCCCCGGGACGCACCTATCGCGAAGTGATTGGCGCCGCGCTGCAGACGGCGAAATGCGTGATCGTCGTCTGGTCAGAGAAATCGGTGGAATCGCAATGGGTGCTGGATGAAGCCGATGCCGGGCAGCAGCGCCGGGTGCTGTTACCGATCCTCATCGACAATGTGATGCCGCCCTATGGCTTCGGCCAGATCGAGGCCGCGCGCCTGATCGATTGGGACGGTGATACCAGCCAGATCGAGTGGCAGCATACTGTGGGGGCGGTCGCCCATCTTGTCGGACGAGAGCCGGGTGCGGCCGCGCCGGTCTCCATTGCCATGCCCAGTGGTGGCGGAGCGATGCGTGAATCGCCTGCCGTGACACTGGCCACGCCGGGCGCAACGCTGGACAAGCGGGATGCAGCAGCGGCATCCCAAGGCGGGGGTGGCGGCAAGGCCGGCCTGATTCTTGGCGCGCTGGTTCTGCTCGGCGCGCTTGGCGGCGGGGCGTATTATGCGATCGCCAACAACCTGTTCTCCGGATCTCTGCCGCCGGATGGGCCGGAGATTGTGGATGGTGATGAGGGGCCCTTGGTCGTCACCGAGCCCACTGATGCGCCTGACCCAGAGCTGGAACCTCAACCTCAACCGGATCCCGAACCAGAGCCCCAACCCCAGCCAGAACCCGAGATCGGCTTTCCGGGGGTGAACGGCATGAATGTCATGTCAGCCACGCAGAGCAATGGTCGTCAGATCGTTCATCTGCGCGATGGGTTCTGGGCGGTGATGGGCAGTAATGGCCTGCCGGAAGTGACGTTCCAAGAGTACGGACGTGACGACTGGTCAGTCTATATGGTCGAGGTTGGGTCCGACACTCAGTACTCCATCGACATTTATATGCGCCAGTTCAAGCAGATGATGGGTGGCGAATTGCGCCCTCGTGCAGACCTGGCCTCAGCCTCGACCCAGAGCGGCCAGGTGCCACGCATCTCGCGCGCGCACGCCTTTGTCTTTGGCGATGGGCTGCGCTTTGAGCGCAATACGGCTGGCCCATCGGAAACCTGGGTGGAAGTGGATATCGCGACCGGCCAGCGCAGCTATGTCTGGACCAAAGTGCATGAAGACCAGCATTTCATGGAGCTGACCGATGATGGCCGCGGCGCACGCATGCGCGTCGATCTGATCCAGAAACAGGTCTATCTCTATTTTCCCGATTGGGGCCAGTTCAACCCGCAATGGCCGGTCACGGATGTGCAGTGGCGCTAATCAGGCAACGGAATCCAATCCGTCTCGCCTTCCGGCAAGGTAAACGGCGTGCCGTCAAAGCCACCGTCAATGCTTGTCTGCCAGTCGGTTTTGGCCTGCTCGATCCGAGCGGTGTCTGACGAGACGAGGTTCCAGTAAATTGTACGCTTTTCCGGGAGTTCTGCGCCGCCGGCGAGCATGAACAATGCGCCGGGCTCGGCCACAATCGGCACATCGCAATCTGCCGCCAGTACCGCCATGGCGCCTTCCTCCAAGTGTTCTGTCCCAACCTGGATTTTTCCCTTGGCGACATAGACTGCGCGCTCAGGCGCGGCGTTGGCCGGGATCTCGAAACTGGCCCCGTCGGGCGCCTCGCCAGCGAGATACCAGATCGGATGCGGGAATGAGACTGGCGAGGCATGGCCCCAGGCTTTGCCCGCGATCAGGCGCATTTGCGCGCCGCCAAGCTCGAACACGGGGAGCGTGCTAGCGGGATGATGGATAAAGGCCGGTTCGGTCTCCTCATGCGCGACAGGCAGAGCCACCCAGACCTGAATTCCATGCATGGTCTGCCCTTGTGCACGTTCCTCTGGTGGGGTGCGTTCTGAATGTACAATGCCCTTGCCGGCGGTCATCCAGTTCACAGCGCCGGGGCGGATGACCAGATCGTTGCCGACAGTATCCTTGTGGGCGATGGCACCATCGAACAGATAGGTTACCGTCGAGAGGCCAATATGCGGGTGTGAGCGGACATCCAATCCCTCGCCAGGCGCATAGACGGCCGGTCCGAAATGATCGAAGAAGATGAATGGCCCCACCATCCGCTTCTTGTGAAAGGGCAGGACGCGCCGAACCGTCATGCCCCCGTCCAGATCGCGCATGCGTGGAGTGATAATCAGTTCGATCTGCTTACAGGCCGGTGAAATTGAGGTCATCTCATCGTCATTGCTGGAAGGCGTGTTGGACATGGCCCATCTCCTGAGGTCAAACTGATTTCTATCATGACATCTAGTCTCGCTGATGCCGATCTCCAGACCTATGCCGCGCGAATTCGCGCTTGCAGGCTGTGCGCAGAAGATATGCCGAACCGGCCCAACCCGATCCTGCAGGTGCATCGGGAGGCACGTATCCTGGTGGTTGGCCAGGCGCCGGGCAATCTCGCCGACACCACCGGCAAGCCGTTCAACGACCCTTCCGGCGTGCGTCTGCGCGCATGGATGGGCGTAAGCGATGAGGAATTCTATGATCCCACCCGCATTGCCTTGGCGCCCATGGGATTTTGCTTTCCCGGCTATGACAGGAATGGCGGGGATATCCCGCCAATGAAGCGCTGCGCGAAAGAGTGGCGCGCCGGCCTGCTTGCGCGCTTGCCCAATATCAAGGTCACCCTGCTGGTCGGCAGCTATGCTCAGAAATGGCACTTGGGTGCGCGGGCTAAAAAGTCCCTACGCGAAACCGTTGCCCACTGGCAGGACTATGCTGCGGAGCACATCTTTACGACACCGCATCCTAGCTGGAGGAACAATGGATGGCTCAAGGCAAATCCCTGGTTCGAAAGCGAGGTCTTGCCGGCCTTGCAAGCCTCGGTACGCTCCTGTCTTTGATGGTACTTCTGGCGCTGCCGATCCCTGGCTGCACCCCCGTCACACAAGGCCGATTGGAGCTCGCCATGCCTGAACCGCCGCACTTCGATGTTGAGGCCGAACGCTTCATCAGCTTTGACGGTGCCGCGCTGGGCCTGACCGTCTGGCAGGCCGAGGGTGAGCCCGAGATTGTGATTGTCGGCCTGCACGGCATGAATGACTGGGCGGAGGCCTTCTACCTGGCTGCGCCCTGGTGGGCCGAGCAGGGCGTGACGACTTATGCTTATGACCAGCGCGGCTTTGGACGCTCGCCGAATAAGGGCATCTGGCCACAGGAAGAGCTGATGCGCGAGGATCTGCGCACGGCCGTTCGCATCGCCCGCATCCGCCATCCGGAGGCGAAGATCGCCGTCGTCGGTATTTCCATGGGTGGGGCCGTGGCGGCCTCGGCCTTTGGCAGCAAGGATGTGCCCGCTGCGGATCTTCTTGTGCTCTCCGGCCCGGGGTTTCGCGGCTGGGGCGCGCTGCCCATGTCCTACAAGGCCAGCCTGTGGATCTCCTCGCGCGTGCGCCCTGGCTGGGTGGTCAAACCCAATCCGCGCTTTATCCGCATCGAACCGACCGACAATATCGAGATGCTGCGCCATATCTGGGCCAATCCCAATATGACGCGTGCCAACCGTGTCGATCAGGTTCATGGCGTCGTGACCCTGATGGAAACAGCCCATGACCGGGTCGGCAGAATTCCGGACTCAGTCCCGATCCTCATCACCTATGGCGCGAAGGATATCGTCATCCCGCAAGCCGCCATGGCCCGCACGGCGCAGGCGTTCCCACCGCATGCCCGTACTGTGTTTTACGAGAATGGCTATCACATGCTGTTGCGCGACCTGCAGGCTGAAACCGTCTGGGCTGATATGATGGCTTTCCTGCGTGATCCCGAAGCCGAATTGCCCAGTGGCGCCCCGTCTATCCCTTGGGCATTGGACGCCCACTCCGGTTAGAGCGCCTTGATCACCCCGCGCGCGGCGTCCAGCACATCTGCGATGTCCTCTTCCGTCATGGCCGCGCTGAGGAACATGTTGTGCCAGGGGTGAAAATAGATGCCTCTGGAAACCATGCCGGCCGAGATCTGCATGCCGATCCCCATGTCACGCGCGCCAGTCTCGTCGTTGAACATGATCAGCGGCATCTGTACCGGCCCGGTCTGGCTGATATTCAGGCCGGCTTCCGTGCTGATCTCCGCAAGGCCTGTGCGCAAAATTTCGCCCAACCTTTCAGTGTGTTCCAGATAATTGGTCTCGCGGATCAGCTTCAGCGTCGCCAGCGAAGCGGCCATCGGCGCGGCCGAGAACCAGAATGAGCCTGTCGCATAGATCTGCGTGGCGGCGTTGCGCGCGATCTCCGAGCCGACCAGCGCAGAGATCGGATGGCCATTGGCCAGCGCCTTGCCCCAGCAAGACAGGTCCGGCGCGATACCGAGCCCGGTCCAGCTGCAATCGCGCGCCAGTCGGAAGCCGGCTCTGATATCATCCACGATAAGCAACGCCCCGGCGGCATCGCACAGCTCACGCGCGCGCCTGGCATAGGCCGGGTCAGGCAGTTCCTGATCGACCAGAACATCATGCTTGAACGGCGAGGCGAAGATGCCGGCCAGATCTTCGCCGGCCGCCTCTGCCGCAGCCTCGAGGCTGGCGATATCATTATAGGTATACTGGATCATGTGCGCCCGGTCTTCGGCCAGTGTGCCGGCGGGCATGGGCGTGCACCAGGGCGCCGAGCCATGATAGGCGCCAGTGGCGACCAGCAGTTTCTTCGCCCCGCGATGGGCGCGCGCCACCATCAGCGCCATGGTGGTGGCATCCGTGCCATTCTTGCAGAACATCGCCCAGTCGCCATGGCTGATCTGCGCGGTCAGCGCTTCGGCCAGTTCCACCATGACAGGAGCAGGGCCCGTGGCAGTATCGATCTTCGAGAGTTGCTCGCAATAGGCCGCATCGATCTCGCGGTTGCGATAGCCGAAGAGCTGCGGGCCATAGCCGCACATCAGGTCGAGATACTGCCTGCCCTCTGCATCCCACAGATAGGCCCCGTCTGCGCGCGTGAAGAATTGCGGCGTGCCCGGCGCGACCATTTTCACCGACTGGTGACCATACATGCCGCCGGGGATTACTGCCTTGGCGCGCGCCTCCAGTTCGGCAATCGTGGATGCAGTCATGATATGTTTCCTCCCGTCTTTTGACGTAACGATTGCGGCCCAGGCCATGTTTGACAAGCGTCTCGTGGATTGACCGGGCCGGGGCGGGGGCGTTAAGCGGCACACTTGATCCCGCCATAATTGCCGGAAAGTGCAGCCCATGTTCGACCATCCCTCTTTCGACGCTCATGAGGGCGTACACGTCTTTTTCGACGAGGCGACGGGGCTGCGCTGCATCATTGCCATTCACTCGACCCATCTTGGTCCGTCCGCTGGTGGATGCCGCATGTGGAATTATGAGACCGGCGCGCAGATGCTGACCGATGCGCTGCGCCTGTCGCAGGGCATGAGCTACAAGAACGCCATGGCCGGTCTTGAGTTGGGCGGAGGCAAGGCGGTGATCTGGGGCAATAGCCATACGGACAAGACGCCGGACCTGTTTCGCGCGTTTGGTCGTGCGGTGGAGAGTCTCCAGGGCAAATATTACACCGCCGAGGATGTTGGCATCGATGTCGCGGATATCCAGATCGCCGGTGAGGAAACGCGCTATGCGGCCGGCCGGGAGGATGCCAGCGGCGACCCTTCGCCAGTTACCGCGCTCGGCGTCTTTCATGGCCTGAAGGCGGCGGCAGCGCGGGCCTTTGGCAGCGATGATCTGACCGATCGAAAGGTTGCCGTGCAGGGCGTCGGCTCAGTTGGCGGACATTTATGCACCCATCTTGCCCAGGCGGGTGCGAAACTGATCATTTGCGATGTGGATCGTGAAGCGCTTACCGAAGTGGCCAAGACAACCGGCGCGGTAATTGTCCAGCCGGATGAAATCTATGAGCAGGATGTGGACATTTTCTCGCCCAACGCGCTGGGCGCGGTCATCAATGAAACCACGCTGGATCAATTGAAGGCCAAGGTCATCGCTGGCGGGGCGAACAATCAGCTGATCATCCCGGAAATGGGCGAACTCCTGCGCCGCAAAGGCATCCTCTATGCGCCTGATTATGTCATCAATGGCGGCGGCATCATCAATGTGGCCTCGGAAATTCGTGGCGACTACAGCCGCGACTGGGTGGATGGCAAGCTCGATGCGTTGATCGCGACCCTGGAGCAGGTCATGGACACCGCGCTCAGCGAGGATGTGCCGACCAATATCATTGCCGACCGCATTGCCCGCGCCCGCATCGGGCGGGGGTAATATTGCGGGGCGCCAGCAACCAGCGCCCCGCATGAATATCACATCAGGCCCGCTTGCGGCTCCACCAGCCCATGCGGCGGGGCTTTTTCTCCGGCTCCGGCTCAACCTCTGGTTCTGTGCTGATTTCCGGTTCCGGCGTTGCTTCCGGTTCTGGGTCCGGCAGCGTTTCCGGTTCAGTTTCGGCGACGGGGGCAGGCTCCGGCTCTGGCGCAGTTTCTTGCGTACTGACCGGTTCCGCAGCGGGCGGTTCTGTCACTTCAGGTGTTTGCACATCGGCTTCAGTGACATTGGATTCGGGCACGGCTTCATCCGTTTCAGACTCACTGACATCAGCCTCAGCCGGCTCTGCCGTTCCGGCTGAAGCATTTTGCGGTGCCTCATCGTTCTGCCCATCGGCCACGGTCTGAGCTTCAGTGTCCGCCTCGGTTTCGTTCGTGGTTTCAGCTGAACTGTCCTCGCCGCCAGACTTGCGCCGGCCGCGTCCGCCCCGACGGCGTCGGCGACGTTTGCGGGGTGCACCATCTTCGGAGGCTTCAGCCTCGCCGTCAGATTCGGAAGGCTCGCCATCTGCAGTGGCAGCCGCAACGGTTTCAGCAAGCTCTGCTTCGGCGGCTTCTGGATTGTCGAGCATTTCCTCAACCGTCAGCGACACGC